>NZ_BAABDD010000010.1:0-187247 GCF_039539445.1 Salinactinospora qingdaonensis
CCGGATACCTCCCTCAGGCGGAAACCGCACCTGAGCCTGGACGACCAAGCGATGAGAAGAAACTGGTGGTGGAGGGTGGTCAACATTCATCCGTCGCCCAGTGGTCCACTTTCGGGCGACGTTGACATCTCCGCTGTAGGTGGACGGTTACCAGTTCTTACAGGGGGTAGTGGGCCGTCAAGGTAGAGCTTCGTAGTTGGCCGGTTTGGATGCCGTGGATGAATGCGGTGACTTCTTCGGTGGTGAAGGACAGGGTGGGGGAGTCGGCGGCGGTGGTGGTTATGCGCCTCTCGCCGTCGGGGTGAAGTCGGCCACCAGCGGGGCAGAGGTGGCGGGGCGGTATATCAGGCAACTGTTGGCGCCGGTGCTGAAGCTGGACTTGGTCCACCTACGGCTGGCCACGGTCGGTCTCCTCCAGGATGCCGGGGATGAGGTGGGGCTGCCAGCCCAGCTCTTGGCGAGCCATGAGGGCGGACCGGCTAATAGTGCCCGGAGCACCGCAATATTGAATGGCCAAGGTTACCGGGCCGGCCATAAGCGGGCGGAGCGCCTGGTACCGCTGCCGGGATCGCTGGCATCCGCCTGAGCAGAAGATCACGCACTGCTTTGTGGCCGAGTCCTCCACCGTGAGCTATTCGGGCGTTGCTGCGCCACTGACGTGTCTAAGAGTTCATCTCGGTTGCGCCGTTACATGTCGCGTTCGGTGTTTTTGATCGAGGCGATGAAGGTGGCCCAGGCAGGAGTCGGGAAGTCGAGATGGCCCGCGTGGGGGCGTGTTGAGTCGCGGATGGCGTGGTGGTCGGCGGCGTCGGCGACTTCGACGCAGTTGGGGCCGCCGCTGGGGCTGTAGGAGCTCTTGCGCCAGCGGTCGTGTTGGGTGGTGGCGCCTGGGGCGGGTGTGGTCTGGCTCATTTACAGTTCCTTCTCGATGGAGGCGATCAGGGTGATCGTGTCCTCCGTGCTGAGGCTGGCCTGGCGGAGCCGGTCATAGACCGAGACTAGTTGTTCGGCATCGTCGGTCTCCACATAGAGGGTGCCTGCCGGGCCTGCGGCGTGGGCGATGGTGGGGAAGGGGTCGCTCATTTTGATCAGGGCGAAGCCGCCGTCGGGGCTGCTGTGCTCGCCGGAGGCGAAGGGTAGGACGTGTAGGTCAATGTTGGGGCGTTGCGCCTGATCGAGGAGGTGATGGAGTTGGTCTTTCATCACCTGGCGTTGGCCGACCGGGCGGCGTAGTACGGCTTCGTCCATCAGGGCGGTGAGGTGGGCGGGTTCGTCGCGGGTGAGGATTTCTTGGCGGCGCAGGCGCATCTCGACCCAACGGTTGACCTGTTTGGTGGTGGCGGTGGGGCGAACCGCGCGCAGCCAGGCTTCGGCGTAGGCGGCGGTTTGCAGTAACCCGTGCACAGGGGTGACGTCGAAGGTCCACAGTCTTTCAGCGCGGTTTTCCAGCCAGACGTAGTCGATGATCCCGCCGGAGAGGTCGTGGCTGTACTTTTCCCACCAGCCGGTTTTGGCGACTTCGCCGGTGAGTTGGAGCAGGATGTCGCGCTGGGTTTTGTCTTCGACGCCGTAAAGGTCCATGAGGGCGTAGACATCGCCGCGTCGGATGGGGTGCACGCCTGATTCGAAGCGGCTCAGGGCGGGAGCGTCGCGTCCCAGGTACTCCGAGGCTTCCTTGAGCGTCATCGCGTTTTGCTCGCGTAGCTCTTTGAGGAGCTTGCCCAGCCACTGGGCGCGTAGGGTCACCTTGCGCTGCGCCACACCGAGTCCTCCCGTTAACGATCTACAAAATTGCAAAACAATATTGACGCTATGATGAGAGTGTGTCAATCTGAGCAGCACGTGAGCCCCAGCTCACGCGGAGTTCAAGGAACGGCGGCATGACGTGCCGCGAGAGATCGCCACCCGAGACGCGTGCAATGAGTTGGCGCTCGACCGCGTCCCGGGTGGCCGTTACCGAAGGAGTTTCCGATGCTCGGAAACCAAACCCCCGGTTCTTCCTGTATACCCCACTCGTCACCGGCCGGCACGGGCGATGTTCCCGCTGGCGTTTCCCCCTGGCCTGGCCCTGAGCATCTGTTCTGTCGGTTGGTTTTGGTGCAGCGGTGTCGGCCTGCCTGGTTGGCGCGCAAAGAGGCGCGGCTGCTGCTCCACGGCTTCGACATCGCTGAACAGACAGTGCAATCGGTCGAGGAAGCCGTCACGGAGTTGGCCAGCAACGCCCAACGCCACGCTCCGGCCCCTTGGCAGTTGCGGGTCTATGCCAGCTATGGCTGGCTGTGGTTCGCGCTCTTCGACGCCGGAGTGGCTTCGCTGGAACAGCTACGACGCCGGGTGCGGGCGGCGATGGGCCCACCCGACCCTCTCGCGATCGGCGGGCGGGGCTTGTTCCTCGTCCAGTCGGCCTTCAGCCTGATCGTGCGCCCAGCCGTCTCAGAGGTCGGTGGCAGTCCCGGCAAGGAGGTCATGGTCGGGCTTCCTCTGCCCACCGAGGCTTCCCCCTTACCGGCGGCGTGACCAAGGGCCACCCGATTGCTCTAGCGCCGTACTGACACGCTAAGTCCGCCGTGATGAGCGCGCTTGTACAGCGTGACGTCACGGTCGGGACCCTCCCGGCGGTCGAGGCCCCTGGTTTTGGGGCATGCAGGTTTCTCCTGCCGGGACATCTGTCGTTGTCCGCCCTCGACGATCCACAACTGCCAACACTGTTGTTGCTGTGCGCGTTCGCTGCGAGGCAGCGTGCCTAGCGCTGAGCCTCGCGGCGATCGCAGCGCGACGCCCCCTATGGCCCTGGCGAGCCATGCCCGCTCTCGGGCGCGGCGTTCTGGGCCGAACCGGGGGTTGGCCGCGGCGGCAGGCCCCGGAGCCCATCGCCTCTCGTGAGTGCTCCGGCCGACTCTGTCCTTCCCCAGTCGGCGCTGCCGCCGTGGCCCTTTCCCTCTCGTGCTGTTGCTGTTTCTAGGAGTCTTTTCGTGTCGTCCGTTGTTCGTTTCCGTCCCGCCCGTTCGACCGGTCCGTGGCTCACTGCCGCCGGTGGCGAGGGCCCCTACCTGCGCACACTTGAGGGGCGCCGGCTGGTGGATGCCACTGCCGGCGCCGACAGCGTTGCCGGCGACCGGGTGCTGCTGGGCTATGACTGGCAGCCGCAGATCAGTGCGGGTCGCTCTCCTCTCCTGCCGGCCCTGCCGCCACCGTGGACTCGTAGCCAGGAACACCACCTAACCGCCAACCTCAGTGCACTGCTGGGCTGGGACCATGTGGCGTTGGCTCCCAGCGGGGAAACCGCCGCCCAAGCCCTGGCCAGTATCGGCGAGGCTGGATGGGCCGATCTGTCCTGGCCACCCGGCGCGGCCCTGGCCCTCAACCTCACCGAACTGGCCGATCCCGCGGCCTCCTCCCACGCGGTTCCCGTCTCGGAGGCGCGCCCCCGGCTGGCCGGCGCCGAGCATCTGAGTGTGCTTGAGCGGGTCGAACGCGCGCTGCGCCGTGCCCGCCCCGACCCCGTCCGCGCGATCATCGTCCACGCCACCACCGCGCTCCCGGTGCCCACCGCGCCCCTGAAGCAGCTACGCCGCTTGTGCCAGGACCACGACGTGATCCTGGGGTGGGACGAGACCCGCCTCGGACTGGCCCGCAGCGGCACGCCCCTGCTGCTGTCGACCCTCACCGATCCGGAGGATCGGCCCGACATCGCCGCCGTCGGCGACAGCCTCACCGCCGGCTTCGGCCCACTGGGTGCCCTCCTCGTCGATACTCGCCTGTTGGAGCGAGCGCGTTTCGAAGCCCACGACACCGGCGACATCCACCCCTTGGCCGCCGCTGTCGCCGTCGAGGTGCTCCATGCGATCGCCGACCACGAGTTGGCCCCCAAAGCCATTGCTGATGGCGCTTACCTCCACCGCGGTCTCACCCAACGCCTCGCCCCGGGCGCTCACGTCCACAGCCAGGGGCTGGATGTGAGCATCCACCCACCCTCGCCGGGCGAGAGCCCGAGCGCGGGCCGGCGGCTGGCGAGCATCGCCGGCAACCACGGCCTGCGCGTCCGCGCCACCGACGATGGCACGGGCCTGCGGCTCACCCCGCCCCTGACCTGCCGGCGCCACCACCTCGACACGATCATCGACCTCGTCGCCGCCACCCTCACCCACCCCACCCACGCCTTCCAGTCCTCGCCTGGCCAGGAAGCCGAGCCGCCCGAGAGCGCCATCTGAACAACAGCAGCCACCACGTGACAGAAACCATCGTTGGGGCTCGCCTACGGTTGCAGCGCCCCATCCTCGAAACAGCCGCAGGCTTTTCATCAAGGAAGGCGTCCTATTTATAGAGCTTTCCCCTGCGGTAACTTCACGGTCACTTTCATAGCTGTCTGGTCTTACTTGTCGGTTAGTTCGTTGTTTTCGGCTGGTGCGTTTTTGGTGTTCCCTTGGCCGTAATGGCTGTGCGTACTAGCGTCGTTACTCCATACCGGACGTGAGGTTGAGTGCGCGTCGTGGGGATATAGATGGCTGTCGTGCATCGGGGCGCCGCAGCGATCTGTGGCGCTGTAGTGGCTATGGTGGCAGCGAGTTGTACGCCGACAGGGCCTGACCGTTCTGCCCCGTCGCCTCCTCCCTCTCCCTCTTTTCCAGAGCCTTCGTCGAGCGCTCCGCAGACGGCGGAGGAAGCCGCGCTGGCGGCCTATGAGGGCATGTGGGCAGTAGTGGTTGATGCATCCCATGATGGGGTGACCGAGCCGCCCGAGCTTGGTGACTATGCCCAGGGGCAGGCGCACGCCCTCATGGTGCAGGCGCTGGAAAGCGCGGCCGAGGAAGGCGTGACTTATTCCGGTGATCCGGTCTTGAACCCGGAAGTCATATCCCTGGCCCCCGAAGAGAACCCCACCACCGCGGACATCGAGGATTGCGCCGACGGCTCGGCCTGGATCCCTGCCGAGAACCGGACGGATTCGCAGATTAAGCCGCGTCGGATCGAGGCCACGGCTTCATATGACGGGCTGGTGTGGCGGGTCAGCGAGATGCGGATCTGGGAGCCCGGCTCATGCGACTGATCACGCACCGTGGAGGGATATCCGCAAGCTTGGTGGCGGCGTGTGTCCTCACGCCATTGGGGGTGGCGGCAGCGGATGCGCAGGACTTCTTCGGCCGGGCCGAGTGTGGTTCTTCGGGTGGACCCGGCTGTGAGGTGTCGGCGTATTCCGGGGACGAGGAGCCCGGTACGCCGGGGCGTTCGCGCGAAGAGGCTGGTGGGGACGTGGCGGATTCGCAAGACTCGGCGGCCGAGGACGACGATGCCGTTCTCACTGGCGAGTCGGAGTGTGAGGCCGACCCGTTGTGCTCGGTGATCGGTGGGGCCGCAGCCGAAGCCGAAACGGCGGAGGTGGCCGCGGTGGATCCGGCGGCGGTGGCCGACGATGCCCGTGACTCGTTGCGCCTTCCCCCACCCCGACTGGCGGCCTCGCCGCCCTTGGACCAGCCAGTGCTGGTGCGGGTGCCCATGTGGCTGTGGGTGGGCGAGGAGACCTGGCGGGCGCACTCGGCCCGAGCCGCCGTGCCGGGCGGAGCGGTCTCGGTCACCGCCACACCGGTGCGGGCGCACTGGGCGATGGGCGATGGCACCACGGTTGCCTGCGCGGGGCCGGGGGTGGCCTACAACCCGCAGGTCCATGATCCGGCGGCGGCCTCACCCGCCTGTGGCCACACCTACACCCGCGCCTCGGCCGGGCAGCCGCAGGGGACCTACGCGCTGGGAGTAGAGGTCACCTGGGCGGTTAGCTGGCAGTCCTCCGACGGCGGAGGCGGCACGCTCGACCCGCTGGTGACCGCGGCCGGCGCCGAGGTCGAAGTCGTCGAATCCCAGGCGCTGGTGGAGACGACGAGCTAGGTAATGACGTCCTGAACTGCATGGAGGGAGTTCAGGCCAGATGGCAGGAGTAACGGATAGAACAACCGCCCCCCGCCGGTCCGACAATGTGAGCAACGGCCAGGCGCCGGTGCGGCTGCTGGGGACCGGGATGCGCCGATGGCGTTGGCTGGCGGTTGGCGTCGGACTGATGGCGCTGGGGGCGATGGCGGTCGTGGTGGCTCTGGGGCAGGTGGATCAGCGCAGCGGGGTCGTCGCAGCGGCCCGCGACCTTCCGGCTGGCCATGTGGTGACCGCGGGGGATCTGCGCGTGGTCGATATCGCCGGGGGAGAAGAGTTGGCGGCGGTGCCCAGTGCGCGACTGGACCGGATGGTGGGCCAGACGGTGCTACGGCCCGTGGCACAGGGAGCGCTGCTCACGCAGGCAGCCGTGGGAACGGCGGCGGAGCATCCTGGAGAGGGGAAGGCTGTGGTCGGGGCCGCTTTGGCCACGAACCAGTTTCCCGCCTCGCTGCGGGCGGGTGCGCCGGTGTCGGTGGTGATCACCGGTGGCGCTGTGCAGGCTGGGCAGGCCACCCCCGCAGCGGGAGAGGCCGCGGCGCCAGCGGGTTCGCCGAAGGCGGTGGCCGGACGGGTTCAGTCGATCATCCCTCCAGGTGAGACGGGTAGCGGCAGTTCGCGGGTGGAGTTGGTCGTGGACGCCGGCGATGCGGCCATGGTGGCTCGGGCGGCGGCGGCCAAGAGCCTGAGCGTGGTCGAGGTGTCCCCGCGAGGAGAGCAGTGATGCGCACGGTCGCGCTGTTTTCGCTGTCTGGAGCGCCGGGAGTGACCACGCTGGGGTTGGCGCTGGCCGCGATGTGGCCACGCGAGGTGCCTACGGTGCTGGTGGAGGCTGATGCCAGCGGTGGGGATGTGGCCGCGTGGCGGCGTATGCCGATTGCGCCCGGGCTGGTGGAGCTGGCCGCAGCGGCGCGCCCCGAGGGGCTCCACAGCCAGCCGCCGGATCTGTTTCGCCACACTCAGGTATTGGCCGGTGGCCAACGGGTGTGCGTGGCGCCGGTCACCGCCGGCCGTGCGAACGGGGTGGTGAGCATGGTGGCCCAGCATCCCGGCGTGCTGGCCCCGGCCGTGGACTCCCTGGTGGTGCTGGATTTGGGCCGGTTGATGCCGCGTTCGGCGGCGGCCTACCTGGCTGCCGCCGCGGACGTGGCCCTGTTGGTCACCACCGACGAGCAGGCCCAACTCAAGCGAGCAAACGAAGTTGCCCAGGTGCTGGGCGCCAAGATGGCTCGGCTGGGGCTGGTGGTCATCGGAGACCGCGAAAGTGGTGGCGAGATCGCGCGGGCGATGACGAGGCCGGTGTGGGCCCGCATCGGTTATGACCGGCGGGGCGCGGAGTTCATGCGCGGTCACCAGCGCCTGCGCCGTCCCCATCGTCGTCCGCTGTTGGCGGGAGCGCAGCGGCTGGCTGATGCCCTGCTTGCCCAGGACACCCAGCAACCGGTCCGCAATATGGGGGGAGAGGCATGATCCAAGCCGAGACCTTCGCGGTCACCGAGCCCACCACGGGTGTCGATCCTGAGTATGCGGCGGCGATCACCCAATGGACCCGGTATGTGGCCGGTGAGGTGAGGAGCCGCCTCAGCGCGCAGGTGGACTCCTCGGGCGCATCACTGGCCGGCCGAGACTACCGTGAGCAGGCCGAACGGGCGATTCGCCAGGTGTTGGACGAGGCCGCCCAGCACGCTTTGGCCCACGGCCGGGCGGTGCTGGATGGCCCCAGCGAGCAGGTGGTCACACGCCGGGTGCTGGCCCAGGTGTGTGGACTGGGGCCGCTCCAGGAACTCCTCGACGAGCCCGAGATCGAGAACATCAACCTCACCGGCACCCAGGTGTGGGTGCGCTACGCCGACGGGCGCCGCGAACAACGTTCTCCCATCGTGTCCAGCGGTCAGGAGTTGGTGGCGCTGGTGCGCCGCATCGCCGCCGAGTCTCCGGCGGGGGAGCGGCGTTTCGACCCGGCCGCGCCGATCCTGGATATGCCGTTGGCCGATGGTTCCCGGTTGAACGCGGTGATGGAGGTCGCCCACGCTCCGGCGGTCTCGATCCGGCGCCACCGTCACCGCACCACTACCTTGGCCGAACTGGCCGAGGCCGCCACTGTGGACGACACCCTCGTGGGGCTGCTGCGGGCGGCGGTGCGGGCCCGGCGCAACATCGTCATCACCGGCGGCACCGGGGCGGGCAAGACCACACTGCTACGCGCACTGGCCACAGAGATCCCCGCCTCGGAGCGCATCGTCACCGTGGAGGACGTCGCCGAGCTCGCCTTAGAACGCGACCGCAGCGCCCACCCCGACTGTGTGGCGCTGCACGCGCGCCCGGCCAACGTCGAGGGCGCCGGCGAGATCACGGTTGCCGACCTGGTGCGTGCCGCGCTGCGGATGTCGCCGGACCGGGTGATCGTGGGCGAGACCCGCGGCAGCGAGACCGTGCCGCTGCTCAACGCGATGTCACAGGGCAACGACGGCTCGCTGACGACCCTGCACGCGGCCTCCTCGGAAGGCGCCTTCACCAAGATCGGTGCCTACGCCACCCAAAGCAGCGAACGCCTCCCGCTGGAGGCCAGCGCGCTACTGACCGCGGCGGCGGTGCACCTGGTCGTGCACCTTTCCGCCACCCCACAGGGGGAGCGGATGGTCACCAGCGTGCGCGAGGTGGTCGGGGCCGAAGGCCAGCGGGTGACCTCCAACGAGATCTACTGCCGCGACCACGACGGGACGGTGCGAACAGCCGCACCGCCGAGCCCCGACATGCTCGACGCGCTCGTCCACGGCGGGCTCGACCCGGCCCGGCTGCTGCAGGCCGGCGAGGGGAGCGCACCGTGATCCCCAGCGTGATGGCCATCGGCGGTGGCATGCTGGCCGGGGCGGGAGTGTGGCTGGTGGCCCTGACCGTAACTGGTCCGGCTGGCCCGCCCTTGCGGCTGCGGCGGTTGGCCCTCCACCGCCACCACGTGCTGCGCGCCGGTGCCGCGACCCTGGGCGGTGTGCTGGCCTGGCTGGCCACGGGCTGGCCGGTGGCCGGTGTGCTCGCCGCGGCCGGTCTGGCGTGGCTGCCTCAGGTGTTGGGGCCAGATCGCGGCCATGAGCGTCGGGTGGCTCGGATCGAAGCGGTGGCCTCTTGGAGCGAGCAGATCCGCGATTTGACGGCCGGCGCCTCCGGGCTGCAGCACGCCATCACCGCCACCGCCCCCATCGCGCCCGCTCCGATCCAACCCGAGGTCGCCCGGCTGACCGAGGAGCTGCGCACCGCGCGTCCTCCGCAGGAGGCCCTCGCAGACTTCGCCACGGTCGTGGACGTTCCCACCGCCGACCTGGTGGCCGCCGCGCTGTCCAGCGCCGCCGGTCGCCACGCCGCCGATCTGGGCACGCTGTTGTCCAGCCTGGCCGAAACCACTCGGGAGCAGGCGGCGATGCTGGTGCGTATCGCCGCCAGCCGGGCCCGCATCCGCACCGCGATGCGCATCATCGTCGCCGTCACCATCGGCTTGGCCGCGCTGCTGTTGCTGGTCAACCCCAGCTACCTGGACCCCTACGACGGGCCGGTGGGCCAGACCGTCCTCGCCGGTATCGGCGCGCTGTGGGCCGCGGCGCTGGCGTGGCTGGCGCGGCTGGCCCGCACCGACGTCGGCCCCCGTGTCCTGTCCGCCACCCACCACGAGCAGAAAGGAGTGCCGCAGTGAGTCCGCCGGTGCTGGGCGCGCTCGGCGGGGCGCTGTTCGCCGCGGGGATCTGGGCGATGCTCGCCCTGCGCTGGGCCCGGCCCAGCCTGGCCGAACGCCTCACCGACCCCGCCCCTTCCGCCACGGACACGGCAGCGGTGGCCTCACGCGGGTGGGCGGCCCGCCTCGGCCGCCTCGGCGTGCCCGTGCTGGCCGCCCTCGGCCTGCCCACCGACCGGACCCGGACACGGTTGGCCGCCTGCGACCGCGACACGACCGACTACCTGGCCGAGAAAACCACCGCCGCCCTCCTGGGACTGGCCGCTCCACCCCTGCTGGTCACAGCGCTGGCCGTGGCCGGAGCCGCCCCTGCGCCTGTATGGGCGATGGTGATGTGGGGCCTGTTCGCCGTGGTGGCATGGCTGGCCCCCGACCTCGCGCTGCGCGACCGGGCGGCCAAACGCCGCGCGGCCCTGCGCCACACGCTGGCCGCCTTCGCCGACCTCGTCGTCATCGCCCTGGCCGGCGGCGCCGGCGTCAACGGGGCACTGGAAGAAGCCGCCCAGGCCAGCCCCACTTGGGCGATGCGCCGCATCCGCACTGCCCTGCACGCAGCGGCGCTACGCCGCCAACCTCCCTGGACCGCGCTGCGCGAGCTGGCCGGCCGCTACGAGGTCCCCGAATTCGCCGAGCTGGCCGCCAGCCTGCAACTGGCCGGCGCCGACGGCGCCCGGGTGCGCGCCTCCCTCGCGGCCAAAGCCAAGACCCTGCGCACCCAGCACCTGGCCCAGCTCGACGCCCACGCCCAATCAGCCACAGAACGCATGAGCCTGCCCGTGGTCGTGCTCTTCGCCGGCTTCCTGGTCCTGATTGGCTACCCCGCCCTCAGCCTCGTCCTGACCAGCCTCTAGCCCCACGCACTGAAGGGAGACGCCTGTTCATGCTGGACCGTCTCGCCGCGTTCCTCGCCGCCCGCCGCCCCCGCGGCGACGGCGGCTACTCCACCGAAGCCGTTATCGTCATCGCCCTGCTGGCCATCCTCGCCATCGGCGCCCTTTCCGTGATCTCCGAGGCCGTCATGGACAAAGCCGAATCCATCACTCTGGAGTAGAGGACCCGGCCATGGCCCACCCACCCCGTAGCGGCGACGACCGCGGCAGCACCGAGGTGGCCATCGCCACGCCGCTGATGCTGCTGCTCATCATGCTGGTAGTCCAGGTAGCGGTATGGGCCCACGCCGGCCACGCCGCCGAAACCATCGCCCGCCACACCCTGGCCGCCACCCGCACCGCCGAGGCCACCCAGGCCGGCGGCAGCGCCGCAGCCGAGCAGGCCACCGCCCAGCTCGCTGGTGACCTGCTCACCGACATCGACGTCACCGTGCGGCGCGGCGCCACCACCGCCGAAGTGACAGTCGAGGCCCACGTGCCCACCCTGCTGCCGGGAATGACCTGGCCCGTGCGCCAGCAGCTCTCCGCTCCCGTGGAACGCTACGTCCCCGCAACCGTCCCATGATGCGCCACACCCAGATCCGACGTGACACGGGTGGGGCGGCAGTGGAACTCGCGCTGCTCACTCCCGCCCTCGTCCTGTTCGCCCTACTGGTGGTGCTGGCTTACCGCACTGTCTCGGCCGAGTTCACCGCCGACACCGTCGCCCACGCCGCCGCCCGTGCTGCCACCCTGCAACGCAGCGTCGCAGCCGCCGAGATCGCCTCCCGCGAAGCGGCGGCGAACGCACTGCGTACGCACGAACTGAGCTGCGCCGGCCACACCCTCACCCTCGACACCGCCGGCCTGGTACCGGGATCGACGGTGACCGCCACCTTCACCTGCCACGCCGACTTGGCCGACCTCTCCGGATTGGGCCTGCCCGGCACCTACACCGCCACCGGTACCGCCAGCGCGGTCGTCGACACCTACCGGAGCGCCCCATGACCCGCACCCGCCACGACGACTCCGGACAGGTCACTGCCTTCGTCGTCATCCTCACCGCCGCGCTGCTGCTGTTGTTCGCCCTCGTCTTCGAAGGCGGGACCGCACTGGCCACCCGCAGCCGTGCCCTGTCACTGGCCCAGGAGGCCGCCCGCGCCGGCGCCCAGGAGATCGACCTGGCCGCCTACCGCGCTGGCGATTCAGTCCGCCTCACCCCGCGCCCCGCCCGACACGCCGCACGCACGTTCCTCACCCAAGCCGGAGCTGAGGGAACCGTCCAGGTCAACGGTGACACGGTCACCGTCACCGCACGCCTGGACCACACCTTCACGCTGCTGCCGCTGGGCACCCGCTCCCTGCAGGCCACCGCCACCGCCCGCCCTCACACCACGCCCTGAAGCCCCTTCGGTCTGGAGACGAGGCCGCCGTGTTCCGCGGAATCCACCGACTCAGCGCCCTACTGGTCACCGTCGCTTTGCTGGCCGGCCTGCCCTACGCGGCCACGGCCGTGCTGGACTGGCCCGCACTCGACTGGTCCTACGCCGGCGTGCTGGCCTACCTACGCGGCGGCTCTCTCCCACCCGGTCTGGCCACCGCAGTACTCATCGCCGCCCTATGGGCCGCGTGGGGCCTGTACCTGCTCACCCTCCTGGCCGAGATCCTCGCCCGCTTGCGCGGCCGACCGATCCGCCTGCGCCTGCGCCTGCTCGGTCCCCTCCAGGTGCTGGCCGCCACCACGATCGGCGCCACCCTCACCACTCCGGCCGCCCACGCCACCATCCCGCCCGCAGCCACCCCAACTTCCGCCGAACAGCCCCCGTCTCCTCCGCGTGCTGTATCAACTGAGGGCTCTTCCGCCGTCGGCGAGGAGCTTCCCGACAGCACGGTGCACGGGGGACAGGTGGTGCAACGCAGCCGCACCATCGACCACTTCGGCTACGACTCCGCGGAGTTGACGCCTGCGATGCGCCAGGAGCTGCGGCCCACTGTGGAGATGATCCGTGACCACGGCGCCACAGACATCGCGATCACGGTGACCGGCCACACCGACACCGCGGGCGACGCCGACTACAACCGCACGCTGTCCCGGCGCCGCGCTGTGGCCACCGCCACCTACCTCAGCGAGCAGCTCACAGACAGGGCACCCCCGATCGAGACGCGTGCGATGGGCGAGGAACACCCCATCGCCGGAGCCGAAGACGCCGGCCAGCGCCGGGTCGAGATCACCTACACCGTCACCACCGCCCCCACCTCGCAGCCCGCCACACCGGACGAAGAGCCACCCTCGCCCAGTGCAGAACCCGCACCCACCGCGGCCGGTGCGAACGAGCAGCCGGCTGTGGCGCTGGTACTGCCCTCCGGCGTCATGCTCACCCTCGCAACGGGAGTAGGCGCTGCGGTCGGTGCGGCCAGCGGTGCCACGGTTGCCTCCCGGCGCTACGCATACAAGAAAGATCGCCAAGCCCCACCCTGGCCAGGCGAGGATGGCCAACGGCAACCGCCCCCTGTCCCGGCGAGCGCGGCAGCGCTGTCAACCGACGACGCTGAGGAAGAGGCGCCCACCCCCGACGCTGTCGCTGACCCTGACAGCGTCGGCGAGCAGATCCTGGTCGAGCTGTCCCGCACCCCTGGCGTCGGCGTGACCGGCCCCGGCGCGACCGGCGCCGCACGCGCTGTGCTGGCCACCGCCCTCCGCCCCCACGCGGCTCCGCAGTCACCACGGATCGTGCTCTGCGCCCCGGACGCCGCGCTCGTCCTGGGCCAGGAGACCAGCACGGCGCTGCAGGCACGACACGCACCCCGAGTCGAGGTGGTTTCCTCGCCGACGGTGGCGCTGACCACGCTGCACGCGGAGTCGGTCGAACGCCAGCACCGGCTCCATGAAGCCGGCGTCGACACCATCGCCGACCTGCGATCCACCTCCCCGGCCGCTTCCACCACGCCTCCGCTGGTGCTGATCACCACCGCGCACCAGGAGCACGAGGCAGATCTCGCCGCACTGCTGCACGCAACGGCCGAGCTGGACATCACCGCACTCGTGCTGGGCGACTGGCCGGCAGGCAACACATTGACCATCTCCGAAAACGGCGTGATCACCGAGACCAGTTCGTCCCTGGCACACGTCCACGGCCTCCGCTGGCCTACCGTCACTCCTGACACCATCGCCGCCCTGCTGGACGAACAGCCTCCAGCGACCTCCCCAACGCCTGAGGTCACCCAGGACGCCTCCGGGCCGCCACCGGCCGCCGCCTCCGAGCCCGACGTTTCGCAGCCTGCGGGGGAAGCCCTGTACGTCGAGGCACAAGCAGCGGCGGAGGCTGAGAACGCTTCAGTCCCCAGCAGCGGTGAGGGCTCGCCAGCAGAGGCCGACACACTCGACGAAGCACCGCGCTCGCGAGACGTGCGGCTGCACCTGTTGGGCCGGATTCGCATCACCGTGGCGGGCGAGCCGGTGGAACTACGGCGCCACAGCGCTTACGAGGTGGCCGCCTATCTCGCCGTCCATCCCGGCGGGGTGCGACGTGACGCCGCAATCGAGGACATGTGGCCCCAGGACGAGCCTCGACGCGCCACTCGCCGCTTCCACGACGCCGTCAGCACACTGCGCCGTCTCCTGCGCCCCGTGCAGGGACAGGACCCACCACCCCTGGTCATCCGTGACGGCGACCGCTACCAACTCGCCGCCGAGACGGTCGCGGTCGATCTGTGGGAGTTCACCGCAGCCCTGGAAGCCTCGGAGCAGGCCGCCCCAGGGGAGCAGCGCCACGAACAGCTCCGGCATGTGCTCGCGCTCTACGCCGGCGACGTGGCCGCTGAGGCTGACTACCTCTGGCTCGAACCCCTCCGCGTCGAGATCCGGACGCGCCTCCTGCGTGTCCTCGGCGATCATGCCGCCCAACTCGCCGAGAACGCCCCGGCTGAGGCCGTGACCATGCTGGAGCGTGCCATCGCCCTGGATCCCACCCTCGAAGACCACCACGAGGCGCTGATCCGACTCCACCTGGCCCAGGACAACACCCAAGCGGCGCGACGCGGCTACGAACGCTACGCCCAGGAAATGCGACGGATCAGCACCACTCCCAACCCTCGGCTGCGCGAACTACTAGAAGAAACTCCACAGAAAAATTGAGGGAGCGAACGCGCGGCCTCTACTGTGGATAGGTTCCTGGGGGTTGTCCTCTGTCGTGGCGAGTGTGGCGAAAAATTATTTTCTTCAGAGGGGTAGTGGCGGTTCTGGTGCTAATTCTTTCTGTTGTCTGGGTCTTTGTTTTCGGGGTGTGGGATTGTTCTTTTTGGTGATTTTTGGGCCGTGTTAGAGGCATCTGTGATTCAACTTCCGCTAGTTGATCTTGATTGGTAAACGGATCATCGATCCGGGGCGACGCTTCCTTCCGGCTTGCCGCCGGGGGCGCCGTAGGCCCCGCCGTTTCCCTCGCCATCCTGGTCGGTGGGAGTATGCGAATGAAAAACCCCAGGGCAAACCCTACGCAGCCTTCGCTGGCGCATCACCGGACCGGTGTCGCAGGCACCCGAAAAAAATTGGTGTCGGCAGCGAGCGGCGATTTTATTCGGATGTTGCTAGGATCGTTTTTGGGGGCTGTTCGGTGTTTGGCTTCTCCCGGTTGGGAATCTTTTGTCGACAGTGGTTTTTGTTTTTTCTTTTCGGGGTGAATGGCTGGCTGTCTGGTTGGTTGTCGATGCTTCTTCGGTGGTGCTTGTCAAGGGTTTCCGATTCCTTGTGTCTGGCCTGGATTCCTGTCTAAAAATTGGCTGTGAATCCTTGTCTGTCGCGCATGAACGACTAGAATTGGAAGTGTCAGGCAATGGGACGGCAACCCCAAAGTCTGGCGTTTAATCAACCTCGGGAAGCTGCTTGAGGAGCATTTCTCATGACGCTGCTAGATGTTGACGTCTCGCGTTACTCTCTGACCGTTGATGCGCGCGACACGATTCGTGCGGTGCTGGACTCTGGCGATGGGGAGCGTGGCTCCCGGTTCGACGAGATCATGCACGTAGCCAGTTGCGGCGAAGCTGCGTTCGCGGTTCCGCCGTCGGCCTCCGTCGACCGCGGCGACTTCCGCCCGGGTCTGCCCGATGACGACGATTGGCCCGAGATCGGAGATCGTCACGAGCTTGCGGTACTGCGCAACATGGAGCGCGCGGGACTGGCCGAAACCTACGACCTGTTCTCGGAAACCATCGGAGAGTCCTACCTGGACGAGGGCCGCGTATTGACAGTGGTCCGGGTGCTGTGCCCGTTCACCATCGTGAGCGTGCGCTATGGCTGGAGCGGCGTTCTCGGTGCCTATGCCGACCGCTGGGAGATCACCGAACGTACGCACACTGTGCAGGCAGGTACCTACCTGGTCGGCCATGTGGGCGACTTCGGGATGACCTACGTCGGGGCTACCGGGATCGATGCCGCCTGCGAGGGTGCCGACGACATCACGGATGACGTGCTCTTCATGTGGCTGGTCGAGCAGGAAGGGTTTCTCGCTTCCTCTTGCTTGGCCGGCTGCGACTCCTGCCAGGGCCGGTGGATCGCTGAAGCCGGTTCCTGGCACTTCCGGCCTGACTGTGCCAGAGACGTCGACGACTTCGACTTTGACGCCATCGACGACGTCGACGGTGCCACGATCGCTTGCCCCGCCTGCGTGACGGGACGTGTGGGCTTCCTCGTCGTATAGGCCACACCGCACCGCGGGGCATCCCGAGTGGTCCCGGGATGCCCCGCCCCGATTTCCCCGTTCCTGCGCCGCGATTCGCGGCTTTCCCGCTGTCTGTTATGGAGCGCGTCATGCTTGCTGACCTGATCGTCAACGGTGAGCCCGTCACGCTGTTGGAGGACGACGACCAAACGGTGCAACTGGAGTCCGATACGGAAACCTCATCGCCGCAGTACCGCTGCCGTGCCTGTTCACGCGAACTGGCCAGGACACCAGACGGTTTCGAAAGCGACGACCACGGGCCGTGCTGTCCCGAGTATGAGCCCACCGGCGACACCGGCCTCGATTACGGCGAAGGTCCCCACGATCCCGAACGGATCCCGCTGGCGTGGTGCAACCACGCGGGCATCACGACCGATCCCGAACAAGACGCGATCACGGTCACCGCTTCCGTCGGGGACCCACGAGGCGCATTCGCGTTCACGCTGCGACGCATCCCCGACGATGCCCACAGCGAGCTTGCCGGTCGCCTGGTGCTACACGTGCCGCATCCGGATGAGCCATCCCTGCACATGGAGCTGACCCCAGTTCGTCCCGGGACCTACGTCATCGGTTCCCAGCCCTACGCTTCACGCGCGCAAGCCCAGAGTTAGCCCGTTCGCGTGGCAGGGCGGGACCACCCGCCCTGCCACGCGCCCCCGCCTGCGACCGCCCACCTCACAGCCATGGCTATTCCGCTTTCACCGGAGCGCGCCGGCGAGCAACGGAAGTTCGGCTGTGAGTCCAAGCCGTCCGCCATGGCGGCTGAACAGTAATCACAACGCAGCCACAACTGAACAGGGTTCGCAACCACGATCGTTGGCCTGTAGGAGGCAGCGAATGAGTGTCACGACCGAGTCCGTGAGCCGGTCTGCACACACCCACAACGAGACGCAGCGACCCGTTTTCCACACCACCTATGCCCGGCTGACCGACGCTCTGGCCACCGTCGGCCTTGCGATCTGCTCCAATACCGCCGTCCCGATCATGGCCGGTGTACTGCTGGAGAGCAGTAACGGCGATCTCGTGCTCAACGGCTTCGACTACGAAACCGCGATCTCCGTCCGTATCCCCGAAGCGGCTACAACGCAGGGACGGCTTCTGGTCGACCACACCGAGTTGACTAAACTGATGAACGCGCTGGTCAAAGGGACGCGCAAACGCGAAGCCGAGCGGCTGCCGGTCACGATCAGCGCGACAGATACCACGTCGGCCACCGTGGAACTGGCCGATTCCACCATGCCACTGACCACGCTTCCCCTCGACGACTACCCCACCTTGCCCGCCACGCCTCCCACCACGGCGCGCGTGGACCGCGAGGTCTTCACCACCGAGCTCAAGCGTGTACTGCCAGCTGTGGGCCAAGACGCCACCCTGCCCCCACTCGAAGGGGTCAAGTTCGACCTTTCCCCCTCACAGCTCACGCTGGCAGCCACAGACCGCTACCGGATCGCCGTGGCGCATCTGCCCGTCACCTCCACACTCCCCGCGCAAGACTCGGGGGTGCTGGTCCATGGCGGGCTGCTCGTCAAGCTGGCCAAGAAGTTCACCGGTGACCACGTAGGGTTCGGCTGGCAACATGATGAGGAGCCCTACCCGACGATGGTGGCGCTGACGTGCGGTGAAATCACGGTGCGAACGCGCTCGATCGATGGTGACTTTCCCGATTACGTTCGGCTGCTGACCAGCGAAACCCCCGTCGCCATCGTTGCCGACCGCGCCGAACTGCTCACTCAGACTAGGCGGGCCCAAGCCGTTCTCTCGGCTAAACGTGACGCCTCCAAGACCGTGACACTCACCGTCGATCCCGAGTCGGTGACGGTCGCGCCGCGTCTGTCAGAGCAGCCTGAGCAGGTGAGCACACCGCGGCTGGCGGCCAACGTCGTTGGAATCAGCCAGGCCACACAGTTCGGGGTGAATCCGCAGTACCTCTGCGAAGCGCTGGACAGCTTCACGGGTCAAACCGTCACGTTGCACGCGCAAACCCCCACCACGCCCATGCTGCTTACCGACGCCCCCGACGGGCTCGGTGATCCCACGGCGTTTCGCCACCTCATCATGCCCATCCGTCTTGACTGACCTCTTTCCCCGCGAGGTGCGGAAAGCCGGCCTTTCGGTTTCCGCACCTCCTCCCCGCCCTGTCTCGTACTCAGAGCGCAACGCCCGGTCGAGCGAGAGGAGGCAAGGAACGGCATGTCCACCCCAGAGTCGAGCCCGCCACACGTTGGCGCCGCAGTCGAACCCGCGCGCGGTCAGGTGCTGCTGTGGGTCTCCCACGTGCGCGAACTCGCCCACATCATCACCCTGCCGCCTGCGACCGCGCGGGCTTGGGCCGCCCAGATCACCCAGGCAGCCACCGCAGCCGAACAGTTCACGCCCGAGAAGGAGGGAGAGCACACATGAGCACGCGTGGCGCGATCGCCGTCCTCACCGGCGACAGTTGGCAGGGTCGCTACCATCACTTCGCCAGCTACCCTGCCGGCCTGGGACGGACCCTGTTCCGGCTCTACCACCAGACCTTCGGCAGAGACCACGCCGCGATGGCGACCACCCTGGTCGAGCAACACCCAGCCGGCTGGTCCACCATCATCAACCCTGCTGGCCCGCACCCCTTCACCGTGCCCGACTTTGACCACAGCGGATTCGCTGAACCCGACAGTAGCGACCATGCCCGGTTTCCCGCCTGCTACTGCCACGGCAGCCGAAACGATTCTGCGCAGCTGCTGGTGTGCCGCTGCCCTGGCAACACCGAGGGGTGCCTGCCGCTATGGATCGAGTGGGTCTACGTCCTCACTCCCACCGGGATGCAGGTTCTCACCTCTCACCACCCCGACTCCGACAGGGAGGCGGCGCATCGGTTGGTGGCCTGGGTGCCCTGGCAGCAGGAGGAGCCCTACTGGCAGCACCTGCACCAGCGCGTCGATACGGCCCGCATCCCCGCCCTTGGCACCTGACTCTGCTGTCTCGGTGTCCCAAACGGGACAGCCGGCGCGAGCGACAGCACTTCCCGAAAAACGTCACCGCGTTCTTTCCGTGGAATAGTCAAGGCTGTGGGGAAGCGTATCTAGTCCCACTCTAACCGCAATCAATGGAGAAAAAGAACCCGGCGGGTGAAACACCCCGAAGGGTGCCGGCAACTCACCCGCCGGGCCTCAACCTCGATCGCTCTTGAGGAGCGTCGATATCTGACACCCATAGGGGCGCCAGTGGGCTCAGTGTAGCGCATCGCTGCCCCGTCGAACAGCAGTTTCCTCGCAGCGGCACGTTACACCCATATCGCGGTGAAGGGCTCGTGCCACCGCCTGGGACAAGAAACGGAGTCAATTCCCGTCGACGGCCGGTCGCACAAGATCACGCGCCGACCGCCTTTCATGAATCCTCTGCTTTGTGTCAGATTCCGCGTTCCCGCCCGACGCCTGTCATTGAAAAGTACGATCGAATCAGGTGGTCATCATGGCTGGACCGAAAAAGAAAAGGAAGCAGAACTCCGAGAAGCGCGCCAAAAACACCGGGATCGCCCCTCCCGCTGGCCCGCCCCACCAGCACGCCACCACGATCGCTGAAGCGGTCGACGACGTCTGGCACGACGCACACGGTCATGGCGAGCTTGAGGTGCCCGTCTCGGTGGTCGCGGCGCTCGCGCTGTTGGCCCCTCCAGCCCAACAGCGCGACGAGGTCGCCGGCGAACTGATCGCCATGGATGCTGACCGATTCGCCACCTTCATGCGTACCCAATGGGCGATCTTCGTCAACGCCCGTCCCGACCTGGTCAACCGGGTCTGGCCGCTCATGCGGCCCTGGCACGGGGAACGTCCGCTGGGTGACCTCGCGACGCGCGCGGCTAAGCGAGTGGCCGGGGTAGCGCTGCAACGCGCCCAGCTCCACCTCACTGGAGATGCCGACTTGCGAGGCTCCACCGACCTGTTGGGAAAGGTACTGACCCTCCTGCGCGGTCCCAAAGCCGCTCAGGCTCGCGGCCAGTTCTACACCCCCACCAGCGTCACCGACACGATAGCCCGCCTGCTCGGGCCGCCCCAGGAAGGGCAAACGGTCCACGAACCAGCAGCCGGCAGTGGAGGGATGCTGCGCGCCGCTGCACAGGCCATGCGTGAGCACGGGCGTGATCCCGCCACGGTGACCTGGATCGCGGTCGACATCGACGAGGAGGCCATCGCCTGCCTGGCCGTCAACGTCGTGCTCTGGGGACTGGGACCCCGCGTGCTTTTGGGAGTGGGCGACAGTCTCAGCCACGACTGGATGGAACGCGCCGAGGCCGAACGCCGCGAAACCCTGGAACTGGCCCAGCAGGTCCGTCGCCACAAAACCGTCCTCCGCGCGCTCCAGAACCTCGAACCGCCAGACCGGCAGCCCGAATCGGAACAGGACTCCTCTGCGTCGCCCTGACCGCTGCCGCCGCTTCGTGGCCTCGGCCACATCTCCCCAAGCCGGGACAGCGTCTCCGCCGCCTCTCCAGCGGCCGAGGCCATTTCGCAGGCGCCCGAACGACGCCGACAACCCCACCTCGTGGTTCACGAGACCTGCGGATCGCCTAGCTATGTCCACCGCGCCCGCTCCACTCGGACCTGCCCTGTAGAGGAGATTCAGCAATGAGCAGCGCAGCAGAACGACACCGCCTCACCCGACTCGCCCTCACAACGTGGGGCGAAGTTGCCGAGATGCTCGCCGAACGCGGCGAGGTCTGGCCCAACACCGACCCCATGACGTGGGGCGTGGGACTCCAACTCGCCATGGCACGGATGCAGGCACTGGCCGAAGCCAGCACACTCATCGGTGGCCCCGACCTGCACCAACTCATCTCCCTCTACGAGCAGGAGACGACACGGTAAGCCCCTGACCGTCGCCGCGACCGGCAGGCGCAGGACACGACCAAGTGCCGTATCTTCCACGCCTGCCGGCCCTGTCTCGACCTGGCGTCCCTCACCGCCTGAGCCCCCCAACCCCTATCTACGCCAGGCGGAAAACGAGCCCTCGCATATACCACGCCTTGCCCCATTAACCAGACGCGCTGCTCCATCAGCTTCCGCGCCTGCTAAGGCAACAGACCACTGGGAGGATGACCATGGCAGCCGGCACCCTCTACGGGCGCATCGCCAAAACCGACGACTTCGGCATGACACGACGCATCGACATCCTGTCGCGCGGCACATCGACCTGGTCCGATCGGCTTCGCGGCGCCGTGCAATACATCGGCAACGACGGCCTGTGCGACCTCTACGAGGTCTACTTCGACGGCAGCAAAATCGGCGAGATCGAAGCTTACGACCACGGAGTCCTGTGCTGCCCCGAACTCGACGACGTCTACGACACCATCTTCAACGCCGTGTCCCACTTGGTTTAAAGGAAGCCGATCACTGCCGCGCTGAGCCCTGTTTGGGAAGTGGAGATCGAAAGTTGACCGGTGTCGATTCGTTGATCACGATCCGCAGTAAGAACTCATCTTAAAAGCTCTGCGAGGGCGTTCTATGGCTTAGCGTGATCACGCAATGTGAGTGGCGTGTTGTCTGAAGGACTCCGGGAGATCGTGTCCCCCTGCTGCCCCGCCGCTCACAACCGGGCGTCCCCGCGTGGACCAACGGGCGTTGCTGACGACTGTGCTGTTTGTCCAGACCTCGGGCTGTTCCTGGAAGCAGGCCGAGGCATGGACGGCCTCACCCGGGCCACCGCCCACCGATGGTTGAAAGGCCTGGACCGAGACGGGCCTGTGGCCTCGTATCCGCCAGACGGTCCTGGACGAGCTGGGCAGACGCGTCTTGGAGCGGGAGCGGGGCGGCCCCTGCTGTTCTCGCCTCCCCACCGCTTTTCCGCGGAATACGGCATTACCTCGACGTGAGAGCTCGCTGAGCTCGCCGTGTTTTCGTGGGTCAAGCGAAGGTAAAGAGCACGGAGTGGTCACGCGTTGTTCGCTCGCGGTCAGCAGATGCCTCCGCATTGTCTACGTGGGCGCCGGCCGGCGACGTGAGCTTGAGCATCCCCGTGGCCGCGCTTGAGGAGTTTCGTCCAGCGGTTGGCTGGTAACGAGCGAAAGGACGCTTGGTGTCTGCCCCCCTTCCCGGCAATCCTTTGTCTTCCCATGTACGCCCGGACTTGCCCGGCAGATTCAACGAACTCGACGTGCTGCGCCGCCAGTGGGGCCGCTTCGCCGCCACGGTGGAGGGCCAGATCGTTCCCCCGTTCGAGGTTCTGATCCATCCGTCCTCGGGGTGCAACCTGCGCTGCGATTGGTGCATCGGCGATCATGTCCCCCTGGAGATCTGGGACGACCAACGCGAAGAACTGGTGCTGCTGGACGCGGCCAAAGTCGCTTCGGATCGACTCCCCGATGCGTTGGCGGTGCCGGAGAACATGATGAAATTGGCCCAGGAGTTGGTCGACTATCGCGTTGAGGCGCGCTACCGCCATGATGGTCGCGAACACCGCGACACTTTCGGCATCGAAAACGTCTCCTTCTCCGGGCTGATCGGTGAGCCGCTCATCGCCCGGCGTGCCTTGGTTCCTGCCATCGACTATCTGGTGGCCCGCGGCATGCGGGTGGGCATCTTCACCAATGGCGTGCTGATGGACGAGGCTGTCATCGAGGTTTTGCTCGGCGCCGCCTATGTCCACGTCAGCATCGACGCCGCCACCCCACAAACCTATGCGGACCTCAAGTACGGCGGACGTCCCGCGGGGCAGGCGATGTTCGACAAGGCCGTGGCGAACGTGGCCCGCCTGGCCGAGCGACGTCGCGAGAGCGGGGCGACGGTGGAGATCAACACTTCCTTTGTGATGTATCCGCAGAACTTCGGCGAGGTCTATGACGCCGCCCACCTCTTGAGCCAGGTCGGGGTCGATTCACTGCGGTTGAAGCAGGACAACTCCGGCTCCCAACCGTTGAGCGACCAGCAGCGCGCCGAGGCTAAGCGTCTGGTTGAACGCATTCGTGCCGAGGTGGAGACCGAGGCGTTTCGGCTGGTGGAGATTCACCAGCTCGACAACCCTCAGGAGATGGCGCGTACCTGTTCGACCTGTTCGATCACCGACCTGATGGCCGCGGTCGGCTCGGATGGGCACCTATATCCGTGCAACTACCATCCGCGGCCCGGCGGGTTCAGCTATGGCAGCGCCATCGACACCTCGTTTGCTCAGGTGTGGGAAAGCCAGGAGCGCCAGCGGCTGCGCCACCAGCTGCCGACGATCTGTCCGACGGTGTGCGATCCGTTCAAGAACAGGGCCAACCGGCTGCTAGCCGAAGCCAAGACGGTCGTGGCGGACAGTGGTATCGATCGCCTTGAAAAGCATGTGGCCGACTTGGTTGACGGTGGTGCGTACGCGATCGAGAGGTGACACCTGTGGCGTATCGCCTGACAGTCGAGGACTTAAACGGGTGGGCTGCTCGCTCCTTTCCCCGCCTGCTGCGGGAGTGCTTCGACCTCGCAGGAGCGGGTGTCGAGGTCGTGGCTGCGCAACCGATCGTCGATTACGTCGCGTGGTACGTCGACGGCTACTTCGCACGCCGCGCGGCACCGGACCGAACGCGGTTGATCGTCTACAGCAGTGCTCCGGAGCTGTTCCGGATCGCCCGGGAAGCTCCCCTCGCTTCCTCAATACGCCGCGCGGTGCTTCCTACTGCTCCGGACGTGGTCTGCCTGGTGGATGACGCTCGCTCGACCGTACATCTGGTTCTCGGGGAAGGCGCAGAGCATGAGCACGCCCAGGTTGTAGTGCGGATCATGCGTGCGCTTATCCTGCGCGAGCTATTGGCGAAGGGGGAGCTGTTCGTTCGCGCGGCGTGCTTTGCGCTGGAAGGGGAAGGCGTGGCCGTGCTCGGAGGACGAGCTGCCGGCAAAACGACGATGCTGCTGCACACCCTGGACAGCGCGGGCGGGGCCTTAGCCGGTAACGACAAGGTCGCCCTCCGGCAAGGGGGGGAAGGGCAGGTGGAGGTGGCGGGCTTCCCGATCCGTGTCGGGGTCCGCGCGGGCAGCGTCCTCTCCCTGCGGGAAGGGCCGTTGCGAGATTACCTGGTGCACCAGTGGGAGCAGCAGATCGGCGATGTTGAGGGATGTGGCGATGCTTTGGAGCCGCGACTTGCGCTGCGACCACAGGAGCTGGCCACCGCTGCGGGCAGCACGGTGGCGCCACGTGGTCGCCTGACCGTAGCCATCGAACCCCGGCTTGATCCCGCAGTCTCCGCGCCGTATCTGTCGCTGCTCAGCGAAGAAGAGGCCGGCGCGTTGTGGAGCCGTAACGTCTTGCACGGCCCTGGCGAGGTCTTCCCCGAGCAGGCCGCGTTAGCTGATGGTGCGCCTGAGCACCGGCAGTGGATTCCGCAGATTCCCACCTACCGGTTGATCCAGCCACCGGGCATGACCCCACAGGCACTACGGCTGGTCGACGACGTTGTACGCCGCACCCGGGAAGGGGAATGAAGGGGATGCACATTCTTGGCATCGCTAGTGACCTCCATATCTCCTCGGCAGCCCTGGTCGAGGACGGGCAGGTCCGTGCCGCCGCGGCCGAGGAACGCTTCACACGGAGTAAACACACCCGTGCGTTCCCCCGGCGCGCGATCGAGTACTGCCTCTCCACCGTCCCGGACGGCCTGAACGGTGTGGACCGGATCGCGGTCAGTACCAACCCGGCGATCGACCTGAGCGTGCCGGATGGCCGTTACACCGGGCGCGCCCGATGGCACCCCGAAGGGCTGTATGCGATACCGAACAACCTCGCTGCCTTGCTGGATGAGCCGTATCAGGGGGCTGCGACGCAGATCTTGCAGACCGGAGACAAGCCGCTTCAAATCGACTACGTCTACCATCACGACGCGCACGCGGCCAACGCCTTCTTCCTTTCTCCGTTCGAGTCGGCCGCCGTTCTCACCGTCGATGGGCGGGGCGAGGACTGCACCGCGCTCAGCGCGGTGGGCAACGGCTCTGCCCTCACCACGCTGGGAACCATCCCTTATCCGCACTCGCTGGGGCTGTTCTACGGGGCGCTGACGCAGTATCTGGGCTTCCGCCTTGACCGTGACGAGTGGAAGGTCATGGGGCTGGCCGCCTACGGTGACGCCAATGGCGCGGTCTACAAGTCGCTCCGCGACCTCGTCGAGTTCCAGGACGGCACAATCCGCGTTGACCTCAACTACTTCAGCTACTACCTGCGGCCGGCCCGCAGCGCGGTGAGCGAGGCGTTCATCCAGCGCTTCGGTCCGCCACGCCGCCCCGACGAGGAGATCACCAGCCGACACCAAGACGTCGCCGCAGCCGCCCAGCACGTGTTGGAGGACGCCCTACACCACCTCCTGGCCGATTTGCACCACAGCACCGGCCTGGAACAGCTCGTGGTAGGCGGAGGAACGTTCATGAACTCCGTGTTCAACGGCAAGATCACGTCCTCAACGCCGTTCGACGAGGTCTTCGTCTCCAGTTGTCCCGATGACAGCGGCACCTCGATCGGTGCGGCCCTCTATACCCACTGCGTCCTGCTGGGGGCCGACCGCGGCCCGGCGATGACCCACAACTACTACGGCCCCTCCTTTGATGATGCCGCCATCAGTCGCGTTCTCTCTCGGGCCAAACTGCGGGCCCCCGAGGTGGACGACCCGGCGGATGTCGCCGCACACGCGCTGGCCGAGGGCAAGATCGTCGGCTGGTTCCAGGGCAGCATGGAGTTCGGGCAGCGTGCGCTGGGCAACCGCTCGATCCTGGCCGATCCCCGCAGCGCGGGCATGCGCGACCAGGTGAACAATGCGGTGAAGCTGCGCGAACCATGGCGTCCCTTCGCTCCGGCGGTCCTGGCCGACGACTTCGCCACCTACTTCGGCTCACAACCAGCGGCGCCGTTCATGGAGCGCACCCTTCCCGTCCTTCCTGAGACACACCACCTCATCCCCGCCACGATCCATGTCGACGGCACCGCCCGCCCGCAGACCGTCACCGCCGAAGCCAACCCGCTCTTTCACCGGCTCATCTGCGGATTCCGGGACCGTACGGGTGTCGGTGCGATTCTCAACACCTCCTTCAACCTGGCCGAAGAGCCCGTCGTGTGCAGCCCTGAGGACGCGATCCGCACCTTCTTCTCATCCGGTCTGGACACGCTTGTCCTCGGCAACCGGGTGCTCACCAAATGAGCGCACCCACGGAAACAGCGGAGGTGTCGGCATGCCTGCGCCAGTACGGACGACGCCTGTGCGGAGCGGTGCGCCGTCTTCCCGGCGGACACGTGGGGCAGGTCAACGTGGTGCCGACCGAGAACGGCCCGCTGGTCGCCAAGCGGTTCGGCTCACGATTCACGCCCGAACGCATCGAACTGGCGGCCCAGGCCCACCACCACGCAGCGCGTGCCGGACTGGCCCCACCACTGTGCCTGACGCGAAGCGGCCGACGAATCGCACACGTGGAGGACGCGACCTACCTGGTGACCGAGTACATCTACCATGCCCAGCAAGCCGGGCTGACATGTCTTGGCTCCGCGCTCGCCGCGCTGCACCGCTGCCTGGACCACTTCATCCCGGACCAGGACTGTGCCGACTTCCTACAACTGCCCACCCCTCCCACCGCAGATCTGAAACGACTGCGACAACAGATATGCGATACGACCATCCGCGACGCGATCGACTGGCGCATCCACATTCTGGAAACCTACGGACTCGACGCGCAGGCCATGGCAACCCTCTCCTGTGGGTGGGTTCATGGGGACGCACGCTTGGAAAACCTGGTCGCAGCCGACCCGAACCGCCCCCTGTTCGTCGACTTCGACCAGGTCTCCCGATTCCCGCGCCCCTATGAGATCGTCCGTGCCTTCGTCACCTCGATCCCTCCCGGGATGTCCGCGCCGGACTCGGCGTTTCGGACCTATCTGGACGCCTACCACCGCATCAGATCGATTGAGGCGACGGACCGCGCGGTCATGATCGACCTGTTCATCACCGTCCAAGCAGCCGAGAGCCGAACCTTTACCACTACCCAAGATGAGGTCCGCGGCATGTCGGCCTTCGCCCGCGCCCGACACCACCAGTTGACCTGGGTCATCGACCACCGTGCCCGCCTGCGCAGAATCGCCGAGGAGGCTCGACCGTGAGCACACTCGCCCTCGTGGGCGGACCACCGGTACGGACCCGCCCCTTTCACGACTGGCCGCAGTTCGACCAGGCAGAACTCCACGCCCTCACCGCGGTCCTGGAGAGCCGACGGTGGGGCGGCATCCACAGCCAATCCCAAGGGCAAGCCCTGGAACGCGAACTCGGCGACTACCTTCACGTTCCGCATGTCGCCGTGGTCTCCAGCGGCACCGCTGGGCTCATGATCGCCCTACGGGCACTGGGACTCCAGCCGGGAGACGAAGTCGTGGTACCGGCCATGACCTATGTGGCCACCGCGACCGCGGTCTCCCTGCTCGGCGGTGTCCCGGTCTTCGCCGATATCGACCCCGCCACCCACACTCTCGCCGCTTCCTCCACGAAATCCGCCCTCAGCGACAAGACCAGGGCGATCATCGCCGTCCACCTGGGTGGGCACCCGGCCGACATGGACGATCTCCGCGCCATCGCCGCAGAACACGACATCCCGATCATCGAGGATTGCGCCCAGTCGCTCGGCGCGACCTGGAACGGCGCACACACCGGGACGCTCGGCACCATCGGCGTGTTCAGTTTCGCCAGCACTAAGAACATCTCCGCTGGCGAAGGCGGCGCTGTTGTCACACCGCGTGACGATCTCGCCGCACGTATCGCCGCACTCCGCGACCACGGCCGTCCGCCCGGCACCTCCAGCCCGCACCCCCACCTGGGCTGGAACCTGCGGCTAAGCGAATTCCAGGCCGCCATCCTGCGAGCCCAGCTCGCACGCATGGAGCACCACACCGCAGCCAAGGAGCGGGGAGCAATCTTCCTTGCCGCAGAACTCTCTACCATCCCCGGCCTGCAGCCCGTGCCCCCGGCTCTCGACCCGCGCGTAACCACACACGGCCGCTTCTCCCTGGCGTTCACCTACGACCCCAAGGCATTCGACGATGTCCCGATCGACACCTTCCGCGCCGCCCTGCGGGCCGAAGGCATACCCGTCGGGCGAGGCACCCTCATCCCCTGTAGCGACGAGCCGATCTATGCTGACCCCGCCAACCCCGACTACGCCCCCGCACGCGTGGCCGCCGACACCCATGCCCGCAACACCTGCGCCCGTCTGGTTCTACTCGGACAAGCAGCCGGATCTGGCATGCTGCTCGACGAACCAACAGAACTCGCCGATGTCACACGTGCGGCCGAGAAGATATACAACAATCGCAGTCGACTCCACGAAGACCAGCGGAGCCGTGATCAAAGCCGCGTCTCGCCTGATCAGTGAACAAGGAGATTCACATGCCCCGAGCACCGTTTCAGGTCCTTGTCGTTGCCTTCCGCCGCACCGGTGAGCAGGTCGAGTTCGCCCTACTGCGGCGTGAGGACATGGACGTCTGGCAGGCGGTCGCCGGCGGTGGTGAGGTCGGCGAGACACCGCAGCAGGCCGCCGCTCGCGAGGCCAGCGAGGAACTCGGACTCACCCAGGCTGTTTCGCTTTATCCGTTGCAGACCACCGCCAGCATCCCCGCACGGTTCTTCGTCGATCGCGACAGTTGGCCGACGGGAACCTACGTCATCCCCGAGTACTCCTTCGCCGTTGACCTGACCGGTGTGGAGATCAAGATCTCTGAAGAGCACACTGCCGTCCAATGGTTGGACTATCACACCGCCCGTGACGTGCTGCGGTTCGACAGCAACCGCACAGCCCTGGGCGAGCTCCACGAACGCCTCCACGCCAACGACCTGCCCCAGCCCGTCGAGTGACCACCAGCCTCGAACCAGCCCTGGCCCGCACCCCAGCAACGCCCGGCCAGGGCTACCTCGGACCCTCGTGGTTCCTGTCAGACACGGCAGCCCGAGCCGGGTAAACGTTTGAATGTCCGTGAGCTGACGCCACCCCAACTCGCACTACGTGGAAACAGCCCATGGCGCCCAAATTCCCACCGCCAGAAGACCCTCCAGGTCAGCGCTGCCTCAAACAGTTACCCAAAGTCGACCTCCACCTCCATCTCGAAGGCGCCATGCGGCCCGCCACGCTTGCAGATCTGGCACGCACCTACGGGCAACCGATCCCACAGACCGCTCCCTACGACTCGTTTGACCAGTTTCAGAACTGCTATCGAGAGATCGTCAAACTGATTCGCACCAGGAGTGACCTCCAACGCCTCGTGCGTGAAGTCGTGGAAGACGCAGCAGCCTCAGGAGCGGTTTGGATCGAGCCACACTTCACCCCGACGACCTACACGCCAGCGCTCGGTTCCACCGAAGAGGTGCTTGACCTGGTCCTGGAAACCGGGACCTCCACAGGAACGCACTTGGGCGTCGGCTTTGGGCTGGTCCTCGGTGCCAGCCGCAACCGTGATCCGCACCACGCCATCGCCCTGGCACGGTTTGCCGCCGACTATGCCGGCCGTGGAGTCGTCGCCTTCGGCCTTACCGGTGATGAGACCGCAGCGCCTCCGGAAGCTTTCGAGAAAGCCTTCACGATCGCCCGGGAAGCCAACCTGATCATCACACCGCACGCAGGCGAGTTCGCCGGCGCGTCGAGCATCCAAAACGCGGTTGACGTGCTCTCTCCCGATCGAATCGCCCACGGCGTGCGTGCCGTTGAGCATCCACCGCTGATGAAACGCCTCGCCGACGAAGGCACAGCGTTGGACGTGTGCCTGACGTCCAACCACGTACTCGGTGTTGTCAAGCACCTCGACGAGCATCCCCTCCCGCGACTCCTGGACGCCGGAGTGCTGTGTTCCCTGGGCTCCGACGACCCGCTGCTATTCGAAACCAGTCTGCTCACCGAGTACCAGAACGCTCGCGCGCAGCTATCACTGACAGACCCACAACTCGCGGCACTAGCACGCACATCGATCTGTGCCTCCGGTGCACCCGACGAACTCATCACCAGTGCCGCGGCCGGTGTCACGACCTGGCTGGAAACGAGAATCAGCCACGCCCCACGGACCGAGCATGAGACCGCCTACTGAACTAACCCGACGCTTTATGAGAGTTCCTCTCATTTGGTGAATCTGCGGCAGCAGACCAGTGTGCAGGCGATGACGGTGAAGGCCGGGACGTGTGTGCCTGTGCGTTCGTAGCGCCGGTGTAGGCGGTGGTATCCGGCCAGCCAGGCGGCCTTCCTTCGGTGGCGCCCCAATCGCGTCGAGGACTCCACGCTGGCGCGGGCCAGACGCTCCTAGAGGCGAGACGGCACCTAGGGCACCACCTGCTGGAACAACTCCCACAACCCGTCCGGAACCAAACGCTCAACCATCGACACACGCTCAGGCCGACGAGACCCCGAATGAGATGGGCTCTAAGCTCTCCGCTGGTGCTCTGGCCGGGAGCATTCACCGGCTTGTAAGGAGGCAAGAGGTCGTCCCCTCGTCTTGGCTAAGGCTCGCTGGGTGTGTTCGTTGCGAGTTTGAGAAACCTGCCGATTTATGCGGCGTGGGGGCGGACGGCACCCATGAAGCGGGGGGTGTAGAAGTCGCTGTGCAGGGGCTGGGTACGGATGGGGTGGCCGGTGCCGGGGGCGTTGATCATTTTTCCGTCGCCGATGTACATGGTGACGTGGCTGGGGGCGGGGCCGGGGGCGCCGACGTTGGTGGTGTCGTAGAAGAGCAGGTCGCCGGGGGCGAGCTGGTTGAGGCTGACGCGGGTGCCGGCGTGGTACTGGTCGGTGGTGACGCGGGGGATGGTGACGCCGGCGGCGGCCCAGGCTTTCATGGTCAGGCCGGAGCAGTCGTAGCCCTGGGGGCCGGTGCCGCCCCAGATGTAGGGTTTGCCGACCTGGCGTAGCGCCCATTTGACGGCGTGCTGGCCGGCGTAGCTGCCCGCCTCGCCGCCGACGGGGCTGCTGAGTTGGCGGTAGTGCTCGATGCGGGTGAGGACGTCGTCGACGTAGATCTCGGAATGGTTGTAGCGCCAGAGTGCGTCGCGGAGTTGGCCGCGGTCGGTGAAGTCCACTGGGGCGCCGCCTGCGCTTTCGCAGAGCTCGACGGCGCCGGCGAGGACGTTGTCGAACACGTTGTGCGGGTCGGCCTTCCCGTCGTGGTTGCCATCACGGCCGTAGGTGTCCCACTGGCCGGGGAGTTGCTGGGTGGGGCCGAGGGCGCGGTCGTAGGTGGTGTTGCCGTCCCATCGGCCGTTGTCGGTGTCGTGGACGGGGGTGATGTTGCCACCCGCTCCGGAGCCGTCGAGGACGGGGCCGAGGAAGCGGGGGACCACGTCGCCGTCGGGTTTGATGTCGTGACCGGCCAGGTGGGTGGATTCGATGCGGCCGAGGCCGGCCAGTATGGCCCAGCTCATGCCTGTGCACTGGGGAGAGTGGCGTTCGAGCTGGGCGGGGGCGCGGGCGTAGGCCTCCAGCAGGAGTTCGGGGATGCCTTCAAGCTGTTCGGGCGCGCTCTGTGAGGCGGGAGCGTCGCGGCCGAGGAAGGCGGTGGCGGTGGAGAACACCAGTGCGGGGATGAGCAGGGCTGCGGCGCCTAGAGCGGCGCCGCAGCCGACGTTAGCCATCGTCTGCTCCTTCAAGCAGTGCGGGCTGGTGGTAGGTGGTGCGAGGACTCAGGTCGACGAGACGGCGGGGGATCAGGTGCGGATCGTCGACGCGGACCCAGACGTGGCGGGCGGGGTGAGCGCCGTGGACGGCGGTGGCCACCAAAACCGCAGGCCGAGGACCGAGGGCGTGGCGGAGGTGGGCTTCGCGCCGTTGGCTGGGTAGGTAGAACAGCACGATCGCGCTGGTCGTGGTGAGGTCGGCCAGTTCCTGGTAGGCGTCGAGTTTGGCGGTGAGGCGGCGTAGTCGTTCGGTGCCGGTGTCGTATTCGAGGAAGAAGTCCACCCTGCGGTCGGCCACGCGCCAGCGGCCGGCGGCGTCAGGGCGGACGATGTCGCCGTAGTGGTGGGTGCAGGTGGTCTCGGTCCACCAGTCCAGGTGGGTGTCGTCGTGGTGGCGGGTGTGGGTGTAGAGGTCGACGAAGAACTGGTTGGTGCCCAGGGTGTGGTCGAGGGTGGCGGAGTAGCCGGCGGCCAGGGCACGGTCGCGGCGGTAGCCGAACTCGCGCAGGGACTGGCCGTTTTCGGCGGCCAGGATCTCGGCGCCGGGCTGGTCGAGGACGTAGTGCCAGGGGGCGCCGCCGTGGGGTTTCCAGGGGCGGAGCCGGTCGAGGGCGCGCAGCCGGTGCAGGGTAGCCAGGCGCTGTTTGGCGGTGTTGTAGGAGTTCCAGCCCAGGGCGGTGAGCTGGTCGGTGGTGAACACCTTGTGTTGCCAGACCAGGCGCATGATGTGGCGGTCGCGTGGGGTGAGTCGGCGGGCGAGTTGCTTGACGGTTTCGGGTGAGCTGCGGGGACGGGCGGGGGCGCGGCGGTCGGGGCGCAGGACGACAGACACGACTGGCCTCCTTGAGAACCGGAGTGTTGCAGCGTTACGAGGATTGGTTGGTGCGGGCGGTCTTGCGTACGGCGGTGGCCCGCCCTGGCGTGGGGGCGGGCAGTGGGCGGGTGCGCAGGGTGAAGGCGGGGGTGAGGGCGCCGTTGGCGACCAGGCGGGCCGCGGCCTGGTAGCGCGCCAGGTGGGAGAGGTCGTGTTCGCCGAGTTCGGGGTGGACGTGGCGGGCGAGGCCGCGGGCGTCTTCGGGGGAGACGTCGAAGTAGACTTTGCTGCGGGCGTTGGTGGAGACGGCTTCGCGCGGGTCGCGGGGGAGTTGGGCGAGGTCTTGGTGGGCGAGGACGAGGCCGGCGCGGTAGGCGCGGGCTTCGGCGAGCATGTCGCCGAGTCCGTAGGGCAGGGTGAGGAAGTTGTGGGCCTCGTCCAGGTACACGCTGATGTCGCTGCGGTGGGCTTGGCGCTGCCGAGCGCGGGCCAGGACGCCTTGCCAGACCTGGGCCAGCGTGAGGGAGCCCAGCAGGGCACTGGTGTCTTCGCCGAGGACGCCTTTGGGCAGGCGGGCGATGATGACGGCGTCGTTGTCGAGCAGGTGGGGCAGGTTCAGGCTGGAGCGCGGCCGGGCGGCCAGCAGGTCGCGGGCGAAGTCGCGCAGTAGTACGGCGCGCAGCTTGTTGAGCAGCGGCGCGGTGGCGTGGGCCCGAGCCTGGTCGGATTGGGCCTCGTATCAGGACCAGAAGCCGGCCAGTACGGACTTCTCGTCCAGGTGGGCGGTGGCGCGGCGGCGGAATGCGTCGTTGTCGAGCAGTTTGGGGATGTTGGCCAGACTGGCTTGCGGTGTTCCCGCCAGGGTGAGTACGGCCGAGCGCAGGATGTCGTCGGTGCGTGGCCCCCACGATTCGGCGAAGATGCGTTTGAAGATGCCGGTGATGGTGTCGGCGGTGCGGGCCGGGGCGGGGCTGGCCAGGGCGTTGAGGCTGGGCGGGGAGGCGTCGTCGTCAGGGTCGATGAGCACCACCCGGTCCATGGCGTCCTCGGGGATACGTGGTAGTAGCAGTTCGGATTCGCCTTTGGGTTCGATGAAGACGAGTCCGCGGCCCTTGGCGATGTCATCCAGGGCCATGCCCAGCAACAATGTGGTTTTGCCGGTTCCGGTGCCGCCGATGATGTGGGTGTGCTGGCGCGCGTCGGCGATGCGCTGGGCGATGCTGCGGCGTTCGGACTGTTCAGCCACCCCGAGCAGGCGGGCTTGCGGGCTGTCGGTGGCGACTTGGGGCGGTGGCGGGGTGGAGCGGGCTGGGGCGCGTTGCAGGCCGGGCACGCTCTCGTCGGTGGGCAGGTGGGCCACTGCGGCCAGTTCGGTGACCGAGAGCAGATCGCCTGCGCCCATGTGGCGGGTGTGGATGCGCCGCTGCGGCGCCAGGAGTATGTGGCGGCGTTGGTAGTAGTTGTGGCCGCTGAACACCGCGAAGGACGCGGCGATGGCGTGGGCGTGTCCCCGTCGGCGTTGCCGTGCCGCGGTGTCGGTTCCGGGGGAGGAGACGAGGTAGCGGGTGAGGGTTTCCAGCCGGGGTTGGGTGGACTTGTTGAGGATGGCCTGGATCTCGCGCCGGGCTTCGGAGCGCATCGCCAACAGGGAGCTGGTGGAGCGTCGCGTGGTGGGGGTGAGCGCGTCGAAGGCGTCGGCGTGGGCGGTGGGGGCGTGGCGCAGCGCGGCGGCGGCCTGGTTGGTGCGGCGTAGCCGCCGGCCGGTGGCCGGTCGCACGCCGATTTGGACCATGATCTCCTCGCCGGTGGCCATATCGCTGGCGGCGCCGATCACGGCCCGCAGCGGGTCCTCGTCGTAGCTGGTGGCCAGCGGGTAGTGGTCGGGGCGGGCCAGCCGCACCCACCCGGCGTGGATATAGCGGTCGGGGCGGGGCGTGGGGATGGGGCGGGTGGTGGTGCTCGCGCCGGGCCAGGCCGAGGTGATGGCGTGTTCTACCAGCCCGGGCGGGGTGGGGCCGGGCACCCACAGCCGGATGCGCACCCCCGTGACGGTCATGACGTATTCCCACACCAGGTGGGGTTGGCCTAGCAGCAGCCGTTTCCACGCCGGTCGCAGCAGTCCCAGCAGTTGGGTCCACAAGGCGTGGGCTTGGGACAGCTCGGCGTGGGGTGGGGGCAGGATCTCGACCAGACGGGCGTGGCGCGTCCAGGCGCGGTGGCGTAGCCCGTGGACGACAACGCGGACCACCAGTAGCAGGGCCACCGTGGCCAGCCCGACCACTAGCAGCGTCCAGCCGTGGGCAGCCAGCAGGTCGACGAAGGCGCGGGCGAGGGCGTTGGGTAGCCGCCCCAGATCGGTGAGGAGCAGGGTCATAGGAGGTCGTCGTCCTCCTCGTCGAGCTGGGATTGGGAGAGGTCGAGGGAGACGTCGGTCTCGGGGCCGTCGCGGTCTGGGGCTTCTTCGGCCGGGTTGGTGGTGATGAGCTGGTGTTCGAAAGGGCTGGCGACCACCTGGAAGGCGACACGTTGGTCGCCGCTGCACAGCAGTGCGTCGCCGGGGGCAGCGGTGAGCAGGTGCTGTTTCTCGCCCTCGGAAAGGGCGAAGGTGTGGGCAATGGTGTCGATGGTGTGCGGGGCCTGGCGCATGAGGATCTGGGTGGCGGCATTGGCGACCACGGCTTTGCCCAGATCGCTGCCGAGTACATCGGCGGCGTCTTGGGTGGCCACGGTCAGTCCCACCCAGCGTTTGCGGGCGGCCTTGGCCAGCCGGTACAGGAAACGGGCGCCTTCGGGGGTGGACATGAGCAGCCACCCCTCGTCGACCAGCACCATGCGCGGATGATCGGGGGCGGCCTCGGCGACGCCGCGCCAGATCCCGTCCAGGGCCAGCAGCGTGCCCACTCCTTTGAGTTCCTCGGGTATCTCGCGCAGCGACCAGGAGACGAGATGGCCGGTGGGGCGCCGGCTGGTGGGCGCGGCGAACAGCTCCCGGTAGGACCCACTGACGTAGGGGGCGAGCTGGAGTGCGAGGTCACGGGCGTGCTCATCGTCGGCCGCGCCCAACGTGGCGGCCAGATCGCCCAACAGCGGAGCGGGACGGCTCCAGGTGCGCTCGTCGGCGGTGATGCCGGCGTTGCGGTAGGTGGTGATCACCGCTTGGTCCAAAGCGGCGCGTTGCCGCGCGCTCAGGGGCCCGCCCAGCATGACGGCCAGCAGGGTGTGCAGGAACAGGGCGCGGCGGCTGAGCGCGTCGCGGGTAGCGCCGGCATCCAACGCCAGATCGAGGGGGTTGAGGTGAACCCCGGGAGCCCCCAGCCGCAGCGTGGTGCCTCCGACGGCTTCGGTCAGGCGGGTGTATTCGTCTTCGGGGTCGATGACGGCGGCGGTGACACCGGTGTAGAGCGAGCGCAGCAGGTCGAGTTTGCAGAAGTAGGATTTGCCGGCACCCGAGCGGGCCAACACGACCGTGTTGTAGGTGTCCAGCGCCCAGCGGTCCCAAACCAGCACCCCGGCCGAGTCGGCGTTCAACCCGTAGAGCACGGCGGTGGGGGAGGTCTGCACGGCTACATCGGGGCTGGCGAAGGGGTAGGCGGCTGCCAGCGCGGTGGTGTCCATACTGCGGCGCTGGCCCAGTAGGTCCACGCCCAGCGGTAGGGCTGAGGCCCAGCCGTGGAGTTGGCGATAGGTGGCCGGGCGGGCCTGCAACAGCATCGAGGCGGCCAGGGACTGGACGTGGCCGATCTCTGCGTCCAACTCTTCGTTGGTGGCGGCGTGGACGGTGATGGACAGCCCGACGCGGAACAGTTTGCCTTCGCCGCGGGCCAGCGAGGCGGCCATGTCGCGGGCGTCCTGGGCGGCGGTCTCGGCTTCGAAGTCCTCCAGTTTTCCCTGCTCGGCTCCGGTCTGGCTGGCCGATTCCAGTCGGGCTCGCTGGCGCCGCAGCCGGTGTGCGGCCATCTCCGGGGGCACCGGTTCCACGTGGACGGAGACGTCCAGCCGTCCCGGATAGGTCAGCAGCGGCTCCAACCACCCATGGCCCACCTCGGCGGGATAGCCGGTCACCACGAAGTTCGCCGCCACCCCCGATCCCAGGTCGATCCGGCGCGCCCCAACCTCGACCTCGGCCGCCACCGGTGTGGAGTCACGCGCGGTCGTGGAGCGCTTCGTTTTCGATTTCGTCCGTCCCAGCATCTAGGCCTCCTCACCCGAAGGCGCCCCGGTGATCACCTCGTCCGCGCTGGCCAGCTCCTCACCGGGCGGGGTGGCATCGAAGGGCGCGGCTGCCGAGTCCAAGACGGCGGCAACACGGGCGCCGTCCAAGACGGTGGCGGTGGTGCCGGCACCAGCCAGCGCGCGGGCGGCATCGTCGGCGCGGCGGCGCACGGTTGCCACCGCCTGCCGCCCTTGGCTGGCAGGCGCGCGCAGCACCATCAGCACCTGCCGATACAGCAGCTCGCGGCTCTCAGCCAATTCGGCGAGATAGGCGGCGTGGTCGCCGGCGGCCCGCTCCAGGGCCGGATGCGGCAACCCCGGTGCCGCGTGGTCGAGGGCGGCAATCAAGGGGTCCAGGCGCACGGATTCGGCGCGCACCACAAACTGCGCGGGCGTGGCCAGGGAGTTGAGATAGCTCGCGAAACCGCTGACGAGGGCGGCTTGTTCCTCAGGGGTGCGCAGCCCGAAGTTCACCGTCGAACACGACAAGATGACGGCCACGCCGTGCTCGCCCAGGTCGATGGTGCCGTCATCGCCGATCGCCTGCAGCGGCAGGTCCAGCGGTGCCGGCAGCGGCGTGGCCCGTGCGCCGATCCAGGAGGGGATTGAAGCGGTGGGAACGGGATGGGCGGTGCGGCGTTTGGCGGCCCGGAGATAGCGCCAGGCCGCCACAGCCAGCCGGTCCAGGCTGAGCCCGTCGCGGCGCACCAGCGCCGCGGCCACCGCCGCCCCCACCAGGGGCACCGCTAGAACGGCCAGTACCGGCAGTGGCACCCACGGGTACAGGACAGCACCCGCGCCCCACACCGCTAGGGCGGGAACGCCGATGATGAGCAGTTGGCGGGCCGTCAGCCCCGCCAGGATCGGATCGTCGCGTTCGATGTCGGCGGGCATGCGGATCCGCGCCATCTACCGTCTCCTTTGCCGAGCGCCCCGCTGAGCGTGGCGGGGCTTGGGACGAATCGGCCTTTTGGGAATCCGTCCAGTCGGACCCGCCTCACCCGAGGCAGGGGAAGCAGAAGAGGACGACGGGGGCGGGGACGCCCCCGACCGCGCCCCCTGTGGTGGAGGCGAGGCGGTAGCGGACCGGCGGGGTGGTGGGGCAGGTCCGCTGCTGGCACGGGCAGGGGGCGTCTGGTCGGGGGAGGTGCGGGCAGAGCGTGTCTGTTGGCGGCGGGACTGGGGGTAGCGCAGGTGGGGCCGCATCGCCCGGTAGCGGCGTGGATCCGGCGGTGGGGGAGCAGAGGCGGCGCGGGGGCGGTGTTGAGCGAAACCACGCCCCCACCACTGGCTAGCGCCACTGCCACTGCTGTTGTCCGAGGCCGTGGCCCCGTCCCGCTGGTGCCGACGCGCCCCCTTACTCCCCGGCGGTGGGGGTGCTGCCGTGCCAGAACGGGACCGGTCGTGGTGCGCCGTGCCGCCCTCTGCCGAGCCGGCAGTGCCGCTGCCACCCCTGCCTCTGGGGGAGCGGGCAGGCCCTGGCGGGCCAGCCCCGCCGTGGCCGCCAAACGCGCCCGACGTCTGGCCGGAGGTACGGCTAGTCCTGCCGGTCGCGCGGGCTGGCGGCGTGCCCGCTTGGCGCCCCACCCCGGTCCCCGTTCTGTGTCCGGCAGCGGCACTGGCCGGGCTGCCTGCGCGTCGGGGGCCACTGCCAGCGCCAGTTGACGTGGGGCTGCCTCGGGGGCCGGTGGGTCCCCGTCCGCCTCGCGGACCGGCCGGCCCGCCGCCAGCCCCTGGCGGGGCGCCGCCCTGGCCACCGCGGGGCGCCCGTGCTGCGGTGGCGCTGGCGGCGGCTTTGCCGAGGTTGCGCAGTACCAGCACGTTCAGGGCGAACTTGGCGGCCTTGAGCGCGGGGGAGGCCTGGTAGTTGAACACCCGCTTGAACGCCCAGAACGGGATACGCGCCAGCACATACAGCAGGCAGATCACGATCCCCACATCCAGCAGCGACGCCGCCGTGCCGCTCAGGTCGAGTAGATCCCGCGCGCCGCGGTTGAGGAAGATGGTCACCGCCACGCGCAGCGTCAGCGCCTGGCCCAGTTGCACCAGCATCAGTGCGACCATTGCGCGCCACCACAACCGCGCCACACCCTCGGTTTGAGGCAGCGCGTGGCAGGCCAACGCCAGCGGGGCCGCTGCGGTGAGCAACAGCCACAGGGTGAGCCGCACCAGCAAGGCGAAGAAAAAGAACAGCTCCAGCAGGCCGGCCACCAGGTACAACACCACCACGATCACGACCTCGCCGGCCGGATCGGCCAGGACGCGCCCGATCGCGGTAGCCACGTCGGCGCCGGTGGCGGTGTCGCTGACCAGCCGCAGACTCGTGGCGTTGCCGAGGTCGGCCAGCAGTTCACACACCCACCAGGAGGCGTTGGCCCCCACAAACCCCAGCACCAGCCGCGGCGCCACCTTCTTGATACCGGTCGAGGTCTGCACCGTGGGGTTGGTCATCACCACCACCCCGCCCACCGTGACCAGCAGCACGAATCCGGTGTTGACCACCCCCGCACACACCCGCCACGCCTGCTCCACCCCCGGCGTGGGCACCGGCTGGGTCAACAGGCCGATCGCCGCGGCCATGAGGTTGAGGTTGACCACCTCGGTCACCGTCTCGACCAGCCATCCGTTGAACGCCTGGCGTACCTGGCATGCGTAGTCCCACATCCCACACGCATCCGCCCTCTCCGGCGGCTGCTCCTCCGGTGGGCTGGGCTCAGGCCCCGGGGCAGGCGAGGGCTCGGGTGAGGGCACCCCGCTCGGTTCCGGCTCAGCCGGGGGTGTCGGCTTCGGCACGGGCTCTGGCTCGTGGCCCGGCGACGGCGCGGGAGCCTCGATGGCACCGGCAACGGTCGCGGCAGCGCCGGCCGGTGCCGCCAGCACCGTCCCACCGCCCACCAACGCCGCAACCACGAGCGCCGTGCCGGCTGCCACACGACGCGAGAGGGGAGACCGCCGCGGTGGGCTCATGACGACAACCCCACGAACCCGCGCAGGATCTCCACCAGCAGCGGCGCCAGGATCGCCACCCCATAGCCCAACGCCGCGTACTTCAAGGTGTCCTTGGCCTTGCTGACCTCCCCCGGATCGCCACCGGCCAGCAGGTAGCGCACCCCACCGATGGTCAACAACAAGGTGGCCAACGCCACCAGCAGCCCCAGCACCCAGTTACGGATATTGGTGATCACCGCTCCCAAATCCTCAACACCAGGAGCGGGAGCGGTGTCGGCCAGGGCAGGGTCGGCCCCCGCCAGGGCCAGGGCGAAACCAGCGATAAAAATGCAAAGAAAAAAGATCAGGATGCGGGGTTTTCGTGCCTCCATGCCTCACCTCAAATTGCGGCGACCGGTCGGGGGCGTCGCTGTCAGGCTTAGGGGTGAGGGCCGGGGCGAACGCGCCGAATCCTCCTTTCGCTGGGGGCAACAGGTGCAAGCGTTCGATGACCGCTCCGCCCCGGCCGCTGTGGGCGAGAAGAAGGTTCCTTCTCACCCATCAAGAGGAATTCAGGGCGTGGTTGCGCTCACCGCATCCGCGGATTTTTCTTCCAGCGCGTGCGCCAGCCGCGCCTCGGCTGCGTGTCGCCGGCGCCGGGCGGTGATGTAGGCCAGCCCCAGGTCAGCGGCGACCTGGCCCAACGTCTGCGACTCCAGCCGCGTGCGGGCGATGAGGTCGGCTTCGGTCCGGGTGAGCAGCCCCTGGGTGATCGCCTCGGCCAACACCGTGACCGGCCCGCGCCCATCATGGTGGGGCGTTTCCCGCTCCAGCGGGTCCCACGGGGTCAGCCGCCGCCTGTTCTGCTGGGCGTGGTAGCCGCACCGGTAGGCGGTGTTGGCCGCCGCGTGCCACAACTGCGATCCCACGTCGGTGCCCGAGGTGTCCACCGACCGCATCTGCTCCAGCAACGCGGCCAGCATCTCGGCCTCCACATCGGCGATGTGGTCGTTGGGAACACGGCCGAACCGAGAGCATGCGCTGACCAGCCGCGGCAGCATCGCCCCGGCCGCCACCACGGTCCACACCGTCTGGCCCGCACGCGAACGCGCGAGAACACGACGCCACAGCGCATCGGCCACCTCCACCGACCCGCGCCGCAGCAGGGTCACCACCTGCCCGGCGGCCAGTTCCTCAGCCTCCACGCCGGGAAGGTCGGCCATGGGCAGCACCGGCGGGGCCGCCCCGGAGATGACCAGTTCAACCGAACGCTGCAACGCCGAAAACGGCTGATCGGACGAAACATCGAGCAGCATCACTGAACTCCCTTATCCGTGTCGGGGAGTTCCATGACGTCAAAGAAAGTTCGCCGAAAATCCGCATGCGAATCGCAGCGGCGGGTGCGCAGAAACTGCTCATCAGCGGCGAACGCTAAGCGAGTAGAAAAGCTGCCGCATATCCGATCAGAAGATTGGCAGTGACGAATTTCTGCTCGCCCGGCGTGCGCCAGATAGCCGCTGGGCCTACGCCGGCTCCGAATTCGCCGCCGCGTGCGTGAGCGCAACCGGCTCTCCCGCTCCTCTTGATGGGGGAGGCGTTCGATGACCGCAGCCGACACCACGCGATGCCCACACTCAGATACGACCGCCACCACGCCCGCCAACGCCTGCGACTGCTGATCCTGGACGGCACGCCCGGCACCACGGCACTGCTGTTGCTGGCAGCCCACCGCGCCCTCCCCCGCCCCGACCACGTCCTGGCCGCCGACACGGGTCTCTACACCGCCGCCGCCTACCACCACCTGTCGCGCCTGGAACGCATCGCCGCCGACGCCGGCATCGGCTTTCGCCGCGCCGATGCCACCATCGTCGCCGAACACACTCTTGGCAACGACCACCCCTGCCCGCTGCCACTGTTCACGCGAGACCCCGACGGCACACCTGGACGACTGCCCAACCAGTGCGCACGCCGCCAAGCCGCCGTCCTGGCTGCCCAGGTACGAAGCCTGACCGAAGCGTCCCCCGACTCCCCAGGGACGGTTGTCGAGTGCTTTCGGGCTGTGAGCATCGAGCACGCCCGCCGGGCTAGCGCGGGCACGCATGGACTGCGCGTGCGCTATCCGCTGCTCGACATCGGCTGGACCGACGCGGATTGTCGGGCCTATCTCCACCGGCACGACCTCGCCGACACGCGGAGATTGGCCTGCCTAGCTTGCCCACAACACTCCGGCGCCAGATGGCGGGAGCTGCGCGCCTACCAGCCCGAGGCGTGGGAGGAGGCGCTTGCCATCGATGCCGCCCTGCGGCACAGACACCCACACGCGGCACCGCGCCCCACGCCACCCGGCACTACCTACTACCTCCACCCCGCCCGCGTCCCACTGGCCCACGCCGACCTCGACACCGAGGACACACCCGAGGTCGAGGGCTGCTCCCTCTGGACGTGCCGCGGCACCGAGGCTTCGGGACAGCACGGCGTGGGGGAGCTATGAGGAGGCGTTGCCGCAGTGTGGGCCGGTTCCGATTGGTTGCCTTGCAGGTCCGAACTTGTCCACGAACCGCAACGAACCTCGTCGAGTTCCTGAGCCCCAGGGCGGGACACGGTGCAGGGGGTGGCTCCGGCAGGCAGGCTCACCAGGGCCATGCCGGTAACAACCTCGCCGGTCGCCTCGCCACAGCGGTACTGGTCTCGGCGGGCCGCTACGACCGGCTGGCATGCCACGGCCAGACCACTGCTACCGGCCCGGCCGCCGGCATTGCCGTCCCGTGCGTTCGCTCGTGGGTTCGCAGCGATGGCGATGGCTCACGCATCGCACGCCGCGCCCGCTGGTGCCGCCGGCGGCTGCCGCACGGCAATGGGATGCCGCTCGCTGACTCGTGTGCCGACCGCATCATGCTGGGAAGGACACCGTGACCGAGGCGCGAGAAAACTCTTCCCACCAGCCCGAACCGTCCCACAACACCGGCGATGTCGCATATCCTGCCCACCCCGAAGCAGAGTCGAAAGACCGTTCCCACGCCCCGCCGGTTACGGCCTCGCGAAACTCGGGCGAGATGAATGTCACCTACGAGTTTCAGGTGGTGCCGGGGCAGCCGGGGCGTGAGCTGCAAGCAGAGCAAACCCACGCCATCAAGGACGTACTGGAATGGGTGCTGAGCACGCGCAGCGAGAACCCCCCATCCCCCTCGACGCCCTCCGACACGGCTCCACCGACGAACCCACCCAGCGACTCCAAGGACAGCTGAAAGGCGGGTTCCTGCGGGTGGCCTTCGCAGGACGCACCTCCACCGACGACCGCCAGGACCCCACACTTTCCATCCCGCGCCAGCTCACCAGCTCGCGCAGCAACCTGCCCGAGCAGGCCGCCATTGTGGCTCATTTCTATGATGTGGAGTCGGGCCGCACCGAGCTGGGGCTACGCGGCCAAGGACGGGCTCATGAGGAGATGTCCATCCCGGTGCCGCGCGATGGCGGTATCACCGATCTGCTGGAGGAGGCCGCCCGATCCGATCGCCGCTTCGATGCGGTGATCTGTGAGTCCATCGACCGCATTGCGCGGCGCACCTACCTGGGTACCCAGATCGAGTACCGGCTGGAACAGCTTGGAGTGATGCTGTTCGCCTCCGGTGAGCCCATCGTGGCCTCGGGTGAACGCGCCTCGCAGATCCTGACCCGGCGGGTCAAGCAGGGTGTGGCCGAGTGGTGCGTCCTGGAGCTGCTGGAGAAGTCCTGGGACGGGTTCGAGACCCACACCGAGTAGGGCTTCGACGTCGGCCGTGCCCCCTATGGCTACACTGCGCTGCGGGTGCCCCACCCGGTGCCGGCCCGCCGAGCCGAGGGGGCCGGCACGCACCGCCTCACCCCCGACCCGGTGCGCGCGCCGGTGGTGAGCCACATCTATGAGCTGCGGGTGCGCAGACGCCTGGGCTATGCCGCCATCGCTGAGCTGCTCAATCTCCAGCCCGAGCGGTTCCCCCCACCCGAGCCGGTCGATGCCCAGCGCAGGGTGGGGCGCTGGACGGCCAGTTCGGTGCGTGGGGTGCTGACCAACCCCAAGTACACCGGCTACATGGTCTGGAACCGGCGCGCCACCAAAACCGGGCGTGGGCGCCACAACGCCCCACGCCAGTGGGTGTGGTCCAGCCAACCCACCCACGAACCCGTGGTCAGCATCGACATGTTCGTGGCCGCCCAACAGGTGGCCACCCAGCGGGAACGCTCCCGCAGCTCCGGCGGGCGGGCCAACCATCCCCAGGCCAAGCGCTCCTACGTGCTGCGCTCCTACGTGGTGTGCGGGATCTGTGGGCGCCGCATGTTCGGCAAGACCCGCCGCCACACCGGCTACTTCGCCTGCCAGCCCGCACCGGGCTGTGCCGAGGGCGGCCATCCGGCCAGCGTGTGGGTACGCGAGCAGGACCTGCTGGAGGCGGTTTTGGGCTTCTTCGCCCGACGGGTGTTTAGCCCCAGCCGCAGGGGGCCGGCTGGCCGCCCGGCTGCCCCAGGTCGAGACCGAGGCCCACCGCGAACACGAGGCCGGCCTGGCTTCGCTGCAACGCCGCCTTCACGATCTGGACACCCGACGGGAGCGGCTGTTGGCCCAACTGGAGGTGTTCGACGACCCCCATGCCGAGATGGCCGCCGACATCCGTGCCCGTGCGCAGCGCATCTACGAGGAGCGCGGCACCGTCCAGGAGCAGCTTCGGGAACTGCAACAGCACGCCCCACAGCGCAGCGCGCCGGAGTTGTTGGAGGCGCTGCCGGTGGGCGAGTGTGACCTCGCTAAGGTGCCCGAGGAACTGTTGCGGCGGTTGTTCGAGGCGTTTCGCCTCCAGGTGGTCTACGACCGTCCGCGTCACGCGGTGACGGTGCGGGTGCACCTGGCCGCCGAGACCGTGCCCGAGCTGCGCCAGACGGCCGACCGCGTGCTCACCCACGACGACCGTGACGAAAAACGAGAAAGAAAGGAACCCATGGACGCAGCACCGCCCCACGTTCCCCTCTGTGACGTGCCCCCTGCAGGATTCGAACCTGCGCACACGGCTCCGGAGGCCGTTGCTCTATCCCCTGAGCTAAGGGGGCGCTGTGGGGTCCACTTTAGCAGGGGTTCGAGGGGGAACGTGCGCGGTGACGGGGGCGGAGGGAGTGGGTCGTTATCGTCGCGTTGTGGGTACGCCAGCGAAGCCCCCGTTGCGGCGCTAGCCTCACGGGTGTGGGTGATGCCGTGGGACGGGTACTCGTAGTCGATGACGATGAGGTGATTCGCCAGCTCATCGTCGTGAATCTGCAATTGGAGGGGTTCGAGGTCCATACGGCCGTCGACGGCCAAGACTGTCTCGATCGAGTGGAGGACATCGCGCCCGATGTGATCACGCTCGACGTCATGATGCCCCGCCTCGACGGGTGGGTGACGGCGGTGCGGTTACGCGAGAACGAACGGACCCGCGACGTGCGGGTACTGCTCATCACCGCCCGTGCGCAAAAAAACGACGTGCGACGGGGAACCGAGGTCGGAGCCGACGCCTATCTGACCAAGCCGTTCGACCCCACCGAACTGATCCAGGTCGTACGCGACCTGGCCGCGGCCACGCGGGCCGGATAGTCGATGAGCCTCCCCTCGCCGCCTCCCCACAGGCCCGGCTGCGGCCACGCGAAGCGGTCGGGCGAGGAGCCCGCCGGTCCCGCCGGTGGCGTACCTCCAGCCGGACCGCACCAGGGAGAAGGCACCCCCTGGTGGCTCGACACGGTGCTGCGCACAGCGGCAGCCAGCGTGCTCGGTGCCGACCACAACCCCCCCACCCGCCTGCCCGCCGCCGAACCGCGGCAGGCGCCAGACGGGGCAGCCGGCGACTACTCGACCGCGCTCGCGCTGCGCCTGTCCCGCAGCAGCGGGCGCCCCGCCCGCGAACTCGCCGACGAGGTCGCCGCCGAACTCCGCCGGCAGCCGGGAATCGGTGATGCTGTCGCCGAAGGCCCCGGTTTCATCACCGTGACCCCGCTTCCCGCCGTTCGCAGGGCGCTGCTACGCGCCGCCAGCCTCGGGCCGGCCTACCTCACCGGCCGCCCCGAAGGGTTCGGTCGCTGCGGCGAACACCCGGCGTGGGCGCTCACCCCCCTCCACCGCGCCGCCACTCTCGCCCAAGCCAGACAGTGGGCGCGCGACGACGCCCGGCACCGCCTCGCCCTCGCCGCCGGCCACGACATCGCCCCGGCTGAGGCGCCGGGCGCCGGCGTCGACACCGCAGCGAGCGAGAACCCCCCCACCCGGTCGCCCCGCGCCGCCGAGACCGCTGGAGCCGATGAGGGCGACGGCACCGGGAGGGGGGAAGCGCCCGAAGAAACCACCGCGATCTCGTGCCCTTGCGCAACAGAGGAGTTCGCCACCGGGGGGCGGGGGGGTCGCCGGGCGGCGGAGGGTGTGGCTGCTCGCTGCGCCGACGCGGTCGACGGCGGGTGGCGCGACCCCTACTACGACGCCCCGCCCGGTGAGACCGAGCCGGCGCGACTGCTCGCGGTGCTCGGGGAGGCGGCCACCCGCATCGCCTACTGTCGTAGTGCCGACCAGCAGCCGCGCCCCGGCGAGCGCACCGGTCCCGACCTGCCCGCATGGCCCACCGCCCGCCGGCCGGGCGCTTGGGCGCGTCATACCGCCGACAACCCGGCGTTCGCGCTGCGCTACGCCCACGCCCACGCCCGGTCCACACTGCGCTGGGCCCACGACAGCGCCACGGTCGACGACCTTCCAGCCCGTCCTGCCTCGGCGAGCCACGAGAGCTCAGCGCCGCAGGGGGACGGCGCCCACGCGCTCGCCGCCCTCGCCTCCAGTACGGCCGTCGAGGTCACCGGGCTGCTGTTCGACGGCCCCGGCCTGCTCGCCGCCTCTGCTCGCCGCCGTAGCCCCCATACGCTGGTCAGATATCTGGAAGGGCTCGCCGTTGCCTACCATGATTGGTGGGAATCCTGCGACGCCGTCACCGGAAGGGACATCGGCCCTGCTGGGGCCGGTGCCGCGCGCGGGGAGGCCGTCGCCGCGCGGCTCGACCTGTGCGCCGCTGTCTGTGGTGTCCTCGCCGCCGGATTGGCCGTGCTCGGAGTGTCGGCACCCGCCCGACTGTAGGTGCGTCCTGCCGCACGCGCTCCGCCGCTTTGTGCCCGCCCGCCAACTTCAGCCATGCCCTACTCAACCCAGCGAGAGTCTGTTCGCCCATGAGCCGTAACGCCCATCCGGCAGGTCCGCGCCACGCCGAAGTGCTGCCCGAGGACCATCCGCCGCTTCCTTCCCACGACCTCACCGAGCTTGACCCGGTCATTTGGCCCACCACGGCTAAGCGCGTCGGTGGCGAGTTGACGATCGGTGGGGTCAGGGTGAGCGAGCTCGCTGAACAGTTCGGCACGCCGCTCTACGCGCTCGACGAGGACGACTTTCGGACTCGCGCCCGCGACTACCAGTTGGCTTTCAGCGATGTCGACGCTGAGGTCTACTACGCCGGCAAGGCCCTGCTCACCAAGGCGGTCGCTCGCTGGGCGCACGAGGAAGGTCTCAAGATCGACGTCTGTAGCGCCGGTGAACTCGCCGTGGCGCTGGCTGCCGGTGTACCGCCCGCGCGCCTTGGTATGCACGGCAACAACAAGTCGCGGGCCGAACTCGCTCGCGCGGTCGACGTCGGCGTCGGCCGGATCGTCATCGACTCCTTCGCCGAGATCGAGCGGCTCGAACAGATCGCCGCCGAGTACGGCCGTACTCCCGAGGTGCTGGTACGGGTCACCACTGGGGTCGAGGCCCATACCCACGAGTTCGTGGCCACCGCTCACGACGACCAGAAGTTCGGGTTGGCGCTCAGCAGCGGTGCCGCCGCCGAGGCCGTCCGTCGGGTGATCGCCTCCCGGCATCTGAACCTGGTTGGGCTGCACTCCCATATCGGTTCCCAGATCTTCACCACCGACGGTTTCGAGGTGGCCGCGCGCCGGTTGACGCGCTTGCTCACCCAGATCCACACCGAACACGGGGTGGTGCTCAGCGAGCTCAACTTGGGCGGCGGGCTGGGGATCGCCTACGTCACCGGCGACACTCCCCAAGAACCCAAGACCATCGCGGACAGCCTGCTCACCATCGTCCAGCGCGAATGCGAGGCCAACGGGCTGCCCATGCCGCGGATCGCCGTGGAGCCGGGCCGCGCGATCGCCGGGCCGGCCGGGGTCACCCTCTACGAGGTCGGCACCGTCAAGGACGTCGAGGGGCTGCGCAGCTACGTCAGCGTCGATGGCGGCATGAGCGACAACATCCGTACCGCTCTCTACGGCGCCGAGTACACGTGTGTGCTCGCCTCGCGCGCCAGCGACGCCTCCCCCATGCTCTCCCGGCTGGTGGGCAAGCACTGCGAGAGCGGCGACATGATCGTCCGCGACCTTTACCTTCCGGCGGACGTGGGTGCCGGTGACCTGGTCGCCGTGGCGGCCACGGGCGCCTACTGTCACTCCATGGCCAGTAACTACAACTATTTGCCCAGGCCGGCTCTTGTCGCGGTGCGTGAGGGGCGGGCGCGCACGCTCGTCCGGCGAGAGACCGAAGAGGATCTCCTCCGCCTGGACGTAGGCTGAGTTCAGCCGGCGCCGCTGGGCGCCACGGGTGACACCGAACCGCGAAGAGCCGACCGAAGAAGACAAGACTGGGAGTCTCCCCCCTATGGCACTGAAGGTGGCCCTGTTGGGCTGCGGCGTTGTGGGCTCAGAAGTCGTGCGACTGATGAACGAGCAGTCGACGGAACTCGCCGCCCGCATCGGAACACCCCTGGAGATCGGGGGGATCGCGGTGCGCCGGACCGGGCGTGTCCGCGACACCGGCCTGGACCCGGAACTGTTCACCACCGATGCCATGAGCCTGGTGACACGCCCCGACATCGATCTCGTCGTCGAGGTCATCGGCGGTATCGAGCCGGCGCGTTCGCTGATCCTGGCGGCGGTCAAGGCCGGTAAGTCCGTCGTGACCGCCAACAAGGCGCTGCTGGCCGAAGACGGCGAGGTGATCCACGACGCCGCCCGCGACGCCGGAGTCGACATCTACTACGAGGCGAGCGTGGCCGGGGCGATCCCGCTGCTGCGCCCGCTGCGCGACTCGCTGGCCGGTGACCGGATCAACCGGGTGCTGGGCATCGTCAACGGTACGACCAACTACATCCTCGACCGCATGGACGCTCTGGGCGCCGGGTTCGCGGAGTCCTTGGAGGAGGCGCAGGCGCTGGGCTACGCCGAGTCCGACCCCACCGCCGACGTCGAGGGGTTCGACGCCGCGGCCAAGGCCGCCATCTTGGCGCGATTGGCGTTCCACACGCCGGTCACGGCCGCCGACGTCCACCGGGAAGGCATCACCGAGGTCACCGCCGGCGACATCGTCAGCGCACAGGCTATGGGGTGTGTGGTGAAGCTCCTGGCGATCTGTCAGCGTTCCGAGGACGGCGCGTCGGTGGGGGTGCGGGTCCATCCGGTGATGCTGCCGCGCGAGCACCCGCTGGCCAACGTCAAAGAGGCCTACAACGCGGTGTTCGTCGAGGCCGAGTCGGCGGGGCGGCTCATGTTCTACGGGGCCGGCGCCGGAGGCTCGCCCACAGCCAGCGCTGTACTGGGCGATGTCGTGGCCATCGCCCGTAACCGCCGCGCCGGCACGTTCGCCGCGGACGGCGACGACGACTCGGTGCTGGCCGTTCACCCCATGGGGGAGACCGTCACGCGCTACCACGTGGCGCTTGACGTCGCCGACCGGCCCGGGGTGCTCGCCGCCGTGGCCGAGGTTTACGCCGCCAACGGCGTCTCCATTAAGAACGTGCGCCAGGAGGGCCACGGCGAGGACGCTCAACTCGTTCTCGTCAGCCATCAAGCGCCCGACGCTGCCCTGGCCAGGACGGTGGAGCAACTGCGCACTCTCGACATGGTCCGCGCCGTGGCCAGCGTCATGCGGGTGGAAGCCTTCCAGCACTGACCTGGCGCCGGCCCCGCGCGGCGCTCGCCTAACCGCAGGAAAGCACCTCGTAGCCGATGACCAGTACGTCTGACCAGCCAACACAGCAAGAAGTGGCACAGCCCCCCGTCACCGTCATCGACGAGGAACAGTGGCGCCACCGCGAGGAGCTGCACCAGCGTCGCGTCGACGAAGTGACGCGGGAGCACCGGCACCGCCGCGCCGAGGGGCGCTCCCACCCGGTGGAAGATTTCCTGTTCACCTACTACAGCTTCCCGCCGGGCCGGTTGCGGCGCTGGCACTGCGGCCCTGGCGTCGTGCTCCTCGGGCAGCGGGCGCAGCAGCGCGCCGCCTGGCGGTGGTATCGCGCGGCCGCGGCTCCCGTGGCAGGTGGGGGCCGCGGCGCGGGAGCGGCGCTGGACGTCGAAGCGTTCCTGGCCGAGCGGGGTGCCACGGTCGACTTCGTGATGGGGTTGCTGGCCGCTACCGACGCGCGCCCCGCCCACCTGGGCTGTTTCGGGCTGCACGAGTGGGCTATGGTCTACCGCTGTTCCGCTGACCAGCTACGTCATTCCGGACTGCCCCTGCGGTTGGGGAGGGCCGGTACCGACGCCGTGGTCGAGTCCCATTCGATCCGCTGTTCGCACTACGACGCCTACCGCTTCTTCACCGCCGCGGCTCGCCCGCGCAACCGGTTGGCCCCCACCCGTGCCGATCAGGTCGCCAACGAGCAGCCGGGGTGTCTGCACGCCAACATGGACCTGTACAAGTGGGCCTACAAGCTGTCTCCGGCCATCCCCAGCGAGTTGGTCGTCGACTGTTTCGAGTTGGCCCGCGACGTTCGTGTCCTGGATATGCGCGCTTCCCCCTATGACCTGAGCGAGTACGGCTACTCTCCGGTCCCGATCGAGACCTCGGCGGGTAAGGCCGACTACATCGCCCAGCAGCGCGAGTTCGCCGAACGCGCAGGGGTGTTGCGCCGCCGGTTGCTGCACCAGTGCCGCCTGCTCCTCGCCCACGGCGGTGTTGCCCCCGGAGAGGCGGGGCAGCGCTGACCTGCCTGCCGGGAGAGCGGCAGGCTCCCGGGTTGGAGGCGAGATTGCGGTCTTGTTGATTTTCGGTCACGAACGGGCGTGCTCGCCGGTGTGGGGAGCGGGGCCGCCGCGCTGCGGGCACCGACGTCCTGGCGGGAACCAGGGGGTGGGCGGCTTCGGCCGAGTTCATGTGCTCGATCGTCGGGGCCGCTCCGCCCCTTGGGGGCCTTGCTGCGGTGCGGTGTTACCAGTCATGCCCGCCCCTGGGGCGCTGCGGTTTCGGGGCCCTGTTCCACGACCTGAGACGGAGTCGGAGCAGCTCCTACAGCGTCGTAGACTGGGCCTGTCAGTGAACGCGCGAATCCGCCGTTTCTCTCGTCGCCGGCGTGCGATTGGCGTCACGATCGCGTGCACATAGTCGCACCGTCGCGTCCCGCGGCTGAAGACGCCGTTCGTAGTACCGCCTTCGGAGGCCCCTGTGCGTACGTCCCGTTCCTGGCGTGGAGTCATCGATGAGTACCGGGACCGGCTCCCCATACCTGAGACGGCCCCCGCCATCACCCTGCTCGAAGGTGGTACTCCGCTGCTGCCGGCCCACCGCGTCTCGGAGCTGACCGGCTGCGAGGTGCTGCTCAAGGTCGAGGGGCTCAACCCCACCGGTTCGTTTAAGGACCGCGGCATGACCGTGGCGATCTCCCGAGCCGCTGAGGAGGGAGCCAAAGCGGTCATCTGCGCCTCGACAGGCAACACCAGCGCCAGCGCGACCGCCTACGCTGTGCGCGCCGGCATGACCTGTGCCGTGCTGATCCCACAGGGCAAGATCGCGATGGGCAAGCTCGCTCAAGCCCTCATCCACGGCGCCAAGCTGCTCCAGGTCGACGGCAACTTCGACGACTGTCTCGAACTCGCGCGCAAGCTTTCGGTCGACTACCCGGTGGCCCTCGTCAATTCCGTTAACCCCTACCGACTCCAGGGGCAAAAGACCGCGGCCTTCGAGGTCGTCGACACGCTCGGGGACGCCCCCGAGGTCCACTGCCTGCCGGTGGGCAACGCCGGCAATATCAGCGCCTACTGGATGGGCTACCAAGAGTACGCCGCCGACGGGTTCACCACGCGCGTGCCGCGGATGTTCGGCTTCCAGTCCAGCGGCTCGGCCCCGATCGTCAACGGGGCCCCCGTCACCCATCCCCGCACCATCGCCACGGCCATCCGCATCGGCAACCCCGCATCGTGGGCGCTGGCCGAGAAGGCACGCGACGATTCGGGCGGCCGAATCGACGCAGTCACCGACCGCCGTATCCTGGCCGCCTACCGGCTGCTCGCCGCGGAGGAAGGCGTGTTCGTGGAGTTGGCCTCGGCCGCCAGCGTCGCCGGTCTCATGCAGGCCGTGGAGTCGGGGCACATCGAGCGCGGTACGCGGGTCGTGTGCACGGTCACCGGAAACGGCCTCAAGGACCCGGACTGGGCGCTGGCCGGCGCCTCCTCAGCCACCACGATCCCCGTCGACGCCCACTCGGCGGCGACCGCGTTGGGACTGGCCTGACCCGCGCTTCGCCCCGTTCGATCCCCCGCCACACCTGTTTCGGAGGCGCCCCATGCCCGAGCCCGGTCCATTGGCTGTGCGCGTCCGCACCCCCGCTACCAGTGCGAATCTGGGGCCGGGGTTTGACGCGCTCGGCTTGGCCCTGTGGCTGCACGACGAGGTCGATGTCCGTGTCCGCGACGACGAGCGCGTGGTGGTCTCGGTGGAGGGGGAGGGGGCCGACGACGTGCCGGCCGACCCGTCCCATCTGGTTGTCCGCGCCATGCGGGCCGCTTACCACGCCGCGGGCCGTCCGCTGCCGGGAGTGGAGTTGCACTGCCGCAATGCGGTTCCCCACGGCCGCGGCCTGGGCTCGTCGGCCTCGGCGATCGTCGCCGGCGTTACCGCGGCCAGTGTCCTGTTGGGCAAGGGCGATCCGCGCAGCGGCGACCTCGATCGGGATCGGATCTTTCAGGTCGCCGCCGAGGTCGAGGGCCATCCCGACAACGTCGCCCCCTGCGTCTACGGCGGTTTCACGATCGCCTGGAGCGGTGAGCGGACGTGGCGGGCGGTGCCGCTGGCGGCTACCGCGCACCTGACGCCGGTGGTGTGCGTGCCCTCCGAGCAACTGTCCACTGAAGCCGCGCGCGGCCTGCTACCGGACACGGTCTCCCACGGCGACGCCGCGTTTACCGCAGGGCGGGCGGCGCTGCTCGTGGCGGCGCTGTCTGGGCATCCGGAGTTGTTGCTGGCGGCCACTGAAGATCGACTGCACGAGTCCTATCGGGCCCCCGCCATGCCCGCCAGCGCCGCGTTGATCCATGCGTTGCGCGAGCATGAGGGGCTTCCCGCGGTCGTCTCCGGGGCGGGCCCCAGTGTGCTGGTGTTGTGCCATACGGATGCCGCTCCGGGAGATCCCGTTCAAATCAGTGGGGATTTATTTGATTCAATCCAACGCCGAGCGGGTACGGGATGGCACATACGCCCCTTAAAAATCGATCCGGCAGGGGTGTGTATCAGTTCTCCCCGTTCATAGACGTGTGCCGAGGAATAGCTGTGGGCTCCGGTGGTGTTAGGCTGGATGAAGCACCAGATGCCCCAACGCGGGGCGAGTGCTCATCCGCCGCAGTGTCTTCCGCGCGTTTCGCGCAAGTGGTTCTTTCCACGCCAGCGCTGCGCACGGTTGCCACTGTGTTGAGTTCGCGGCTCGGCCGTGGCTCTGCCCGCTCCACCGAAGTCTCGTCCTCGCGCACGAACGACAGGATGGTCTACGGGCAGCGTTTTCGAGTCCATCGCCTCGACATCTGGCCATACCCACAGCCCGCCGCGCTTGGGTAACGGGGCCGTTCGCAACGACGGATCCCGACATCCACGTGGGGCACATCCGACCCGGCCCCTGCCGGTTCGCACCACCGGGCTGACCGTTCATGGTTACGACAGCGGTTCCAGCCCGCTCCTTGGGAAGGACCCTTAGTGAGCGACACCACCGAACTCCACCCGGATGCGGCGGTCGATACACAGAATCCAGCCACGTCCGGCGCGGAAGCCGGCGACGCCGCGCCCCCAGCCGGCAAGAGCACGTCATCGCGGTCGCGCCGCTCTGCCAGCGGTACTGGCCTGGCCGCGTTGAAGCTCACTGAACTCCAGCGATTGGCGTCGAGCCTGGGGATCACGGGCACGGGGCGCATGCGCAAGAACGACATCATCGCGGCCATCGAGGCTAAGCAGGGTGGTCCGGTCAGCGCTCCGCAGACGTCGAAGTCCGCGAAAACCACCGAAGATGACGGTGAAGCCGGTAAGGTCGACGCTACCGATGGTTCACCTTCGGGCCGCCGGTCAACGAAGAAGGCCGGTACCAGCGAAGGCAGCCAAGCCAGTGAAGGCAAGGCCACGAAGGACGAAGCCGGGGCAGTCGCGCCGGATACGGCTCCAGCCTCCACTGGCGAGCAAGCCACGGAATCGGCCGAGCGTCCTGACAAGTCCACACGGAGCCGCCGCTCCGCTCGCCGTCGCGGCGACGAAGCCGGTGGGTCCGAGGCGCCGACCGACGGCCCTGACACCTCTACTTCCGCGAGCAGCGTGACCAAGACATCCAGTACCCCCCAGACCAGCGGCGGCGACTCGAGTCGACAGAGCCAAGGACAGCAACAGGGCTCCAACGGCCAGGGTGGCGGAGGCCGCGACCGCCAGCGTAATCGCCGTAACCGCAACCGCGACGACAACAGCGCCCAAGAACAGCAGCAGCAGTCGCAGAGCGGTAACCGTAACGACAACCGCAACGATGGCAACCGCAACGATGGCGACGACGACTTCGGTGGTAGTGGAGGTCGCCGGCGCGGTCGCCGGCGTGATCGCCGCGACCGCCGAGGGCGCGACCGCCAAGACACCGAGCCGGTGATCAACGACGACGATGTCTTGCTGCCCGTCGCCGGCATCCTCGACATCCTCGACAACTACGCCTTCGTGCGCACCACCGGCTACCTGCCCGGGGCCAACGACGTCTACGTCTCGCTCGCCCAGGTGCGCAAGAACAACCTGCGCAAGGGCGATGCCATCACCGGTGCGGTGCGCCAGCCGCGCGAGGGCGAGCGCCGCGAGAAGTTCAACGCCTTGGTGCGGCTCGACACCATCAACGGCATGGCGCCCGACCAGGCCCGCGGCCGTCCCGACTTCTCCAAGCTGGTTCCGCTCTACCCACAAGAGCGGCTGCGGTTGGAGACCGAGCCGAGCGTCATGATGACCCGCATCATCGACCTCATCTCGCCCATCGGCAAGGGACAGCGCGGTCTCATCGTCTCGCCCCCCAAGGCCGGTAAGACGATGGTGTTGCAGTCCATCGCCAACGCCATCACTGAGAACAACCCCGAGTGCCACCTGATGGTCGTCCTCGTCGACGAGCGGCCAGAAGAGGTCACGGACATGCAGCGCACGGTCAAGGGGGAGGTCATCAACTCCACCTTCGACCGGCCGGCCGAGGACCACACCACCGTCGCGGAGCTGGCCATCGAGCGGGCCAAGCGCCTCGTCGAGATGGGGCTGGACGTCGTCGTGCTCCTTGACTCCATCACCCGGCTCGGTCGTGCCTACAACCTCGCCGCCCCGGCGAGCGGGCGCATCCTTTCCGGTGGTGTCGACTCCACCGCGCTCTACCCGCCGAAGCGGTTCTTCGGTGCCGCCCGCAACATTGAGCACGGCGGCTCCCTGACGATCTTGGCCACGGCGCTGGTCGAAACCGGCTCGCGCATGGACGAGGTCATCTTCGAGGAGTTCAAGGGCACCGGCAACATGGAGCTCAAGCTCAACCGGCAGCTCGCTGACAAGCGGATCTTCCCCGCTGTCGATGTCGACGCCTCCAGCACCCGTAAGGAAGAGATCCTGATGTCGGGCGAGGAGCTCAACATCATCTGGAAGCTGCGCCGGGTGTTGCAGGCTCTCGACACGCAGCAGGCGCTGGAGCTGCTCTTGGACCGGATGAAGGACACCAAGAGCAACGCCGAGTTCCTGCTTCAGGTGCAAAAGACCACGGTCGGTGGCAGTAACGACTGACCTCCCCGCGACCACGGCGGCGTCTCGCTCACCCGAGGAGACGGACGCCGCCGTGCGCCGGAAACGTTGTCCCCGGCCCTGCTGCCCCAGTCAGTCCGCTGCATGGGAATACACGCCGGTCACTTCAGGTTTCACAATCTGGCAAACTGGGGTATCGAACGCCGCGGTACCGGTTCCCGCATGCCCACTTCACGGAGAAAGCCGGCCACAACCGGCCGTATGCGCCCGGCGCCGCCTTTAGCGAGGAGAATCCACGTGAAACCCAACATCCACCCTGACTATGTCGTCACCACGGTGACCTGTGCCTGCGGTAACAGCTTCACCACGCGCAGCACCGCGACCGATGGTGTCATCCGCGCCGACATCTGCTCGGCCTGCCACCCCTTCTACACGGGTAAGCAGAAGATCCTGGACACCGGCGGTCGGGTCGCCCGTTTCGAGAAGCGCTTCGGCAAGCGCAACAAGTAGCGTCCGCCGGCATCGGCGCCGGATCGCGCGCGTCAGCGGTGGCGGGACCGGCGCCGTCCCGTGGTTCTCGACAGCGTGCCCGCCCGATGCACGGGTGAGCACGATGGTTCTACGACGCTCATCCGAGGTGCGACGAAGTGAAGCTGGACGACCTTCTCGGCGAGTACTACGAGCTGGAGCAGCAGCTCGCCGACCCCGCGGTACACGCCGACCCGGCCCACGCCCGCAGACTGGGGCGGCGCTATTCCGAGCTCACCCCCATCGTCGGCGCCTACCGGGAGCTGATGCAGGTCGAGACCGACCTTGAAACCGCCCGCGAGCTCGCGGTGGAAGACGCCGCCTTCGCTGAAGAGGCCGAGCAGCTCGTCAAGCAGCAAGAGGAGCTGACCGAGCGGCTGCGCCAGCTCCTCATCCCCCGCGACCCCAACGACGCCAAGGACGTCATCATGGAGGTCAAAGCCGGGGAGGGCGGCGAGGAGTCCGCGTTGTTCGCCGGCGACCTCGTGCGGATGTACCTGCGCTACGCCGAGCAGCAGGGGTGGAAGACCGAGATCATCAGCTCCACCCTGTCCGACCTGGGGGGCTACAAGGACATCACCATCGGCTTCAAGGCCAAGGGCGCTAGTGAGCCCGGCCGAGGAGTGTGGACCCAACTCAAGTTCGAGGGCGGGGTCCACCGGGTGCAGCGTGTCCCCGTCACCGAGTCCCAGGGACGGATTCACACCTCAGCGGCCGGCGTGCTGGTCGTGCCCGAGGCCGAGGAGATCGAGGTCGAAATCCACGAAAACGACCTGCGTATCGACGTCTTCCGCTCGTCGGGGCCCGGGGGGCAAAGCGTCAACACCACCGACTCGGCGGTACGGATCACCCACCTGCCCACCGGCATCGTCGTCTCCTGCCAGAACGAGAAGAGCCAGTTGCAAAACAAGGAGCAGGCGATGCGTATTCTGCGGGCCCGCCTGTTCGCCGAGGCCCAAGCCGCAGCCGACGCCGAGGCCGCGGCCGAGCGCAAGAGCCAGGTGCGCACCGTCGACCGCTCCGAGCGGGTCCGTACCTACAACTTCCCGGAGAACCGAATCTCCGACCACCGCGTGGGCTACAAGGCCTACAACCTTGACCAGGTACTCGACGGTGAGTTGGGCGCGGTGCTGACGGCCCTCATCGAGGCCGACACCAAGGAGAGGCTGGAGCAAGCCTCGTAATGAACTTCCTGCTCGACGAGGTAGCGCGGGCCACGCTGCGGCTGGCCGATGCCGGCGTTGCCTCGCCCCGTGCCGACGCCGAGGAACTCGCGGCGTTCGTGCACGGTGTTCGTCGAGGGCAGTTACATCAGGTACCCGATAGTGACTTCGACGCGCTGTACTGGGAGTGCGTGGCCCGCCGGGAGGCGCGCGAACCTCTGCAACACATCACGGGTCGAGCCTATTTCCGCTACCTGGAGTTGGCGGTGGGGCCGGGCGTCTTCGTGCCGCGTCCCGAGACCGAGATCATGGTGGGCTGGGCTATCGACACGCTGCGCGCCATGGATGTCGCCGACCCGTTGGTCGTAGACGTGGGGACCGGCTCCGGTGCGATCGCCATCTCCATCGCCCAGGAGGTGCCGCGCTCGCGCGTGTACGCTCTCGACGTCGATCCCGAGGCGCTGAATTGGGCTAAACGCAATATCGCCGCCAGTGGCCACGGCGATCGTGTCATCGCCCAGCAGGACGACATGCGCAGCGCGCTTCCCGATTTCGAGGGCCGCGTCGACCTCCTCATCAGCAACCCGCCCTACGTGCCCACCGAGGGTGCCGAGCGTGTGCCGCCGGAGGTGGGCCACTACGACCCCGCGCCCGCGCTGTGGGCGGGTCGTGACGGATTGGACGCCATCCGGGAGTTGGAGGGCGTCGGGCGGCGGCTGCTGCGTCCGGGGGGCTGTCTGGCCGTCGAGCACGGCGACGGTCAGGGGATCGATATCCCACGCATCTTCCCGGAGGAGTTGGGGTGGCGCGACGTGCGTAACCGTAAAGACCTGGCCCGGCGCGACCGATTCGTGGTCGCGCGCAGAGCCGACGAGTGACCGGAGCGGGAGCCAGCCCCGCGAACCTTTCCGGAAAGGCCAATGTCATGAGTCGCAGCTACAACTGCGCAGTCGACGACGAACGCAGCGCCGGTCTCCTCGACGCCGCCTCCACGGTGCGCAAGGGGGAGTTGGCCGTGCTGCCGACCGACACCGTCTACGGTATCGGCGCTGACGCCTTCAACCCCACGGCTGTGCGCGCGCTGCTCGACGCCAAGGGGCGCGGCCGGGAGATGCCCCCGCCCGTGCTCGTGGGGTCGGTGCGTGCCGCGCACGCCCTCATCGACGACCTCGGCTCCTACGGCCAGGACCTCATCGACGAGTTCTGGCCCGGGCCGCTGACGATCGTCTGCGCCGCCGTGCCCAGCCTCTCGTGGGATCTGGGCGACACTAAGGGCACCGTGGCGGTGCGGATGCCCATGCACGAGGTGGCGCTGGAGCTCCTCAAAGACGTCGGTCCGATGGCGGTCAGCAGCGCCAACCGCTCCGGGGAGACCGCCGCGACAACGGTCGAGCAGGCCCGGGAGCAACTCGGCGACAGTGTCGCCGTCTATCTCGACGGCGGCCCCTGTGACGACGCGAGCGTGCCCTCCACGATCGTGGATCTGACCTACGCGGTGCCGCGGGTGCTGCGTTCGGGCGCCATTTCCGTGGAACAGTTGCGCGCGGTGTGCTCGACCGTGCTCGCCGAGCCCCAGAGCAGCCCAGAGCAGTCCGCGCCGCCGCGCACGCCCGACGCCGGCAGCGACGCCGCCGACACCGGCGCAGCCGAGGGAGGCGAGACCGACACGGCCTCGCGTGCCGAGGCCAACGGCGCCGCTTCAGCCAACGGAGTCGGCGGCGACACCACCGCCCCAAACTGACGCGCCGCTTCCCAACGCGGCCACACGGCGGCCGAAAGTAGTGCTAGCGTCATGGGCACTCGTTGATTTCCCCCGCGCCGGCATTCCGGCCGGCGTGTATCCCGTGTCTGGAAGGCGGATGGGACAGCCGTGCGTGAGTACGCGCTCACTTTCGTCATCGCCGTAGCGGTCACCTACCTGTTGACCCCCTTCGTCCGCCGCGCGGCGATCGCGTTCGGAGCGGTACCGCCCGTGCGCGCCCGCGATGTCCACAGCGAACCGGTCCCGCGTATGGGCGGTATCGCCATGTACGGCGGGTTCGCCGCCGCGTTGCTCATCTCCGCGCAGTTGCCGCACTTACAGGAGGTCTTCCTCGACCGCACCTGGCAGGGGCTACTCATGGCCGGCGGTCTCATCACGGTCATCGGCATCGTCGACGACCGGTGGGGCATGGACCCCATCAGCAAGATGGCGGGCCAGATCGCGGCGGCCGGCATCCTCGTCTGGCGCGGGGTGCAGTTGCTGTGGCTGCCCTTACCTGGCACCACCTTCGTGCTGGGCCCGCAGTTGGGGACCGTGCTGTCGGTGCTGTTGATCGTGATCACGATCAACGCTGTGAACTTCGCTGACGGTCTCGATGGGCTGGCTGCCGGCATCGTGGCGATCTCGGCGTTCGCGTTCTTCGCCTACTACTACGTCGTGGCGGTCGACAAGGGGTTCGACCGCCAGTCCTATCCGGCGATGATCGCCATCTGCCTGGCGGGGGTGTGTGTCGGTTTCCTGCTGCACAACTTCAACCCGGCCCGGGTTTTCATGGGCGACACCGGGGCGATGCTCATCGGATTGCTGCTCGCCTCGATCACGATCACGGTCACCGGTCAGTTCGACGCCAACTCTTCGCGCGACTTCAACGCCGGCGGTCTGGTGGTCTTCCTGCCGACTCTCCTTCCGCTGCTGGTCTTGGCGCTGCCGCTGGCTGACCTGGTGCTCGCGGTCGTACGGCGCACACTTGCCGGCAAGTCGCCGTTTGCTCCCGACAAGAAGCACCTGCACCACCGGCTGCTGGAGTTGGGCCACTCGCACCGGCGCGCGGTGCTGCTCATGTACCTGTGGGCGGCCATCATCGCGTTCGCCTCGGTGGCGTTGTCGATCTTTAACGCTCCGTTCATCGTGCTGGCCGTAACCACGCTGGTGGCGCTGTGTGCCATGGGACTGATTACGCTGCCCCGGCTGCGCCGTCGCCGTGAGCTCGCCAAGGCCACGGCGACAGGCCAGGTCACAGAAGATCACACCTCAACGTCTCCTGGCTGAGACCTACGGTGATGTCACCCGATGTTCACGCCTCGGTGCCGTATGACAATCTGGTGACATATCCGACAATGATGGTGAAATCTCCGTGTGGCATGGGGTTTTTCCCAGGCGTAAGGACTGCGTAAAGTTAGGTGCACAACCGGTTCCAGAAACCTTGTGATAGCTTTCACGAGCAGGCACTTCACTGAACAGCACCGGAGTCTCTTCTTATGCGGGAACCCGACGCCCGGATTCGCCGGGGCGCTGCGATCCCGACCGTCCTGGTCGGGGCAGCCGCTATGGCTGTGGCGTTCGCGTTTGAAGGGCTCCAGGGGCTGTTGGGAGCCGCCTGTGCGACCGCGCTGGTCGTCGCGTTCTTCGCCGTCAGTTCCGCCGCCGTGGCCTGGGCGGGAAGCATTGGCCCTCGGGCCCTCTTCGCCGCCGGCCTGGGCACCTACGCCGGTAAGGTCCTGGTTCTCGGCGTGCTTCTGGTCATGTTCGGGGGCACGACCGCGTTCGACGGTGAGGCCTTCGCGCTGACCACTGCGATCTGCGCCGTAGTCTGGATGGGAGCTCACATGCGCGCCCTCACCACTGAGAAGCGGCTCTACGTTGATCCGACCGAAACCCTTGGGGAGCAGCGTTGAGTCTGCCGTGGCGAGGGGAGATGTGTGGACCGTCAACGCCAACTGTTAGATTCCGGAGCGAGATGAGCGACCGTCAGGGGGCCGCCCGAAACTCGGGCGAACGCAATGTCGACCCCGCGTCGGTCATCGCTTATCTGTTGGCGGGCATGGCCGTCTGGGGCGGTCTGGGCTGGCTAGCGGATCAGGCTTTGGACTTTCAGGCGCTGTTCTTACCCATCGGGGTGCTGCTCGGCTTGGCCCTTGCGGTTTACCTGATCTACGTGCAGTTCATCCGGTCCTGAACCGTCCATACCGGCTGGCTCGCCGTGACTTTGCGGTGAAGAGCCGTTCACACAAACGAGGTTTTCAGTTGCGTCACGACGAAAGGGTTCGCCGTGAGTGCTGACGTGCGCACCATCTCCCTGGCGGCCGAAGAGAATTGCCACATCTTCGGCGAGAACCAGTGTGGCTTCCAGGAAGTCTCCCCCGGCATCGGCCTGTTCTTCCCTGAGCCGTGGGCGTCCTTCGGCCTCCCGCTGACGTCGGGCTTCACCAAGTACACGGTGTTGCTGGTGCTGTCGGTGCTCCTGGTGATGGCCTTCTGGTTCTTCACCACGCGCAAGGCCAAGATCGTCCCCGGCCGGGGGCAGTCCATCGCCGAGCTGCTCGTCGCCTTCATCCGTGACCAGGTGGTCAGGCCGGGCATGGGCAAGGCCGGCGACAAGTACCTCCCGCTGATGCTCGCCCTGTTCACGTTCATCTTCGTTATGAACGTCATGGGCCTCATCCCCGGTGCGCAGCTCCCGGTCACCAGTAATCTCGCCTATCCGGCGGTGCTGGCGCTGTTCGTCTACGTGCTGTGGAATGTCATCGGCATCCGCGAGCACGGGTTCGGCTCCTTCGTCAAAGGCAAGGTCGTCCCCTCCGGCGCCCCCGTGTGGATTCTGCCGCTGCTCGTGCCGATCGAGATCGTCTCGAACTTCGTCTTCCGGCCCGTGACCCACGCGCTGCGGCTGTTCGCCACCATGCTCGCCGGTCACCTTCTGCTCGCGGTGTTCGCCGCGGGCGGGTTCTACCTGTTCAACCTGAACGCGGGCGGGCTGCTCAGCGTGGTCTCCGTTGGTTACTCGGGGCTGTCCCTGCTCGCCTTCCTCGTCTTCACGGGCTTTGAGCTGTTCATCATGGCTCTCCAGGCATACGTGTTCGTCATGCTGGCCTCCGTCTACATCGGTGAGGCCATTGAGGGTGCGCACTAACCGGCTTCAGCCACCCCCGCACACCCTCTTGACCCCATTGGAAACAAGTCAGTTCGACGGCACTCCTGCCCGTCGGCGTGTTCTCAAGTAAGGAAACATCAATGGAGATCGCTGGCAGCCTGAACGTCATCGGCTACGGCCTCGCCGCTATCGGCCCCGGCATCGGCGTGGGCATCATCTTCGGTCTTGGCGTGCAGGCCATCGCCCGCCAGCCCGAGGCTCGCGGCATTTTGCAGGCGCAGATGCTGATCGGTTTCGCCGTCATCGAGGCGCTTGCCCTGCTGGGTTTCGTCCTCGCGTTCATCCTCCAGTAGTCACCCCGGCCCTACGAGCGCGAAGGGATGCCAGCCATGATTCTGGCAGCCGAGGAAAACGTCCTCCGGATTCACCTGGACGAGTTCGTTTTCGGCTTTATCGCCTTCTTGATCGTCCTCGGCGTCGTCTATCGGATGTGGCCGCGGCTTTCAACGGCGCTGGACGAGCGTGCCAACCAGATCGAGGGTGGCATCGAGCGTGCGCGCAAGGCCGAGGCCGAAGCCGAGGAGATCCGGCAGCAGTATCGCGAGAAGCTCGACGAGGCGCACCGCCAGTACGCCCAAGAGCTGGAGAAAGCTAAGGAGCAGCGCGCCGCCATCATCGCGGAGGCGCGTGAGGAAGCCCAGGTCGAGGCACGTCGCGTCATCGACGCCGCACACGCCCAGATCGAGGCCGACCGCCAGCACGCGCTGGCCCAGCTCCGCAACGAGATCGGCGCTCTCTCCACCGACCTCGCCACCCGTATCGTCGGGGAGACGCTGCGCGACAGCGAGGCGCAGAGCCGCGTCATCGACCGGTTCCTGGACGAGCTGGAGTCCAGCGAAACCACGCAACAGCAAGCTGAGGTGCGCTGATGCGCGGGATTAGCCGATCTTCCCTCGAAGACGTCACCGCACGTCTGGACGCCATCCTCCCGTCGGCCAACGCCGTCACATTGGGCCACGAGCTCTTCGAGGTCGTGGATCTGCTGCAACGGGAGCACCCATTGCGGCGGTGGTTGGCCGACCCGGCTGGCGATCCCAATGCCAAATCTGAGCTGACCAGTCAGCTTCTTGAGACGAAGGTGTCGCCGTCCACGGTCATCGTGGCCGGCGACCTCGTCCGCAACAAATGGTCGACCAGTCGCGACCTGGTCGAAGCCGCTGAGCGGATGGCCGTATTCGCTACGGTCGCCAGTGTCGAAGGGGCGCAACGTCTCGGTGAGCTCGAAGACGAGCTGTTCCGGTTCGGGCGCGTCGTCGCAGCCGAACCGCAACTGCGCGCGGCGCTCACCCAAGAGGGGGTCGCCGTCGAGCACAAGCGGACTCTGGTGGAAAACCTGCTCTCCGGCAAGGTCAGCGGGGCCACGCTGGTACTGGTCACCGAGGCCGTCACCCGTCCCCGGGGACGTACGCTGGAACAGAGCATCGACCATTTCGGTCAGCTCGTAGCCGAGCGCGCCAAGCGCTACATCGCTGTCGTGCGCACCGCGGTGCCTCTCAGCGAGACGCAGCAGACACGGCTGCGAGAGACGCTCACCAGGCTGTACGACCGGGCGATCCATCTGAACATCGAAATCGCCCCCGACGTCGTGGGCGGCCTGTCCATCCGCGTGGGTGATGAGGTCATCGACGGCACCATCGCCGGGCGACTCGCCGAGGTTCGCCGACGTTTGGCACGCTGACGCGACGAATGACGCAACCGCAGGACGCACGGCGCCGGGCAACGCGGCGCCAACGAGAGCAAGGACATACGTGAGATGGCGGAGCTGACGATCCGGCCGGAGGAAATCCGGGACGCGCTACAGCGCTTCGTCCAGTCGTACGAGCCTGACGCCGCCGCACGCGAGGAAACCGGGACTATCACCTACTGCGGTGATGGCATCGCCCGCGTCGGAGGCCTTCCCTCTGCGATGGCGAACGAACTGCTCGAATTCGAGGACGGCACCCTGGGTCTCGCCCTGAACCTGGAGATCGGCGAGATCGGCGCGGTCGTCCTGGGCGACTTCACCCAGCTCGAAGAGGGCCAGACGGTGCGCCGCACCGGTCGTGTCCTCTCGGTGCCGGTGGGCGACGCCTACATGGGTCGCGTGGTCGACCCGCTCGGGCGCCCCATCGACGGTCAGGGCGACATCGATGCCACCGAGCGCCGCGAGCTTGAGCTCCAGGCGCCCTCGGTCATGCAGCGCCAGCCGGTTGAGGAGCCGCTCCAGACCGGCATCAAGGCGATCGACTCGATGACGCCCATCGGTCGCGGTCAGCGCCAACTGGTCATTGGCGACCGGCAGACCGGCAAGACCGCGGTCTGCATCGACACGATCATCAACCAGAAGGCCAACTGGGACTCCGGCGACCCCAACAAGCAGGTGCGCTGCATCTACGTGGCGGTCGGCCAGAAGGGCTCGACCATCGCCGGTGTTCGGGCCGCCCTGGAAGAGGCCGGTGCGCTGGAGTACACCACCATCGTGGCCGCGCCCGCCTCCGACCCCGCGGGCTACAAGTACCTGGCTCCCTACACCGGTTCGGCCATTGGCCAGCACTGGATGTACCAGGGCAAGCATGTCCTCGTCGTCTTCGACGACCTGACCAAGCAGGCCGAGGCCTACCGTGCGGTGTCGCTGCTGCTGCGCCGTCCGCCGGGCCGTGAGGCCTACCCCGGTGACGTCTTCTACCTGCACTCCCGTCTGCTGGAGCGCTGCGCCAAGCTCTCCGACGAGATGGGCGGCGGGTCGATGACGGGGCTGCCGATCATCGAAACCAAGGCCAACGACGTCTCGGCCTACATCCCCACCAACGTCATCTCCATCACCGACGGCCAGGTCTTCCTGGAGTCCGACCTGTTCAACCAGGGACAGCGGCCGGCCATCAACGTCGGTATCTCGGTGTCGCGTGTGGGTGGCTCCGCCCAAACCAAGGCCATGAAGAAGGTGACCGGTTCGCTGCGGGTGGGTCTGGCGCAGTACCGCGACCTGGAGGCGTTCGCCGCCTTCGGCTCCGACCTCGACGCCGCTTCCAAGGCCCAGCTCGACCGGGGCGCGCGGCTGATGGAGCTGCTCAAGCAGGGCCAGTACACGCCGTTTCCCGGGGAGCAGGAGGTCGTCTCGATCTGGGCCGGTACGACCGGCCAGCTCGACGAGGTTCCGGTGGAGGACGTGCGCCGCTTCGAGAGCGACTTCCTCGACTACCTCAGTCGCGAGCACGCCCCGATTCTCGACACCATCCGCGAGAGCGGCAAGTTCGAAGACGAGACCGCCGAGGCGCTGAAGTCGGCGATCGAGGAGTTCAAACAGACCTTCGAGACCAGCAGCGGCGGCATCCTCGGCGCCGAGAATGCCGAAGCCCTCAGCGAGGACCAGGTCGGCCAGGAGACCATCAAGGTCGCCAAGGACGGCGGGAAGTAAGCCATGGGAGCACAGCTTCGCGTCTATCGCCGCAGAATCCGCTCGACGAAGTCGATGGCCAAGATCACCCGGGCGATGGAGCTCATCGCGGCTACGCGCATCTCCCGGGCGCAGCGTGCGGTGAACGCGGCCGGGCCCTATGCCCGCGAGATCACCCGGGCGGTCGCGGCGTTGGCCGCCCGGTACCGCGAGCACCCGCTGCTGACCGAGGCCGACAACCCCACCCGCTCGGCGGTCCTGGTCATCACGTCGGACAAGGGGTTGGCCGGTCCCTACACGGCCAACGCCATCAAAGAGACCGAAAGCCTCACCGCGCTCCTGCGGGACCAGGGCAAAGAGGTCCTCACCTACATGGTGGGCCGCAAGGGCATCGACTACTTCCAGTTCCGCGACCGTCCGATGGAGCAGAGCTGGGAGGGGTTCACCGAGCGCCCCACCTACATCCACGCCAAAGAGATCGCCGACGTCTTGCTGGAGCGCTTCTCCCAGGACACCGGGGACGGCGGCGTCGATGAGATCCACGTCGTCTCCACCGAGTTCGTCTCCATGCTGACCCAGCGGGCCACGGCCACCCGGGTGCTGCCCCTGGAGTTGGAAGAGGTGGAGGACGAGGAGTTGATCCGCCAACACGGTGGACCACTGCCGCTGTACGATTTTGAGCCGTCCGCGGAAGATGCCCTCGACCAGCTTCTCCCGCAGTACGTGACGAACCGGATCTACTTCGCGCTCTTGGAGTCGGCGGCCTCGCAGCAGGCGTCGCGGCGCGCCGCGATGAAGGCGGCGACCGACAACGCCGAGGAACTCGTCAAGACGCTGACCCGCCAGGCCAACCAGGCCCGCCAGGCGGAGATCACCAATGAGATCAGCGAGATCGTCGGTGGCGCCGACGCGCTCGCTGGCGCCAGCGCGGGAAGTGAGTAAGAGAAGTGACTGCGACTGTTGAAGGAACGGCCGCGCCTGGCACCGCCACCGGCCGCATCGCCCGGGTCACCGGCCCGGTCGTCGACGTGGAATTCCCCGTCGACGCGCTGCCGGCGATCTACAATGCTTTGGAGACCGAGGTCACCCTCAGCGGGGAGACCAGGACCATCACGCTAGAGGTCGCCCAGCACTTGGGGGACAACCTCGTCCGCACCATCTCGTTGCAGCCCCAGGACGGTCTCGTCCGCGGTAGTGAGGTGCGCGACACCGGTCGGCCCATCAGCGTGCCGGTGGGCGACGCCGTCAAGGGTCACGTGTTCAATGCCCTCGGCGAGTCGCTCGACGTGGCGCCCTCGGAGGTCAACGCTGCCGACCGCTGGCCGATCCACCGTTCCGCCCCGGCCTTCGACCAACTGGAGTCCAAGACCGAGATGCTGGTCACCGGCATCAAGGTCATCGACCTGCTCACCCCGTACGTGCGGGGCGGCAAGATCGGGCTGTTCGGCGGCGCCGGTGTGGGCAAGACGGTCCTCATCCAGGAGATGATCACCCGTATCGCCCGCAACTTCGGCGGTGTGTCCGTCTTCGGCGGAGTCGGGGAACGGACCCGTGAGGGGACCGACCTCTTCCTGGAGATGGGTGAGATGGGCGTGCTGCCCGACACCGCGCTGGTGTTCGGTCAGATGGACGAGCCGCCCGGCACCCGACTGCGGGTGGCCCTGTCAGCCCTGACGATGGCGGAGTACTTCCGCGACGTGCAGCAGCAGGATGTGCTGCTGTTCATCGACAACATCTTCCGTTTCACCCAGGCGGGTCAGGAGGTCTCCACGCTGCTGGGCCGGATGCCCTCGGCGGTGGGCTACCAGCCCAACCTGGCCGACGAGATGGGTCAGTTGCAGGAGCGCATCACCTCCACCCGGGGGCACTCGATCACCTCGATGCAGGCGATCTACGTGCCCGCCGACGACTACACTGACCCGGCGCCGGCGACCACGTTCGCCCACCTCGATGCGACGACCGAGCTGTCCCGCCCGATCTCGCAGAAGGGGATCTACCCGGCGGTGGACCCGCTGACCTCGACCTCGCGTATCCTCGACCCGCAGTACGTGGGCCAGGAGCACTACCAGGTCGCCCAGCGGGTCAAGGAGATCTTGCAGCGCAACAACGACTTGCAGGACCAGATCGCCATTCTCGGTATCGATGAGCTCTCCGAGGAGGACAAGATCATCGTTAACCGGGCGCGGCGCCTGGAGCGTTTCCTCTCGCAGAACATGTTCGTGGCCGAGAAGTTCACCGGCAACCCGGGTGTGTTCGTGCCGCTGGAGGAGACCATCGCCTCCTTCAAGGCGCTGTGTGACGGCGAGTACGACCACCTGCCCGAGCAGGCGTTCCTCGACGTCGGCAACATCGAGATGGCCGTCGAGAAGGCCAAGACGCTCGAAGCCTAGACGCTGCGGAATCACGTCCGGTAGGGCGGCGGTGCCGGCCCGCGCCGCGGGTCGGCACCGGCTTCCCGATTCGGGACACAATCAGAGGAGTTTGTGGCAGTGTCGAAGAAGCTGTTCGTCGAGCTCGTCTCGCCCGAACGCGAGCTGTGGGCGGGCGAGGGCGATATGGTCATCGCCAAGACCATCGACGGTGAGGTCGGCATCCAACCTGGCCACCTGCCGATCCTTGCGCTGCTTGCGCCTGGCGCGGTTGTGCGGGTACTCGGTGGTCGCGAGAACGGCGAGGTCCGCGCGGCGGTGCACGGAGGCTATATCTCCGTCACCGACACCAACCGGGTCTCCATCCTCGCCGAGGTCGCCGAGTTGGCTGAGGACATCGACACCGAGCGTGCCCGCGGCACGCTGGAGGAGGCTGTGGCCGCCGGCATCGCTGTCGAGGACGAGGAAGCGGTGCACAAGCTGATGCGGGCCCGGAGTCGGTTGCGCGCGGCCGGAGAAGCCGCCTGACAAAGGACAGGTAGGGGAACGAGAGAGTGGGCGAACCGCGGTCGATCCAAAGCTGGCTGCTGCTCGCTGAATGGCTGCTCGCCGCCTTTCTCGCCCTTCTGGTGCTGTTCTTCCTCGGCGTCGCCATACGCAGATTCGTGCTCGAACGCGGGGGCGGTGCCGTGGAGTGTTACCTGCGCTCCGGGCAAGGCGATCGACGCCCATGGCGGGTGGGGTTCGCCCGCTACGGTAGCGACGAGCTGCGCTGGTATCGCGCGTTTTCGCTATGGCCGCGGCCGACAGCCGAGCTGTCGCGCCGCGGTCTCGTCGTTAGGGGCCGCCGCGAGCCCACCAGTGAGGAGTTGGCCAGCGACCTGGCCACCGACCTCGTCGTGATCGAGGTCGGCCGCGAGCCCGACGAGGACGACCGCAAGGAACCCAGCTACGAGCTGGCGATGAGCGACGCCACGCTGACCGGCTTCCTCTCATGGCTGGAGTCGTTGCCCCCGGGAACCAGTTGGGATTCTTAACCCTCCTCGCAGGCGACGACGCTCGCCGGCCGCCACCCCCGCGGCTTAGGGTGAAACTATGATCGTCGCCTTCTCAGTCAGCCCTATGGGGCAGGGAGACTCGGTGGCCCCCGCTGTGGCGCGGGCTGTCCAGGTCGTGCGCGAAAGCGGCCTGCCCAACCGTACCGACGCCATGTTCACCAGTATCGAAGGTGAGTGGGACGAAGTCATGGACGTCGTCAAGCGCGCCGTGGGAGCGGCGGGCGAAGGGGCCAGCCGAGTCAGTCTGGTTCTCAAGGCCGATATCCGTGAGGGGATGGTCGATGGCCTCACGAGTAAGGTGCAGGCGGTCGAGGAACAGCTCACCGAACCCGATTGGGGCTGACCGCCCCTCACCCCCCGACAGCCACCGCGGGGCGGCCGTTGTGTCGATCGGTCTCAGCGTTGCCCTCCGGGCTGCCACAGCACGTCGCCACCGCCGTGATTGGCGCGGCGGCACAGGATGAACAGCAGGTCGGAGAGTCGATTGAGGTAGCGTGCCGGGAGCGGGCTGACCGTGTCACCGTGGGCTTCGGCCGCGCTCCACGCGCTACGTTCGGCGCGGCGGACGGTGACGCGGGCCGTGTGCAGGAGGGCCGCGGCAGGGGTGCCGCCCGGCAGAATGAAGCTGCGCAGCGTCGACAGGCCCTCGTTGAAGCGGTCGCACTCGGCTTCGAGCCGCTCGACGTAGGCCGTCTCGACCCGCAGCGGAGTGAACTCGCTCGCCCCGTCCGTTTCGGCCACCGGAGTGCACAAGTCGGCACCTACGTCGAACAGCTCATTTTGGATGCGGGCGAGCACCGTTCGGACGTCAGCGTCGATCTCGCCCAAGGCTAGGGCCACTCCGAGGGCGGCGTTGGCCTCTTCGACATCGGCGTAGGCGGCGATGCGGGGGTCGGTCTTCGAGACACGGCTCATGTCGCCCAGGGCGGTGGTTCCGTCGTCGCCCACTCTGGTGTAGATCGTGGACAGCACCACCGGCTTTTCGCGATCCCGTTCTGTCATAGCCCTCACTCTAGGGGGAGGAGCTGATCGGCGAGGGTGGCCGGGGACAGTCCCGAGGCGGTGCGGCGCAAAGGTGGCGGTCCGCCCGGCTCCGGATGGCCCCCGAATATGTGCACCCGGAGCCGCGCGCAACGCTGGAGTCAAGCGCTCCACCTGCGACTCACTACTTTTAGTAGTGATTCAATCATCAAGAGTATCAATTTGGGTGTCCAGGGCAACCGGAAATTGCCCATGATGTTCGTGGTGCGCTGGGGGAGCGGCCCCGCGGTTTGGCGACCGGTGCCGACACGCTTGGGGCCGGTACACGCCGCTGCCCGAGGCGCGGGCGCACGCCCCGGGCAGCGGTTGCGGTGCTGCGGGCTCAGCGCAGCCAGACGTCACCCTGGCGGGCGAATGCGACCTCGCCAGGCGCGCGCTGCTCGCGCAGCACACCATTGACCGGCAGCGTGCTCTGGGAGTATTTGGCCACCGCGTGGGCGACGCCGTCCGACATCTGGTCGACGCTCTCCCAGTTGATGTTGGTGATGTCGTCGTTGGGCGTGTGGTAATTCGGGTCGAACTCCTCGCCCGCGACACCACCGTAGTCCTTGACCTGCCGTTCGGTTTTGACGCTGCCGCCTCCGCTGAACAGGCCCCCAGCGGGGATGCCGGCCGCCATGAACGCACTGTAGTCGGAGCGTCCACTGAACGGTGTGGCCTCGGTGGCTAGGCTCCGGTTGGCGAAGTAGTCCTCGAACATCTTCTGAATCGCCGCGGAGCCGGCCGGTGGGGTGGTCGACTGCGCTAGTTCCCCGCGGCCGTCGTAGACGAAGCGACCGTAGTTGGGGGAGCCGAGCATGTCGAAGTTCAGGTACAGCGCGATATTCGCGCGCTCTTGCTCCGAGCGGCTCTCGACGTACTTGGTCGAGCCCACCAGTCCTTGCTCCTCAGTGCCCCAGAACGCGAAACGGACCTTGTTGACGGGCTGCTCGACCTCGGCGAACTGTTTGGCGACTTCCAGGATCGCCGCGCTGCCGCTGGCGTTGTCGTTGATGCCGGGGCTTGCCGGAGCGCTGTCGAGGTGGCCGCCCACGAGCACCACGTTGTCCGCGCGCCCCTGCGGGGTCTCGGCGAGGACGTTGTAGGAGGACTCCTCGCGGATCTCGCTTTTGATCCTGACGCGCAGCCGCAGTTGCTCACCTGCCTGGCGCAGTCGCTCACCCGCGGCCACGGACACCCCTACGACCGGAATCCGCGACAGGTTCGACACCGTGCCGCGGATCGGGCCCACGTCGGCGGGCTCGTCGGTGGCGCCGTGGTTGATGATGACGGCGGCGGCTGCTCCGGCCTCGGCGGCGTTGGCGGTCTTGGCCTCGAAGGTGCACGTACCGCGCTTCATGATCGCGATCGCTCCCTTGGGAAAGCCCGTGAAGTCCTCGGCCGCGCACCCGCTGGTGTCGCTGCCGGCGGCCACGAGCACTCCCCGAGCCGTCACGTCACCTGAGGCCGCATACTCCAGCGGCAGGAAGTCCTCGTCGCGGATGAAGCCGTGTTCCTTGGGCGCGCGCATGGTCAGGAAGGGGGCGGCGAGCTGGGTCCAGTACTCGTAGATGTAGGTGTGTTTCGTCGGCTGGTAGCCCGCCCGCTCCAGTTGGTCCATGACGTAGGCGGCGGAGATGTCGTAGCCCGAGGTGCCGTGGGCCCGGTTGCCCTCGTTGAAGTCGGCGATGATCTGGAGGTTCTCCATGTGGGCACGGACGTTGTCCACCGTGACCAGCTTGGGCAGTGGAGTGGCGTCGGTCTCGGCCCGAGCTCCCGTGGCGGTGCCCAGCGTGAGCGCCGCGGTGGCAAGGGCCAAGCCGGCGGCCAGCGCGCGCCGTCGGGCCGGCGTGCCCGAAGACGCAAGACGCCGAGGTTGACCAGTAGGTATGAGCACGATCGTCCTCCCTGACGAGATCTTCTGCTCAGTGCACTTTCACTAAAGGTGACGATTGAGACGCATAGGGTGGTAAATCGCATGCAGCCTGTCACTGTGTGTGTGCAGTGGGCAAGGGTCGCGTCGGTGATTGCCGCAATTAGCCCAAGTGCTGACGAGATCATGGCGTTCGCTGTTGCGCACCGGCGAGGCGGCGCCAGGGCGGGCTAGGTTCTGTTTTTCGGCACGGTCGGTGAGGGCAAGTGGTGGGCGGACGTGGGTGAGCGCGTCCGCCGGCGCCTCGCAGGTTGCCGAGATCGCGCGGCGATCGAGGCGTGAGTGGCCGAAGACCCCCCACGGCTCCGCACCTCAGCCGTTCGAAAACCAGAACCTAATCGTCGCTGTCGTCGTCGGTGTGGGGCTGGTGTTGGCGGGGTTTGCGGGCCACCTCGACGGCCCCCATCACGGCTATGCCTGTGACGTGGACGATCGGCGCACCGGGTTCGGTGACCCCGGCAGGCTTGCCGTCGGTGGCGAAGCTCCCCATGATGCCGACACCGTGGACGCGCACCTCAACGTCGTCGGGGACGATGACCTCGATCGCGCCCATCACCACGTTGGCGTAGATGGTCACCTCGCGCGCGGCGAAGCGGCTCTCCCGAAGGTCCAGACCGATCGCGCCCATCACAGTCATGGCCACGTAGGTCTCAGGGAGCGTCCAGGTGCCGGCACGTTCGGTCACGCCCATCAGCGCGGCCGAAAACCGGCCGCTCGCCCGCCCGCCGATCCGCTCTCGACCGTAGATCGGTCGGGGCGCCCCCGAAAGGCCGGTCAGCGCGGCGGCGTCGCCTTCGGTCGGCGATGGTGGCAGTGTCGGCAGGTCGCTGACGAGGGGGAGAAGTTCTCCGGCCGTCGTGGCGGTGTAGGTCGCTTCGAGACGCTCGGTGTGCTCCTGGGCAGTGATCCGGCCCTCGGCCAGCGCCTCGCGGAGCCGGTGGGCGATCCGATCGCGGTCGGCGTCGGAGACGCGCATCCGTGAAGTTGGGTTGCTCTCGTGGTCACCGTTGCTCGCTGCGCTCATATGCCGAGCCTTCCGTATCCGGCCGCGGCTCGAAAGCCCCTTGCCCCGCTGCGTGGGCCACACGGCGCGCGCCGCTGCTAGAACAGCCGGGGAACGTCGGACTCGATGCCGCGCAGCGCCTCGTAGTCGAGGGTGACGCATGAGATGTCGCGGTCGTTGGCCAACACCCGCGCCTGGGGTTTGATCTCTTGGGCAGCGAAGATCCCCCGCACTGGCGTGATCACGGGATCGCGGTTGAGTAGCTCAAGATAGCGGCTCAGTTGTTCGACACCGTCGATCTCGCCGCGCCGCTTGATCTCCACGGCCACCGTGTGGCCCTCCCCGTCACGGCAGAGGATGTCCACCGGCCCGATCGCGGTGGGGTACTCGCGGCGGATCAGCGTGTAGCCCTCTCCCAGCGTGGTGATGTGTTCGGCGAGCAACTCCTGCAAGTGCGCCTCGACGCCATCCTTGCGCAGGCCGGGGTCGACGCCCAGCTCGTGGGAGGAGTCATGTTGGATCTCCTCGATGGTGAGCACCAGCTTCTCGCCGGATTTGCCGTGGGTGACCGTCCACACCTTCCTGCCGCTGTCGTCTTCGGACTCCCGGAGCCGGCACGGCGGGTTCATCCAGTTCAACGGTTTGAAAGCGCGGTCGTCGGCGTGAATCGACACCGAACCGTCGGCCTTCATCAGGATCAGTCGGGGGGACATGGGCAGGTGGGCGGTGAGGCGGCCCACGTAATCGACGCTGCAACGGGCGATGACAAGACGCACGGCAGGTCACGTTACCGTCTCGCCCCGCTGCTGGGGAATTCGACAGCCCATCCGGTTTCCCGGGAGTGGCAGCCACGCCCGTCCTCCCCTGGGCGCTCCCGAGGTCACCGACTAGGGTGTTATCCCATGGTGCAGGAATTCCACAAGGTCGGAGTGGTCGGACTCGGAACTATGGGGGCGGGCATCGTCGAGGTGTTTTCCGCCGGCGGTTTCGAGGTGACCGGTGTCGAAATCGATGAGGCGGCGCTGGGACGTGGGCGAGCCCATCTGGAGAAGTCGTTGGCCAAAGCGGTGAGCAAGGGCAAGCTCACCGAAGATGAGCAGCGCGCTATCTTGGGCCGCGTCACGTTCACCACCTCCCGTGACCACCTCTCTGACGCCGACTTCGTCGTCGAGGCGGTCTCCGAGGACATCGCTGTCAAGCGTGAGGTCTTCACCGATCTCGATCACATCTGTCCGCCAGGAACCGTCCTGGCCACTAATACGTCCTCGTTGTCGGTCACCGAGATCGCGGCAATGACCCAACGCCCCACCAAGGTCGTTGGCCTGCACTTTTTCAACCCCGCTCCCGTGATGAACCTGGTCGAGGTCGCCGGTACGGTCATCAGCGAGGAGTGGGCCGTCGAGATCGCCACCGAGATCGCCAAGCGGGTCGGTAAGACCCCCGTGGTCGTGTCCGACCGTGCCGGCTTTGTCGCCAACGCTTTGCTGGTGCCCTACCTCAACCACGCGGTGTCGGTCTACGAGCGCGGCATCGCTTCGCGCGAGGAGATCGACTCCGCCGTGGTCAAGAGCGCCGGGATGCCCATGGGGCCGCTGGCGCTGCTCGACCTGATCGGCATCGACGTGGCCCTGGCCGTCATCGACGTCCTCTGGGCGGAGTTTCGCGGGCCGCGTCACGCGGTCGCGCCGCTGCTCCGGCGCATGGCTACCGCCGGTCTCCTCGGGCGCAAGAGCGGGCGCGGCTTCTACGACTACTCGCGCGACGAGCCCCCCGAGGAGCAGCCCACCGGACCGATCGCGCGGCGGGTACGCGCCAAGGAGGCTGGCTTCGACCTCGCCGATCTGCTGCTGTTGCCCCACCTTGACGACGCGGTCCGCATGGTGGGTGACACCTACGCCACCGCCGAGCAGGTCGACACCGCTATAAAGCTCGGCTGCGGTTACCCCAAGGGGCCGATCGAGCTGCTCAATGCGCGCGGTATCGAGTCGGTCGTCACGGGCCTGCGCGCCATGATCGATATGGGGCTCGTGCCCGCTGATAGTCCGGCCCCACTGCTGAATTGGCTACGGCACGAAGGGCATGACACCCTCCGCGACGTCGACTAACGGCTCGTGATCGGTATCACCCTCGCCCCGAGCTCGTCCAGGGCGAGGAACGTCCCTTTATCCTGGGAAGGGTGAGTCCGCGCCGTAACACTCCCCGCCGTCGCGACCGGGGCCCCAAGCGACCCGAAGGTGACGACGATTCGTTCATCGACCGGGTTACCGGTGGCCAGCGTCGTGTAACCGGTTCTGACGGCGAGTGGGTGATGCGGCACATCAGCGGGTCCGCCGCCGTGAAGCACTACCGCTGTCCAGGCTGCTACCAGGACATCCCACCGGGGATGCCCCACATTGTGGCGTGGCCGGCCGGCAGCAAGGGAGAGGAGCGCCGTCACTGGCACTCCTCGTGCTGGCAGCGGCGCGAGCACCGTTCCGTGCGTTACCCGCGCCGCTGACCCCCTCTCTGGGCTTAAAGCCGTGGCCGCGCCGGCGCGGCCACGGCTGACCGCGATTGAAGAGGTGTTATGGAGATCCGTGCCAGTACGGTGCTGCCCGCCCGCCGCCGCGCCGTCACCCTGCACACCGCCGACGGCCTGCGCCTGGTGGGGGAGTTGGCGCTGCCGGCCGAGGCCGACCCGGTCGCCACGCTGATCTGCTTGCATCCGCTGCCCACCGCCGAGGGCATGATGGACAGTCACGTGCTGCGCAAGGCGTCGTTTCGGCTTCCCGCGTTGGCCGACACCGCGGTCGTGCGTTTCAATACCCGCGGCACGACCTCCCGCCACGGCACGAGCGAGGGCACGTTCGGCGAGGGAGAGACCGAGCGCTACGACGTCGCTGCCGCCATCGAGTTCGCCGAGTTCGAGGGGCTGCCCCGGATCTGGCTCCTGGGGTGGTCGTTCGGGACCGAGTTGGCGCTGAAATGGGGGTGCGACCCCGAGGTCGAGGGGGCGGTCCTGCTGTCGCCGCCGTTGCACCGCGCGGGCGAGGAAGATCTGGCGACGTGGGCCAAGTCGGGTAAGCCACTCACGGCGCTCGTGCCCGAGTTCGACGACTATCTGCGTCCAGACCAGGCGCGGGAACGTTTCGCCGCCGTCCCGCAGGCCGAGGTTGTCGGGGTGAGCGGAGCCAAACACCTGTGGGTGGGCGAACCCTACGTGCGTACCGTGCTCAACGAGATCGTCGCCCGCGTCGTACCGGGCGCGGTCCCGCTGCCGACGGAGTGGGACGGTGCCTATGACAAGGACGTGCTGTGACCGCCTGAGGCTCCGCCGGCTCGCGTGAGGGGGCATCCGTCCGGGCGGGTCAGGTTCTGTTTTGGCAGGGCGGTGGGCAGACGTGGGTGAGCGCGTCCGCTGCCGCCTTCGCCGGATGGCGAGCTCGCGCAGCGATCGAGGCACGAGCGAACACCTCCACGGCACCCACCCCAGCCGCCCGAACAGAACCCAGCCGGGCGTGGGGCCGTGACGCGGCGTGGCCCTGGGCGCGCTTGCCTGGCTGACTGCCGTCCCCAGGGGAGCCGCACCACACTCAGGTCGGCGAGAGCCGGTCCTATGAACGCGGTTTCGTGCCCTCTGCGGGGGCTTCTCGGGTGGGGCCGCTGTCGTGAGGCCGGCCCGGCCGGTTGGGGCAGCCGCGACCGTTTTTCGCCGCCGGCGTCCGGACACAAACGATCACCATGACGCGGGGCCCGGTCCGTACGGACCGGGCCCCATCGTTGTCTCGCAGTGGGGGAGGGGGCGTTACTCCTGCCACCAGTCCTCGTCGTCGGCGGCGGGCTTGGTGCTGGAGCTCGCGGCCACCGGCTGCTTCTGCCCGTTCGCTCCTTCAGAGGAGGCTTCGGCGGGGGCCTGCTGCTCGTTGCCCTCGATGGCTGCCGGCTCCTCCGCGGCCGGGGCCGCCTTCGGGGCCGGCGCTTGCGGCACCGAGTTGAAGTCGCCGCCCGCGCTGCCGCCCAGCAGTTGCCGGAGCTGCTGGAGGTGCGACTGGATGCTGTCGCGCTGGCGGGTCAACTCGTCGACCTGCTGGCGTGCCGCGGTCAGGATCTGGTCGGCTTCGGCCTGGGCGTCGTTGACCAGGTGCTCGGCCTTGGACTTGGCCTCGCTGCTGATCTGCTCGGCCTGCTTCTTGGCGTTGGCGACCACCTGCTTGGCGTGCTGCTCGGCCTCGCGGCGCGTCTGCTCGGCCTGGGAGCTGGCCTTGGTGGCGCGCTGTTCGGCGCTGGCGGCCCGCTCTTCGGACTCGGCGACGAGCTTCTGGGTGGCAGCCTGGGCGGCGGCGAGACGCTCGGCGTCCTGGCGTTCGGCCTCCTCGCGCCGGTTGGCCAGTTGCACCTCGAATTCGGCCTCGTCCTGAGCCCGCTTGGCCTCGCTTTCCTCAAGCGTGCGCTGGGCCTCGGCCCGCATCTCATCGGCTTGGCGCTTGGCGGCTTGCAGGGTCTCGTCGCGCTCGCGCTTGGCGGCGGCACGAGCCTGGGCGCATTCGCGCTCAGTGGTGGTGCGCAGCTTGGAGATCTCGCCCTCGAAGTTGGCGCGCTTCTCGGCGATCTCGTGGTCGGCTGCCGAACGCCGCTTCTGCACCTCGCGTTCGGTGGTGGAGGTGAGGTCGTCGGCTTCGCGGCGAGCGGTCGTGCGGATCTCCTCCGCCTCGTTCTCGGCCGCCGTGCGCATCTCCTCGGCCTCGCGCTGGGCCGTGGAGCGCAGCTCGGTGGCCTCGTTCTCGGCCGCCGAACGCATTTCGGCGGCCTCGACCTGGGCCTTGGCCTTGATGTCGTTGGCGGTGGCCCCGGCGTCTTGCACGAGCTCGGTAGCCTGCTCCTCGGCCAACCGGAGGAGTTGCTCAATATGGGCGCCCAGGCCCGCGTAGCTGGGTTTGTCCTGTTCCTGGAGTTGGCGCTTAGTTTCGGTCAGCTCCTGCTGGCTCTTTTCAGCTTCCTCCTTGGCGCGCTGGAGGTCGCTCTTGAGCTGTTCGATGTACGTGGTGACCTGGGTCCGGTCGAAGCCGCGGAGCACCACATCGAACTCGGTGGGTTGACTGCTTTCCTCGAAGAAGTTGCTGAGCTGCGCGTCAATATCGGACGACATGTGGCGGAATCCTGAACGGGTTACGAGACGGCTACATTACGGATGTGCGTACGTTTCGAGTCGCGGCGCTAGCGTCACAGCGTCCGGATGATGAACCCGGTATCACGCTGTAATCCGGTGGGTACTTCACTGGGAGCGTACTCCGACGGACCGATTTGCGTGATGGGGTTCACGCCATTGGTACGAAAGGAGACGCTTCACTTGTGTTGCGACGCTGCGTGGCGGGCTCGAAATCGACAAGCCTGAACCAGCGGGGGGAACAGGTGGTGCGTCCAAGAGAAGCTTGGCAGTTAGCAGACTTTATCAAGTCAAAGCTGGTGGGGAAGGGGTTTCGCTGTAAAAATCCCTCGATTCCCGATGGGGGGGACTTTCGTAGCCCACGCGCTGACGTGCGGAAATGAAAAATGTGACGGTTGCGTTACACCTTCCTCGAAGCGGGCATCGTAGGCTCAGAGTGTTTTCTCAGATTTCGCTGCGCTGTCGTCGGCGGCCTCGACGAGCTCGGTCAGCACCCCGCCACAGTCCTTGGGGTGCAAGAAGGTGATCCGTGAGCCCGCCGTCCCGTGCCGTGGTTCCGGATCGAGGACGCGGACGCCGCGTTGTCCCACCGTCTCGGCGGTAGCGGCCACGTCGGCTGTACCGAATGCGACATGGTGGACTCCCTCGCCATTGCGCTGCAAAAACTTCGCCACAGGCGAGTCGTCGGTCAGCGGCTGGAGGAGCTGCACGCAGGCCCAGTGGCCGTCCGCGGTGCCGCCCACGCGCAGCATCGCTTCGCGTACCCCTTGCTCCTCGTTGACCTCTTCATGAGCCACCTCCAGTCCGTAGACACGGCGGTAGAACTCCGCAGTCGCCTCGAGGTCGTGGCAGGCGATCCCCACATGATCGATCCGGGTGAGCATAGTGGTCAGCCTCTCCGCAGCAGGGAATGAGCTGTATGTATCGTGTCAGATCAGGCGAGACGAACGGTTGGAGGCCCGTCCATGTCCGGTTCTGTCATTGTCAGCGGAGCTCGTACTCCCATTGGCAAGCTCATGGGGTCGTTGGCCGGGTTCCCGGCCGTTGACCTGGGAGCGATCGCCATCCGCGCGGCGTTGGAGCGCGCCGGCCTCACCGGGGAGCACCCTGACTACGTGATCATGGGGCAGGTTCTCCAGGCCGGCCAAGGACAGATCCCCTCCCGGCAGGCTGCGGTCAAGGCCGGTATCCCGATGAGCGTGCCTTCGTTGACCATCAACAAGGTGTGCCTGTCCGGTCTGGACGCGATCGCTCTCGCCGATCAGCTCATCACCGCAGGCGAGTTCGACATCGTCGTGGCCGGCGGGATGGAGTCCATGACCAACGCGCCGCACCTGCTGCCCAAGGCGCGTCAGGGGTACCGCTACGGCGCCGTCGAGGTGCTCGACGCCACCGAGCACGACGGTCTCACCGACGTCTTCGACGCCGAGTCCATGGGGGCCTCCACCGAGCGCTACAACGCCCGTCTCGGGCTCACCCGTGACGTCCAGGACGCCTATTCGGCCCGCTCCCACCAGCGTGCCGCTGCCGCCATCAAGGACGGTCGCTTCGACGCCGAGATCGTCGAGGTCTCGGTCCCCCAGCGCAAGGGCGAGCCGCGCGTCTTCAGCGAGGACGAGGGGGTGCGTGGCGACACCTCCGTGGAGTCGCTGCAACGGCTGCGCCCCGCCTTCTCGCCGGAGGGCACCATCACCGCCGGCTCCTCCTCGCAGATCTCCGACGGTGCCTGTGCCGTGGTGGTGATGCGCCGCGAGCGGGCTGAGGAGTTGGGGTGCGAGATCTTGGCTGAGGTCGGCGCGCACGGCAACGTCGCCGGCCCTGACAACTCGTTGCACTCCCAGCCCTCCGGCGCCATTCAACGGGCGCTGCGGCGCTCGGGCCGCCGCACCGACGACCTCGACCTCGTCGAGATCAACGAGGCGTTCGCCAGCGTGGCCGTGCAGTCCATCCGAGATCTGGAGGTCGCGGAGGACATCGTCAACGTCGACGGCGGCGCTATCGCTTTGGGGCATCCCATCGGTGCCTCTGGGGCGCGCATCGCTGTGCACCTGATTCACGAGCTGCGCCGCCGCGGGGGCGGGTTGGGCGCCGCGGGGCTGTGCGGTGGCGGTGGCCAGGGCGACGCGCTGCTGTTCGACGTCACCTCGGGGTAGCCGGCCATGCGCGCCATCGAGCCCGCGACCCTGACCGCCCGCGTGCTGGGCGGGGAGAGCCGCGCGGTCGCCCGCGCCGTCTCGTTGGTGGAAAACGCGGGCGGACAACTGCGCGAACTCATGGCTGCCCTGGCTCCCCACACCGGTGGCGCGCGGGTGATCGGCCTCACCGGCTCGCCCGGTGTGGGCAAGTCCACCTCGACCAGTGCACTGGTGAGTGCGTTGCGCCGGCGCGGCGAGCGCGTGGGAGTTCTGGCGGTGGACCCCTCGTCTCCCTTCACCGGTGGGGCGTTGCTCGGCGACCGGGTCCGCATGCAGCACCACGCCGCCGATCCCGGCGTCTTCATCCGCTCTATGGCCAGTCGTGGGCATTTGGGCGGGCTCTCGTGGGCCACCCCGCACGCCCTGCGGGTGCTGGACGCGGCGGGATTCGAGACGATCCTGGTCGAGACCGTCGGGGTCGGCCAAGCCGAGGTCGACATCGCCGCCCACGCCGACACCACGGTCGTGCTGCTCGCCCCCGGGATGGGCGACGGGGTGCAGGCCGCCAAAGCCGGGGTCGTGGAGATCGCCGACGTTTTCGCCGTCAACAAAGCCGACCGTGAGGGGGCGCATGCCACAGCGCGTGAGCTACGTCAAGTGGTGAGCCAGGTCCCGCGCGCCCCTGGCCAGTGGCGCCCGCCTGTGGTGAGCACCGTCGCCGCCCACGAGCAGGGGATCGACGACCTCCTTGCCGCTCTCGACGAGCACGACACGCACCTCACCATCTCCGGCGAGCGGGAGCGCCGCCGGTTGGCTCGGGCGCGCGAGGAGGTTGAGGCGATCGCGATGAGCGCCCTGCGCGAGCGCCTCGCCCGGCCGCTGCGGCCCGGTGCCGCCGATCTCGCGGAGCTGGCCCAACAGGTGGCCACCGCCCGGATCGACCCCTACACTGCGGCCGACCGTCTCCTCGACACCTTGGGGTGAGCGGCTGGGACCGAACGCGCGGACGGGCCCCACAGCCGCCCGCGCGCCGGCCGTGGACCCGAAGCCGGCATTGGCGTCGGGTCCACCCCGGGGCAGGGGCTGGGAGAGACCAACTGCGCCCCGCCCCGGTCCAGTCAGAGCCTAAGGCTGCTCTAGCGCTGCGTCGATGGCTGTTATCAAGCTGCCCTGCGCGTCATCGCCGTCCAGCGACCACGCCATGATCCCGCCGAGGCCCTGCTGCTTGGCCCAAGCCACCTTCTGTTCCATAGCAGTGGGATCGTCATAGGTCCAGAAGGTGGTGCCGTCGTAGAGCCAGGCGGTGCCCGCCGCCTCGTCGCGGTAGAGCGTGTAGCCGCTCAGATCCTTGATATTTTTGTAGTCGTCGATCCCGTCCTCGTAGGGACCGGACGCCGCTCCGGTGGCGGACTGGTGCAACCCGTCGCCGTCGGGGCCGGCGGGCACGCCTGTCCAGCCGCGGCTGTAGAAGGGCACGCCCATCACCATGTCCGCGGGGTCGGCGCCGCGGTCGACGTAGGCCTGCACGGTCTCCTGCATGCTGTAGGTGCGCGGTCCCGGGTCGTTGGGGATGGGTGTGAGGTTGGACTGGTGGTTAGTGGTGTCCTCCCACGCGCCGTGGAAGTCGTAGCCCTGGAGGGTGATGAAGTCGAAGTCTTCCATGAGGGCGGCGACCTCGTAGCCGGCCTCGATCTTTTCGGGGTCGGCGGCCATGAACGAAGTGAGCTGGTAGTCCTGGCCGGTCTCGGTCGCTAGGGCGTCGAGTTGGTCGCGGAACTCCTGCACCAGTGCGGTGAAGTTCTCCTTGTCCTCGGGCCGATAGGTGTTGTCGGGGTGGCCCGCCGAGCCCGGCCACTCCCAGTCCAGGTCGATGCCGTCGAACACGCCTGCGGCTGCACCGGTTCCGCCGGCGCCGTCGATCACCGGCAGGTTGCCGCGCAGGTACATGTCGATGCAGGAGCTGACCATCTGCTCGCGCGAGTCCTGGGTCAGCGCTGCGTCGGAGAGGTTCTTCGACCATGTCCAGCCGCCGATGGAGATGTGCACCCGCAGGTGGGGGTGCTTCTCTTTGAGCTCGCGCAGTTGGTTGAAATTACCGCGCAGGTCCTGGCTCCAGGAGTCGGCCGTGCCGTCGACACTGTCGGCGGCGCTGAAGGAGCGTCCGTAGTCGGCGTAGGCGTCGCCCTCGCCGGTCTGGTTGGCCATGAAGCACTGTCCATCGGCCGAGACGTTGGCGAAGGCGTAGTTGATGTGGGTGAGCTTTTCGGCGGTCCCGCTGGTGTCGACGTCCTTGACCAGGTAGTCACGGGCGTAGATGCCCCATTGGGTGAAGTAGCCCACGCGACGGTCGTCGCCGGGGCCGGAGGGGTCCCCGCCGTTGTCGGTCTCGGTGCGGGTGGTTACCGCCGCGCTGGCCGCCGAGCGGTTGCCGGCGGCGTCGTAGGCGCGCACGGTGTGGGTGTACTCGGTGTCGGGGCTCAGCCCGCCGACCGTGGCCGAGGTGGTGTCCCCGACGAGGGCGCGCACCACCTCGCCGGTGCCGTCCAGGATCTCGTAGCCGGCGACGGCAACGTTGTCGGTGGCGGCGTCCCAGTCCAGGGTGATGCTGGTGGCGGTGGTCGCCGTCGCGGTCAGGGCGGTGGGAGCTGTGGGCGCTTCGGTGTCGTCGGGCGCCTCTCCTGAGCAGGGGGCATCGTTGATGAGGCAGGTCACGGGGGCGGTTTCGCCGCCGGAGAAGGAGCCGTTGAACCCGATGCCGTAGCTGCCGCCGGCGGGGACGTCGGCGCCCCAGCTCGGCGGGGTCACGATGTAGGTACCGCCCGAAGTTTGCAGCTCAGCGTTCCACAGGCTGGTCACTTCGGCCCCGTCGGGCAGGGTGAACTCGATGGTCCAGTCGGTCAGGGCGGCGTCGCCGTCGTTGTTGATGGTGAGCTGGCCGCTGTAGCCGGTCTCCCAGGTCTGCCCTTCGGTGTAGATCACGGAGACGTCGGAGCTGGCAGCCGTAGCGGGTGTGGCAACCAGTGGAAGGGCGGATAGCGCTAGAGCGAGAGCAGCCGCAGTCGCCGCTCGGATTCGGGGGGTTCTCAACTGCGTTCGTCTCCTACTTCGTCAGCAGGGTGGCAAGATCGCGGCCGGTGCCGGGCGGGGCGCCCGGAGGGGGCCGCAGGGCCGACCGTGTCGGCCGGATGTGCGGTGCGGTCGTGGGGAGGGGACGGTGGGATGGGGGAGCTCGGGCGCTGTGCCGGTCACCACCGCTGGGGAGGGGCATGTGACCTCCATCCGGTGAGCGCCAAATTTTTAGGAAACTTAACTAATAATTTCTGTAGGGGGCAATGGGTTCTCCTGCGGCGTTCCCCTGTCATCGTTGCCGGGGGAGCGAGGATGCTGCCTGGTCTGGCTGTCGAGCTGGACAGGTCTTCCGGCGGGGAAGCGGGAGGCGAATTGGCCGAATCCGGCCAGGCGTCGTCTCTTGACAGAGATCGCGGACCGTGAAGCCCGGCGTGAAGTCGATACAGTGTGACTTGTGGGTAACCCGCTTAATCTTCCGTTCGACCCCATCGAGCGCGCCCATGAGAACTGGAGGGCGCACTGGGGGGCCTCGCCGGCGATGGCCGCGGTCACCTCGGTTATGCGAGCCCAGCAGCTTCTCATCGGTCAGCTCGACGCCACCCTCAAACCCTTTGAGTTGACGTTTGCGCGCTATGAGGCGCTGGTGCTGCTGACGTTCAGCTCCACCGGCGCGCTCCCGCTCGGCAAGATCGGCGAGCGGCTCATGGTCCACCCGACAAGCGTCACCAACACCATCGACCGGCTAGAGCGTCAGGAGTTCGTACGGCGTAGGCCCAACCCCAGCGACGGCCGCGGCACGCTCGCGGAGATCACCGACACCGGGCGCGATGTCGTCGAGCGCGCCACCCGCGAGCTCCTGGCGATGGACTTCGGCCTCGACTGCTACAGCGAAGAGGAGCTGTGGCACGTCCACGAGCTGTTCGTCAAGCTCCGGGTGAGCTTTGGGGACTTCCCCGAATCCGCGGCGCGGGAGCGCCCCCGCGCCTAAAGCGTCGCGGCCCCTGCGGCGCCCGACCCGCCCCAGGGGAGGTGGGCACGCACGGTTAGGGAGATCCCTACTACCAGATTTTAGTTGGAAGTCCTACTATCGGAGTATGGCTGAGGAGGACATCGAAGCGGGCCGTGCCCGTTGGCAACGACGCTACGACGCCGCCCGCACGCGCGAGGCCGACTTCACCACCCTGTCGGGCCGACAGGTCGAACCGGTCTACGGCCCGCCGCCGGGAGCTGAGGTTCCCGGCTTCGACCGCATCGGCTGGCCGGGCGAGTTCCCCTTCACCCGCGGCCTCCACCCCACCGGCTACCGAGGACGCACCTGGACGATCCGCCAGTTCGCCGGGTTCGGCAGCGCCGCCCAGACCAACGAGCGCTACAAGATGATCCTGGACTCGGGGGGCGGCGGGCTCTCGGTGGCCTTCGACATGCCCACTCTCATGGGGCGCGACTCTGACGACCCTCACGCCTTGGGGGAGGTCGGCCACTGCGGGGTCGCCATCGACTCGGTCGCCGACATGACGACCCTCTTCGACGGGATTCCCCTCAGCGACGTCACCACCTCGATGACCATCAGCGGCCCCGCCGTGCCGATGCTGTGCATGTACCTCGTCGCCGCCGAGCGGCAGGGAGCCGACATCAGCCGGCTCAACGGCACGCTACAGACCGACATCTTCAAGGAGTACATCGCCCAGAAGGAGTGGCTCTACCCGCCCGAGCCACACCTGCGCCTCATCGGCGACCTCATGGAGTTCTGTAGCCGCGACATCCCGGCCTTCAAGCCCCTGTCGGTGTCGGGCTACCACATCCGTGAGGCCGGGGCCACGGCCGCCCAGGAGTTGGCCTTCACCCTCGCCGACGGTTTCGGCTACGTGGAGGTGGGCCTGTCGCGCGGACTCGACGTCGACACCTTCGCCCCCGGCCTGTCCTTCTTCTTCGACGCCCACATCGACTTCTTCGAGGAGATCGCCAAGTTTCGCGCGGCCCGGCGCATCTGGGCCCGCTGGATGCGCGACCGCTACGGCGCCCGCAGCGAACGGGCACAGTGGCTGCGGTTCCACACCCAGACGGCCGGAGTCTCACTGACCGCCCAACAGCCCCACAACAACGTGGTGCGCACCGCCCTGGAAGCGCTGTCGGCCGTGCTGGGGGGCACGAACTCCCTGCACACCAACGCCCTCGACGAGACGCTGGCCCTGCCCACCGAGCACGCCGCCGAGATCGCGCTGCGCACCCAGCAGGTCATCATGGAAGAGACCGGTGTGACCAACGTCGCCGACCCTTTGGGCGGCTCGTGGTACATCGAAGCGCTCACCGACCAGATCGAGGCCGACGTCGAACGAATCCTCGGCCAGATCCTGGAGATGGGCGAGCCGCGGCCGGCCGAGCGCGCCGTGGCCGCGGACCCCCGCTTTGCCACCCACCCCATCGGCCCTATGACTTCAGGCATTCTCGCCGGCATCGCCAACGGTTGGTTCAGTTCCGAGATCGCCGAGTCGGCCTTCGCCTACCAGCGGGCTGTGGAGAAGGGCGACAAGCGCATCGTCGGCGTTAACTGCCACACCGGTACCGTCTCGGGTGAACTGGAGATCCTGCGGGTCAGCCACGAGATCGAACGGGAACAGACACGCACGCTCGCCCGCCGCCGGGCCGAACGGGACCGCGCCGCCGTCGACGCCGCCCTAGCGCGCCTGCTGCGCGCCACCCGCGAACCCGAACACAGCACCAACCTCATCCCGGTCATCATGGACGCCGTTCGCGCCGAGGCGACCCTCGGTGAGATATGCGCCACCATGGGGGAGGAATTCGGAAGCTACACCGAAGATCCGAAGTTCTAGCTCCCGCCCGGTCGAGCACACCTTGGCCACCGGCGTCGCTGGCCGACAGCCGCACCTCGGGCGGGTACGGCGCCTCGGCCGGCCGCGCTTTGAGCCCCGGCGGGCTCTTCTGGTCCTACGCGGTGTTCTCCCAGCACAACGCCCCATGGGCCAGCCGATGCCGGTTGGTCGAACTGTCGGTGAACACCCCGCCGCGCCGGCGGCCCACCCGCCACGCCCGAGACCGCGGGGCTTTCTGCGGGGCTTCTCGTGGCTGCTCAGGGCCATAGCCAGGCAATCCCCACCCGGAGAACCGCGGGGAAACGCCGCGGCACACCTGATCACAACCGATTGTGAAACGCCCAACCCCCGACACGACCCCGATTGCCCGCTGCCAAGGAGGCGAGGAAGGCAACGTGGTCGCCGCGGATACGGCAGGATGGGAAGTATGCAGCCTTCGGACTTCTCCACCAACAGCGCGGTCGATCTCGGTGCCCGTAAGGCGGCCCTGGAGCGGGAGGCCAAGCGGCAAGCCGAGCAATCCTCCGGCCAGGCTAATCCCTACGCGATCGACATCTCCGAGGAGAACTTCCAAAACGAGGTCCTGGAGCGCTCCATGCAGCTCCCGGTCGTTCTCGTGGTTCTGGCCAACTGGTCTGAACAGGCCAAGCAGGTCGAAGCGGCGCTCGATCGACTCGCCGTGGCGGCGGGCGGACAGTGGGCGCTGGCCAAGGTCGACAGCGAGGCCACCCCGCAGATCGCCCAGGCCCTGCGCGCCTCCACTGTTCCCATGGTCGCCATGGTCATCGGCGGTCAGGTCGTGCCCGGTCCCGCCGGCGCGGCGACCCAGGAGCAGTTGCGCGACTGGCTTTCCCAAGTCTTTGAAGGGTTGCGCAGCCAGGGTGTGCTACCCGAGAACTACTCGGGGCTGGGCCCTGCCGAGGAGGAACCCCAGCAGCAGGAACCCCAGCAGCAAGCGCAGAGCCAAGCCGACAGCGAGGCGGCCGAGGCCATCCAGCGCGGCGACTTCGAGGCGGCCGAAGCAGCCTTCACCAAGGCGCTGGAAGCCGACCCCGACGACGAGAACGCCAAGCTCGGGCTGGCGCAGGTACGACTGATCGGGCGCATTCGCGACCTCGACGTCGATGCCGTGCGCGCGGCGGCTGCCGAAAACCCCCAAGATGTCGACGCTCAGATCAAGGTCGCCGACATCGACATGTACGGGGGCAAGTTCGAGGACGCCTTCGATCGACTGATCGGCACCGTGCGCCGCACCAGCGACGAGGAACGCGACAAGGCCCGTCGCCACCTGCTCTCACTCTTCGAGGTCCTGCCAGGCGGCGATCCGCGCGTGGCCAAGGCGCGCCGCTCCCTGACCTCGGCACTGTTCTAGGGCACGGGGCGGCGCACGCCTAGGGTGGCCGGGACGGGGTAGGAAACGGCCACAGCGCAAGGAGCCGTGTCCCGAGCCGGGCGGTGGGCCGATGGTGTACGTGGTGACGATTTCGGCGACCTACGGTGCGGGCGGCAGCGTGATCGGCCCGGAGGTCGCCGAGCGTCTCGGGGTGGCCTTCCTCGACCGGGCCATCCCCACCGCTGTCGCCCGGGAGATCGGCTGTTCGCTGGCCGATGCCCTCGCCCACGACGACCAGGCCCCCACTGGCTTCGAGCGGCTGCTGGCCAACGCCGCCCAACTGCCCACCATCACCCTCGGCAGTGTGGACGCGCCCCTCGTCGGCGCCACCGACAACCAGGGGCGCCCCCTCTACGACCGCGAGTTCGTCGAACACACCGAGCGTGTGCTGCGCAAGGTCGGCGACAGTGGCGGGGTGATCCTGGGGCGGGCCGCCGCGATGGTGCTCTCCGGCCACCCCCACGCCCTGCACGTCCGCTTCGACGGCCCCAAAGACCGTCGGCTGCGGCGCGCCGTGGCCCTAGGCGAAACCGCGGCGGGCCACCCGCACTCCTCCGAAGGCACCTGGCAGCCGCCCAGCATGCGTGACCTTGAGGACAACGACCGCCTCCGCGCCTCCTACGTGCGGCGTTTCTACCGGGCCGACCCTGCCCATCCCGGTCACTACCACCTGGTCCTCGACACCACTGTGGTGGGGATCGGGACCTGCGTCGACGTGTTGGAGCGCCTGGCCCGCGAACGCGCGCGTTTCCACAACGGCGCACAGCCCTGACCGTCACCGGTTGCGTACCACTAGTGACACCGCGGCGACTCGGCGAAATCCGCCACGCACAAATGGGTGGTCGGCACCTGCGACCCGCGCCGGTGGTGGCACTATGAGGGGTGCGCCTGCACACGGCACATTCGGGCAACCAAGGAGTATCACGTGGCCACCCTTCCCAGCGTTTCCTACTCGATCACGGTCCGCCTGGAGCTGGACGGGCACGGCAGCGCGGTCAGCAGCCTGACCCACGCCGTTGAGCATGTGGGTGGAATCGTCACGGCCCTCGATGTGACCTCCTCAGGTCATGAACGAATCCGGATCGACGTGACGTGCGCGGCGCGCGACACCGACCACGCGCAGGCCATCGTCGACGCGCTGGGCGCCATCGACGGTGTCGACGTTCACAAGGTCAGTGACCGTACCTTCCTCATGCACCTGGGCGGCAAGATCGAGACCAAGTCCAAGGTGCCGCTGCGCAACCGCGACGAGCTGTCCATGGCCTACACGCCCGGCGTGGCGCGGGTCTCCTCCGCGATCGCCGCCAACCCGGACGACGCCCGCCGCCTCACCGTCAAACGCAACAGTGTCGCCGTCATCACCGACGGGTCGGCCGTGCTGGGATTGGGCAACATCGGCCCCGAGGCGTCCATGCCCGTCATGGAGGGAAAGGCGGCCCTGTTCAAACGCTTCGCCGATATCGACGCCTGGCCGATCGCGCTGGCCTCCCAAGATGTCGACGAGATCGTGCGCACCGTCCAGATCATCGCGCCCGGCTTCGGCGGTATCAACCTGGAGGACATCTCCGCGCCGCGCTGCTTCGAGGTCGAGGCCCGGCTGCGCGAACTACTCGACGTCCCCGTCTTCCACGACGACCAGCACGGCACCGCCATTGTGGTCCTCGCCGCGCTGAAGAACGCGCTGCGCGTGGTCGGTAAGGACCTGGCCGAGGTCCGTATCGCCATGTCGGGGGCCGGGGCCGCCGGCACCGCCATCCTCAAGCTCCTCATGCACGCCGGCGCCAAGAACATCGTCGTGTGCGACGTCCAGGGCGCTCTCCACCAGGGTCGCGAGGACCTCGACCCCAACCTGGCCTGGATCGCGAGCAACACCAACACCGCCTCCTACACCGGTGACCTCACGGGGGCGGTGCGTGGCGCCGACGTCTTCATCGGTGTCTCGGCGCCCAACCTGCTCTCCGGCGACGACATCGCCGAGATGAACGAGGACTCCATCATCTTCGCCTTGGCCAACCCCGACCCCGAGGTCGATCCTGAGATCGCGCACCTGCATGCCGCGGTCGTGGCTACCGGCCGTAGCGACTACCCTAACCAGATCAATAATGTTCTCGTTTTCCCCGGCGTCTTTCGCGGTCTGCTCGATGCCCAAAGTCACACCGTTGACTCCGACATGATGGTCGCGGCAGCCGACGCCCTCGCCGGTGTCGTCACCGACGAGGAGTTGGGGCCGCACTACATCATCCCCAGCGTCTTCCACTCCAACCTGGCGCAGCGGGTGGCAGCGGCGGTGCGCGACACGGCGCTGCGGGAAGGACGGGCAACGTGACGCGAGTCCCCAGCCGGAGGGTGGTCATCGTGGCCGCCGGGTAAAGGTGGAACATGGAGCAGTCCAGCCTGACTGGCCATCTCCTGGTGGCCACACCCCTTCTGGAGGATCCCAACTTCCGACGTGCCGTGGTGTTCGTTATCGACGACAGCCCCACAGAGGGCACGCTCGGTGTGATCGTCAACCGTCCCTCGGAGTTGTCCGTGGCGGAGGTTCTTGAGGCGTGGAGCGACTATGCCAGTGATCCCCCCGTCATGTTCGCTGGGGGGCCGGTGGGCTCGGGGGCTGGGCTCGCCCTGGGAATGCTCGGTGAAAGCGCCGCACCGTTGGGGTGGCACCCGTTGGAGAGCCTCCAGGTCAACTCGGAGGTCGCCAGCGTGGGCACCATCGACCTCGATACGCCGCCCGAGATCATCGGTGACGCCCTCCAGCGGCTGCGCGTGTTCGCCGGGTACGCCGGCTGGAGCGAGGGGCAACTGCTGGCCGAGATCGAGGAGGGCGCCTGGTATGTGGTGCCCGCCGTCACCGATGACGTGTTCTCGCTCGCTCCAGACGAGTTGTGGGCTCAGGTGCTGCGCCGGCAGGGCGGGGATCTCGCCTTGGTATCGACCTTTCCCGACGATCCCACACTCAACTGATCCCGGCCGGCGGCGCCGATAACGTGGGATGAGACGTAGGAGGAATGAGGGCAGGATGTCCATGGACGTGATCAACAAGGTGATCCCGGAAAGCGAGACTCACCCTGATGTCTCGCATGACGACGGCGATCGTGAACGGTTCGCCCATTACGTGCAAAAAGACAAGATCACGGCGAGCGCTGTCACCGGTGAGCCCGTGATCGCCCTGTGCGGCAAGGTGTGGGTGCCCAACCGTGACCCCAAACGGTTCCCCGTGTGCCCGGAGTGCAAGAAGATCTACGCGGAGATGATGGGGGAGTGAGGGAGTTCCCTCGCCCGTAGGACGCTTGCGCCTCACCGGCGGTGAGAGTTTCGGTGCGCTTCGCTGTGGTGGCAGCGGCCTCCCACCGCCGGCGCCGGCCTGTCCGAGGCGGTGGCGAGCGTCTCAGTGGCTCCCCAAGCCCCCCGCGTCCCAACCGCACCAACCGCACGCGGTTGCGCTAACGTCCGGCCGATACCGGCCGCGGCGTGGTCGCCCTATTCTCGCCGTATGACCGGCGCGACACGGTAACCTCCGAGAGACACAACACCGCGATGGCACGGTGTCGCGAGAGCGATCTTGCACTCCTTAACTGCGGCCAGGTGCCCCCGGTCGGGGCGGGATCGAGACGTTTCGGGGGCACTTTGGGGCAGTGGCACGCCCGCGACACGGTGCGCGTACGGGTGCGCGTACCCCCAACCACGGGTAGGTCACATGATTTCCACAACCGAACGGCGGTCGCACCGGGCGCGTGGTCGCGGTGGCCGGCGCCGTAAGAGCGCCCCGGGACGCAGGCGCAGGGTCGACCCGGCCGGCCCGCCTGCCCGCCTCACCGCCGGCGACGTAGTCCGAACCACGGTCCGGTTCATCGGTGAACTGCTGTTCACCGCCGGCCTGATCATGCTGTTCTTCGCCGCGTACCAGATCTATGGCAAGCAGGCCCAGACCAACGCCGAGCAGGAACAGCTCGACACCGCCCTCGAACAGCAGTGGCAGCAACAAGAACAGCAACAGCAGCAGGCCGCCGGTCCCGACTCCGAGCCGCTGCCGGGCACCGCCAACAGCCGGATGTACATCCCCGACCTCGACCAGCAGTGGGTCGTGGTCAACGGCGTCTCCCAAGCCGACATCAAGTACGGTCCCGGCCACTACCCCGACACCGCCATGCCCGGCGAGGTGGGCAACTACTCTGTGGCCGGCCACCGGGTCCCCGCGGTGTTTTGGGATCTCGACCAGCTCGACAACGGTGACGACATCGTGCTTGAAGACGGCGAGGCCTTCTACACCTACGAGGTCATCGCCACTGAGGTCGTCACCCCCGACCAGGTCGAAGTGGTCGCACCCGATCCGTTCTCCCCCGAAGCCGACCCCACCCGCCGGCTGTTGACCTTGACCACGTGCCACCCCAAGCTGCAAAACGCCCACCGACTCGTCGTCCACGCCGAGCTCACCGACGACACCCCCAAGGACCAAGGAATGCCCGCCAACATCGCCGATATGGCTCCCGAGAGCGAACAGGAGTGACCCGGTCGTGTACGGCCTGATCTGGCGTGGCCTCCCTGGCCCGTGGTTCGTTAAGCTCCCGCTGGCCCTTGTCCTCATCGCCGCACTCGCCGCGCTGCTGTGGTACGTCGTCTTCCCCTGGGTCGACCCCTACCTGCCCTTCAACGACGTCACCGTCGAAGGCGGGGGGCAGGGCGCCGCGGCCTCGCCCAGCGCGTCGGTCACCGGCTCCTCCCAGTGATGCGCGCCTCGGCGCGGGAGCGCCGATCCCGCCTCGGCGTGGCCAGCACCACCCCGTGGCATAGTACGCGCGACGATTCCGCCGGCCAGGGCTCGATACCCTCGGCCACGTGAGTATCTGGGGATGCAGCTGATGACGCTCGCTGAAACCGACAGCACACGAGAACGGATGGGTGGGTTGCGCGCGTGGCAGCGCGCCGCGTTGGAGGAGTACTTCCGCCGGGACCCCCGAGACTTCCTGGCGGTCGCCACTCCTGGCGCCGGCAAGACCACGTTCGCCCTCACCCTCGCCGCCGACCTCATCGAACGCCGCGTGGTGCGCGCGATCACCGTCGTCTGCCCCACCGAGCACCTGAAGAAGCAGTGGGCCGAGGCCGCCGCCCGCTTCGGCATCGCCCTCGACCCCGACTTCAAGAACGGGCAGGGGGCGCTGGGCCGGCAGTACACCGGCGCCGCCGTCACCTACGCTCAGGTTGCGGCGCACCCGATGTTGCACCGCAACCGCACCGAGGCCCGCCGGTCCCTGATCATCTTCGACGAGATCCACCATGCCGGCGACGCCCTGTCGTGGGGCGACGCCGTACGTGAGGCGTTCGAGCCCGCCGCGCGGCGGCTTTCGCTGACAGGGACCCCCTTTCGCACCGACGTCAACCCGATCCCCTTCGTCGACTACGTCCAGGACCACACCGGCGTGCGCCGCTGCGCCTGGGACTACAACTATGGCTACGCTCCCGCTCTGGCCGACGGCGTAGTGCGCCCGGTCATCTTCATGGCCTACTCCGGCGAGATGCGCTGGCGCACCAAGACCGGCGACGAGTTGGCCGCCCGCTTGGGCGAGCCCCTCACCCAGGACGCGCTCGCCCAAGCCTGGCGTGCCGCGCTCGATCCCAAGGGCGACTGGATCAAACGGGTACTGGCCGCCGCCGACCGGCGCCTGACCGAGGTCCGTCACACCTCGCCCGACGCCGGTGGGCTCGTGATCGCCAGCGACCACGAGAATGCGCGCGCCTACGCGCGCATTCTGCGCCAGATCACCGGCCACGGCGCCACGCTGGTGCTCTCCGACGACCCCACGGCCAGCCGTAAGATCAAACGCTTCGCCGAGTCCGAAGACCGGTGGATGATCGCGGTGCGCATGGTCTCTGAGGGGGTGGACGTACCCCGGCTGATGGTGGGCGTCTACGCCACCTCCACCAGCACCGCGCTGTTCTTCGCCCAGGTAGTGGGGCGTTTCGTGCGGCGCCGCCGCCGAGGCGAGATGGCGTCGGTCTTTCTGCCCTCGGTGCCCACCCTGCTGGAGTACGCCGGCGAGATGGAGCGCGAGCGCGACCACGTCCTTGACCGGCCCCCCAAAGGCGACGACTTCGACCCCGAGCAGGACCTGCTCGACCAGGCACGACAAAAGCGCGATACGCCCGATACCGGCGAGGAACTGCCGTTCGAGACGATGGAGGCATCCGCCGAGTTCGATCGGGCCCTCTACGACGGCGGCGAGTTCGGCGGGGGCGCTCCGGACTCGCCCGAGGAAGAGGACTTTCTCGGCCTGCCCGGCCTGCTCGAACCCGAACAGGTAGCCAAGCTGCTGCGTAAGCGCAAGGCCGAGCAGCGCGCCGCCGAGCGCAGCCGGCCCGCGGAGCCGGCTGAGCAGGCGCCGAAGCACGAGGTGGTAGCCGACCTGCGTCGTGAGCTCAACAGCCTGGTGGGGGCGTGGCACCACCGCACCGGTCAGCCCCACAGCGCCATCCACAACGAACTGCGGCGCACCTGCGGCGGCCCACCGATCGCTCAGGCCAGCGAGGAGCAGATCCGCCAGCGCATCGCCAAGATCCGCGCCTGGGCCACCGGGAGGCGCTGAGACCGCTCTCCGCCGCCCCGGCAGGGGCGTGTATCGAGCCCGGCGGGCGTGGGCTCATTCGGGGTCGGGGTGGACCCACCCATTGCGTTCGCAGCCTTGCAGGCCAAACGTCTGCTGCTGCATGACCGGCGCCGGGGCGCCGGGGGAGGGGCAGTTCACGTGCCCGTGTCCCAGCGCGTGGCCGACCTCGTGGTTGATCACGTAGATCCGGTAGGTCTTGAGGTCGCCGTCGAAGTGCTCGACGCCGCTGACCCACCGGTTCTGGTTGATGATGGCCCGCCCGCCCTGGGTGCAGGAGACGCGGCCGTTGGTCTGTAGTGGGGCACACAGGGTGTCGACCGTGTCGGGCGCGGCCAGCGCCACCCGAAAGTCGACCTCGCCCTCGTCTACCCGCTGGAAGGACAGCTCGCCGTCGCCGCCCCAACTGCGCGGGTCGGCCAGGATCTTTTCGACGGCGGCAGCGAAGTCCGCGGCCTCGCCGGGCAGTCCCTTCTCGACTTCGACCAGGTAGCGCTTGAGGGGACCGGAGCCGGCGACCTCGCTCGTGCCCGACACCACGTCCAGCTCGCCTCCCGCCGAGTCGACTTCCTGCACTGCCGAGCGCAGCAGTACCGGGGTGGGAGAGGGCTCCGGGGAGGACGGCGACGGCGAGGGGCGCTGACTGGCTGAGTCCGCCGGCGCGGTCGACAGCGCCGACGACGGCACCCCCTCGCGCTCGCCCGAGCCGGGCGGGAACACGCCGGTGGCCAGGAGCACCAACCCGGCACCCACCACCGCGAGCCCTGCCAGTAGTGCCAACGACAGTCTGTCGCGTCGCCTGCGGGGCGACGGTCCACGCTCGCGGTGAGTGTGCGCTCCGGACGTGGCCACGCCGATACCTTCCTGCCCTGGGGATGGTGCCCTCGTTGCGGTGCCGGCAACTGCGCGTCGCCAAACTCACGCGGGCACACACTTAGCGCCACCGAGCGTAGGGCATTCGGCGTCTGGCGGGGTGGAGGCAAGCGCCTTGCCTTACCCCACCAAGGAGGTCATTGCTGCTCGTTGGGGGCGGTCACGTGCTGAACCACCTCGAAGCCCCACACTTCGCTGCCGGTTGCGGCCGGGCCGCCGTGCCCCTGGCCGGGCCGGTCGGCCCTGGCCTGTTCGTGGCCCTGCTGGAAGGAACTGCCCTGCACCCAGTTCTGGAAGTCCTCCTCGGAGCGCCAGCGCGTGTAGACCAGATAGCGGTCGGTTCCCTCGACCGGCCGCAGCAACTGGAACTCTTCGAAGCCGGGCTGGTTCTCCACCAGCCCGCTCCGCTTGGCGAACCGCTCTTCCAGCACAGCGCCGGCATCGGCGTCGGGGACGGTCAGCACATTGAATTTCACGATACTCATGACAACAGTGTGGCCCATACCGCCCGGCTGCTTCCGGTTTCCCCGGACGTGGCGCTCCCGGATCGCTGCGATCGTCACCATCGCCGCACCCGCGCCGATAACCTCTAGCTGGAACGCAAACCGTATTTCCTAAGGTGAGGCAGCCGTGCGCATCGCGAGATTCTCGTCGGGTGACGACGTCGGGTTCGGTCTGGTCGAGGTCGACGAGGAGGCCGGGGAACAGTTCGTATCCCGGATCACCGGACATCCGCTGCTCGGCCAAATCCAGCTTGCCGGCGAGCGCGCCAAGCTGGCCGACGTGCGGCTGCTTTCGCCGGTGTTGCCCAGCAAGGTCGTGTGCATCGGCAAGAACTACGCCGACCACGTGGCTGAGATGGCCGACGTCACCGGTGGGGCCACCGAGCAGCCGGTGGTCTTCCTCAAACCCTCCACCGCGGTCAACGGCCCGAACGATCCCGTTTTCTACCCGCCCATCTCCGAGCGGGTCGACTACGAGGGCGAGCTGGTCATCGTCATCGGTCGAGTGTGTCGTGAGGTGCCGCGCGAGCGCGTCGCCGACGTCATCTTCGGCTACACGGTCGGCAACGACATCACAGCGCGCGATCTGCAACGCCAAGACGGGCAGTGGACCAGGGCCAAGGGCTTCGACTCCTTCTGCCCCATCGGCCCCTGGATCGAGACCGGACTCACCCTCCAAGAAGCCGGTGACCTGCGTATCACCACCAGGGTCGACGGCGCGATCCGCCAGGACGACCGGACGTCGCACCTGCTCCACGACATCCCAGCGCTCATCTCCTACATCACCTCGTTCATGACCCTGCTGCCCGGTGACGTCGTTCTCACCGGCACGCCCTCCGGCGTCGGGCCGGTGGAGGTCGGCCAGCAGGTCAGTGTCGCCATCGAGCGCATCGGTGAGATCGACAACAGGGTGGTCGCCCGCGAGTAGTCCCCCCGGGGGCGCCGGCCCCGTGGCGGCCGTGGCGCGGTGCCCCGGGCCGTTGCCGGTACCCGCGGGGCGGCTCGGGCCCGAGCGGGGACTGTTGTGGCCGCTGGCCCTCGGGCGCGGCCAGTAGGCTACAGGCGTGGCTGATAATCCGATCCGTACCCGATTCGCCCCCTCGCCGACCGGTATGTTCCACGTCGGCGGTGCCCGCTCTGCCCTGTTCAATTGGGCCCTTGCCCGGCAGAGCCCCGAGGGCAGGTTCGTCCTGCGTATTGAGGACACCGACACCGCGCGTAACAGGCCGGAATGGACCGAGGGCATCATCCGGGCGCTGGCCTGGCTGGGTATCGAGGAGGGCGACCCGCACTTTGAGGGGCCCTACTTTCAGTCGGCCTACGCCGAGCAACACCGCCAGACCGCTGAGCAGCTCTACAAGGAGGGCAACGCCTACTACTGCGACTGCACCCGCGAGCAGGTCCAGCAACGGCGTGACGACCCGCATCTGGGCTATGACGGCTTCTGTCGGGATCGTGGCCTGGAGCCGGCTGAAGGCCGCGCCCTGCGCTTCCGCGTTCCCGAAGGCGGGCCCACCGTCGTCGATGACCTGATCCGCGGCCGGGTGGAGTTCGACCACGACGCCATCGAGGATTTCGTGATCGCTCGGGGGGATGGCTCGCCGCTGTTCGTGCTGGCCAACGTGGTCGACGACGTCGAGATGAGGATCAACCAGGTGATCCGTGGGGAGGAGCACCTGTCCAACACCCCTAAACAGCAGTTGCTGTGGCAGGCGTTGGGCCAGCACCCTCCCGCATGGGCGCACCTGCCCGTCATCGTCAACGAGAAGCGCCAGAAGCTGTCCAAGCGCCGCGACAAGGTCGCGCTGGAGAGCTACCAGGACGAGGGCTACCTGCCTGAGGCCATGGTCAACTACCTGATGCTGCTGGGGTGGGGGCCAGGCGGCGACCGCGAGATCATGCCTTGGGAGGAGATGGAGCCGCTTTTTCGGATCTCCGACGTCAACAGCTCCAGCGCCTTCTTCGACGAGAAGAAGCTGCGGGCGTTCAACGGCGAGTACATCCGCGCGCTGAGCGTCGCCGAGTTCGTGCGGCGCTGCCAACCGTGGCTGGAGCCCGAGGTCGCGCCGTGGCCGGCCGAGAACTTCGACCCCGATCTGTTCGCCGCCATCGCTCCGCTGGCGCAGAGCCGGGTGGCCGTGCTCAGCGAGATCATCCCCAACGTGGATTTCCTCTTCCTCGACCGTCCCGTGCTCGACCAGCAAAGCTGGAACAAGGCGATGAAGCCCGGCGTGGGTGAGCATGTGCTCACCGCCGCCCTCGACGCCTTCGCCGATCCGCACCTGTCGTGGCGGGCCGCGGATCTGAAGGCGGTGCTGGAGGAGGTTGGCGCCCAGCAGGGGATGAAGCTGGGCAAGGCCCAGGCTCCGGTGCGGGTTGCCGTGACCGGCCGTACGGTGGGGCTGCCGCTGTTCGAGTCGCTGGAGTTGCTCGGCCGGGAGGCGGTCCAAGAGCGGTTGCGGGCGGCTCTGGCGCGGTTGGCTGCGGCCGAAACCGCCGGTGACGCTCAAGAGTGAGGCGAGGGCGCGGCCGGGCGCGGGGCGGCGTTCGGCGGTCGCTGCCCCGGCCGCGTGTTTTTCGGTTCGCGAGCACTCCGGATCTCCGCTAGAGTGAGGGCTGCGCCGACGGGAGCGGGTCCCACCGGGGCCAGCTCTTGACAAGCGTTGGGGTATGGTGTAATCGGCAGCACGACTGATTCTGGTTCAGTTAGTCTAGGTTCGAGTCCTGGTACCCCAGCGGGTGAGATCCCGCCGGGAACCTCACTCGTCGGGTGGAACATTCGGGTCACCCGCTGGTTGTGTTGGCAGGCCCCCGTCGTCTAGTGGCCTAGGACGCCGCCCTCTCAAGGCGGTAACGGCGGTTCGAATCCGCTCGGGGGTACCACCGCAAAGGCAGCACCCGAAGATGGGTCCGCTGCCGCTAGGCACGGCTACCGGTTTTCCCTTCAGGGGATCTGCGGTGGTTGGCCGACGGCGGTTACACTGAGTCCGGTATTGCGCAAGCCCCTGTCGTCTAGTGGCCTAGGACGCCGCCCTCTCAAGGCGGTAACGGCGGTTCGAATCCGCTCAGGGGTACCACAAGGGAGCGCCCTCACCCAGCCGGGTGGGGGCGCTTTGTGTTCTCCTAAGAGGTGTCGGCCGGGGGGTCGTCGGGAGCATGCGGGGCGGGGGGACCGAATCGCTGGGCTGAGACGTCCTCTTGGGCGAGTCGGTGGAGTGCCAGCAGGGCCTGCTCCAGCAGCACCGTCATCGCGATGCCGAACTCCACCGCGTGTTCCCGGGAGTCCTCGGGGTCGATCCATTCCAGGTCCCGCACAGCAGCGGCCCGGGCGAGGTCGGCGTACTCGTGCAGCACCCTCCGCTCCACAGACAGGCCTAGGCGGTCGATGGTGGCTAGGGCCTGGGTGAGCCGGTGGCGGGAGGGGGCGTGGGGAGTCACCTGCCAGCCCAGCTCCTCTAGCAGTTCTTCGCTGACTCGTTGCGCCCGGTCCCATGTGGGGTCCTCTTCAGGGACCGCGACGGTGGGCCCGATCTCGTAGAGGGCGAGGCCGAATAGCTTGTGCAGGCTGATCTCCTCGTCGTCGACGGCGTCGAGGATGTCGCGGATGCGCGCGAGTGGGAGGGCGCCGACCTCGCTGAGGGCGCGGATCAGCCGCAGCCGTTGGAGATGGCGCTGGGAGTAACTGGCCTGCGTCGCCGCGGTGGCTTCGCCTTTGGGGAGTAGTCCCTCGCGCAGGTAGTACTTGATCGTCGCGACCGGGACGCCGCTGTGCTGACTCAGTTCCGAGATTTTCACCGCTCACCCCTTCCCAGCCCTATTAGATAGTTATACTCTCCAAAATTAGAGAGTGAAACTATCTAATAGGTGTGGTTTGAACGCCGATCTTTCGGCCACGCGGGTCTTCGCGGCTCATTCGGCAGCGGCCCGGCCACCCCAGTCAGCAACAGGAGAGTTCCTATGGCGACCATCCACCCTGACCGCATGACGGTCGAGCCCGAAGCCGGCTTCGTGGTGTTCATCATCGGCATGCGGATCAACACCTGGTACCGCATCGACAAGTGGTGGCGGGTCATCCGGGCGTTCCGCGCCATGTTCACAGAACTCACCGCTGAACCCGAGCGGGGCCTGCTGCACGCCAGAATCCTCACCGGCATCAACGGCGTCACCTCGGTGCAGTATTGGGAAAGCACCGACAAGCTCCTGCGTTACGCCCATGACCGGCTGCACACCGCGGCCTGGCAGCAGTACTACCGGCTACTCGACGACGGCACCGTCGGCATCTGGCACGAAACGTACCAGGTCGGCGCCGAGCGCGACACGAGCGCCCAGGGCTACGAGGCCATTTACAAGCAGATGCCTGCCTTCGGGCTCGGCGCCGCACTGGGGGTGCGCCCCCTGACCCGCCAGACTCGGCGCTCCAGCGACCGACTGGGCACGCCCCGATCCACAACCGAGCGCTCGCGCGCCGAACAGGTACCGGGGTAACAGCACCGCCGGCGGTCAGGGGGAGTGTCGGCGGCCACACCGTCCCAGCCCCATGGCGGAACCGGCGCCGAGCGCGCACACGTTGTCCCACCAAGAGGCGCACGCGACGGTCACCTCGACCGGGACCCGGGAGCTCCACCATGAGACGCCCTGCACCCATTCCCGCCCTCGCTGCCGTAGCGACGGCCCTCGCTTTGCTCGTCTCGGCTTGTTCCGGCGCGCCGGAACAAGCCGATCCCACTACTGAGCCGGGACGGCCGACCACGCCCTCCGCCCCGACCGGGGACACCGCCGAGACGGCTGCCCCGGCGGTCGCCGACGTGGCCACCGGCTTGGAGGTGCCGTGGGGAGTCGCTTTCCTGCCCAGCGGCGAGGCCCTGGTGAGCGAGCGCGATTCCACGCGCGTCGTGCGGGTGGCCCCCGGCGGCGCCGTCGAGGAGGTCGGCACGATCGAGGCCGCCGAGCCGGGCGGAGAAGGGGGACTGCTGGGGATCGCGGTGTCGCCGGACTTCGCCCGCGACTCGTTGCTCTACGCCTACCTCACCGCCGACTCCGGCAACCGGATCGTGCGGATGAGCTACGCCCCGGCCACCGGGCTCGGCGAGCCGGAGGTGATCGTCGACGGCATCCCCGCGTCCTCGATCCACAACGGCGGGCGGATCGCCTTTGGCCCCGACGGCATGCTCTACGCTGCAACCGGCGACGCCGGCAGCGGAGCGCGCTCGCAGGACACCGACTCCCTGGCGGGCAAGATCTTGCGGATGACCCCCGAGGGGGAGCCCGCGGCGGGCAACCCGTTCGACAACCTCGTCTACAGCTATGGCCACCGCAACGTGCAGGGGTTGGCGTGGAGCCAGGACGGCACCATGTTCGCCACCGAGTTCGGCCAGAACACCTATGACGAGGTCAACCTCATCGAGCCGGGCAACAACTACGGCTGGCCCGAGGTCGAAGGGATGGGGCGGCGCCAAGAGTACGTCGATCCACTCCTCACGTGGCGCCCGGCGGAAGCCTCGCCCAGCGGTGCGGCGATCACCGCCGAGGCGCTGTGGGTGGCCTCGCTGCGCGGCGAGCGCCTGTGGCGGATACCGCTGACCGGCCGTGCCGACGCTGTGCTGGGCACACCGGAGGCGCTCTTCGTCGGCGACTACGGCCGGCTGCGGGCCGTTGCCGCCGTGCCTGGGCAAGACACCCTATGGGTAAGCACGAGCAACCGCGACGGCCGTGGCTCTCCCGCACAAGGCGACGATCGGCTCCTCAGCGTCGCCCCCACCGGTTAGGTTCTGTTTTTCGGACGGTTGGGGGCGCTTCTCTGGGGGCGAGCGGGGGTGGTGTTGGCTCGTGTGTTGCGCGTCGCGGGGGCTTGGCGGTCTTGGCGGGTGGGCCGCAGGTGGGGGCTGGCTCTTTTCCGGGGGTGGAGAGGGTGCTGTTCGCTCGTGCCTCGATCGCTGCGCGATCTCGACAGCTTCAAGGGGGCGCCGTGGGGCTGGGAACCAGCGGAAACGACGCGGAGGACCACCGGGGTGAGGTGAGGCCACTTCGACGCACGGTGCCGCCGCGCTCCAGAATCTCGCTAGGATCTCGCTCTTCCCGCGGGATGCGCCGCACCCCAGAACCTCGCTGTCGCGCGCGATGTTGCTGTGGCGGCGGTCTTCGCGGGGAGGGTGGCAAAGGGCGCCCCGGAATGCGTTGAGCCGCGGCATCCACCTCAGTCCGCCTGTTGCGGTACCCGCCTCCCCTTGACTCCAGTCCGCCTATTGCGGTGTTCGTCCCACGTCGGCCCCAGCCCACCTCAGGCTGTCGAGATCGCGCAGCGATCGAGGCACGAGCGACGGCAAACCCCGCCTGCTCTCCTCAGGCCAAAGCCACACCCCGCCTTGAACGGCCCTCTGCTCTGCGAGGGCGTGCCACAGTCGGCGGCTTGGGGCGGCCGGTGGGCCGCGCGTGCTATCCCCGCAGGGCGGTGGCCTGCTCCGTGCCGTGGATGGCCTCGCTGATCTTTTCGGCAGCCGCCGTGACCGCTTGGGCGTGCAGCCGTCCGGGGGAACGGGTGAGGCGGTCGGTGGGGCCCGACACGGACACGGCTGCGATCACTCGGCCGCCGGCTCCTGCGATCGGTGCCGAGACTGAGGCCACGCCCTGCTCGCGCTCGCCCACGCTTTGCGCCCAGCGCCGGCGGCGCACCTGCGCCAGAGTCGAGGAGGTGAAGTGGGCCCCGCGCAGCACGCGATGGACCCGTTCGGGATCTTCCCACGCCAGGAGCACTTGGGCGGCTGAGCCGGCGTTCATGGGCAGCTCACTGCCCACGGGCACCGTGTCGCGGAGTCCACTGCTGCGTTCGGCCGCGGCCACGCAGACGCGGACGTTGCCCTGGCGCCGGTACAGTTGGGCGCTCTCCCCGGTCAGGTCGCGCAGTTGCAGCAGGACGGGGTGAGCGATCGTCAGCAGCCGATCCTCGCCGGTGGAGATGGACAGCTCGCCCAGCCGGGGGCCCAAAACGAACCGGCCTTGACTGTCGCGCGTGACCATGCGGTGGCGCTCCAGTGCGACGGCCAGCCGATGTGCGGTGGGCCGGGCCAGCCCGGTGATCTGCACGAGCCGGGCCAGCGAAGCGGGGCCGGCCTCGAGGGCGTCCAGGACGGACATGGTCTTATCCAGCACACCGACGCCACTGGATGGGTTAGAGTTGTCCATGGCTTGATACTGCCGTCTCGCCATTTGGAACGCAAGTCGGCATGAGGTTGTATGGACCACCTCACCGCCGCCGCGAGGCGCGGCTGACAGCGTGGCGCCGCCGCGCGGCGTGGGAGCCGATCTCAAGCGATGGGCCCGCCGCGGCGAGCGACGAGGTGATCCACCGTGCCGGCACCGCTTGCACCAGAGCGCTCTTCACCATTGTTCAAGACGCGAGGAGGCGTCGCATATGGCTCACACCATGGCCGAGAAGGTTTGGGAGGAACACGTCGTTCGACGTGCTGAGGGAGAGCCTGACCTGCTCTACATCGACCTCCACCTCGTTCACGAGGTCACTAGCCCGCAGGCGTTTGAAGGGCTACGGCTCGCAGACCGCACCGTGCGCCGTCCCGATCTCACGATCGCCACCGAAGACCACAACGTTCCCACCGAGAACATCCTGCTGCCCATTGCCGACCCGGTCTCGCGCACCCAGATCGAAACCCTGCGCAAGAACGCGTCTGACTTCGGGATTCGGCTGCACCCCATGGGTGACATCGACCAGGGCATCGTGCACGTGGTGGGACCGCAGTTGGGGCTGACCCAGCCTGGGATGACCATCGTGTGTGGCGACAGCCACACCAGTACCCATGGTGCCTTCGGTGCGCTGGCGTTCGGCATCGGCACCAGTCAGGTCGAGCACGTACTGGCGACCCAGACGCTGCCCCTGACTCCGTTCAAGACGATGGCGGTCACCGTCAACGGCTCCCTGCCGGCCGGCGTCACGTCCAAGGACATCATCCTCGCCGTTATCGCCGAGATCGGCACTGGTGGCGGTCAGGGCTATGTCATCGAATACCGGGGTGAGGCCATCCGGTCGCTGTCGATGGAGTCCCGGATGACCATCTGCAACATGTCGATCGAGGCGGGCGCGCGCGCCGGCATGATCGCCCCAGACGAGACCACGTTCGACTACATCAAGGGCCGTCCGCACGCTCCCGTGGGGGAGGACTGGGAGGCCGCTGTCGCCCACTGGCGCGACCTGCGCACCGACGCCGATGCGGTCTTCGACAAGGAGGTGGTGCTCGACGCCGAGCAGCTCAGCCCGTTCGTCACGTGGGGCACCAACCCCGGCCAGGGGGTCCCTCTCGCCTCGGCGGTCCCCGCACCCGAGGACTTCGACGACCCCAGCGAGCGCGCTGCCGCGGAGAAGGCGTTGGCCTACATGGACCTGCGTCCCGGCACTCCGATGCGCGAGATCGGTGTTGACACCGTGTTCCTGGGCTCGTGCACCAACGGGCGCATCGAGGACTTGCGCGCCGCCGCCGAGGTCATCCGCGGACGCAAGGTCGCTGACGGCGTGCGGATGCTGGTGGTGCCCGGCTCCATGCGTGTCAAGGAGCAAGCCACCGCTGAAGGGCTGGACCAGATCTTCATCGAGGCCGGGGCCGAGTGGCGCGAGGCCGGCTGCTCGATGTGCCTGGGCATGAACCCTGACCAGTTGCAGCCGGGCGAGCGCAGCGCTTCCACCTCCAACCGCAACTTCGAGGGGCGCCAGGGCAAGGGCGGGCGCACCCATCTCGTCTCGCCGCTGGTCGCCGCCGCTACCGCTGTCCGGGGCACGCTCTCCTCGCCCACCGACCTGTAGGCCCGCAGCGTAGCTAGCTAGGTTAGGAAGAACCGACATGGAGAAGTTCACCGTTCACACCGGGCATGCCGTGCCGCTGCGCTACAGCAATGTGGACACCGACCAGATCATCCCCGCCGTCTACCTCAAGCGGGTCAGCCGTACCGGCTTCGAGGACGGACTCTTCGCGGCTTGGCGGGCCAACGACCCCGACTTCGTGCTGAACAAGCCCGAGTTCTCCGGGGGCACCATCCTCATCGCCGGGCCGGACTTCGGCACCGGCTCCTCCCGCGAGCACGCCGTGTGGGCGCTGCGCGACTACGGTTTCAAGGCGGTGCTGGCACCGCGCTTCGCCGACATCTTCCGCGGTAACTCGCTCAAGGGCGGGCTGCTGACGGTGGTGCTGGAGCAGTCGACCATCGAGCAACTGTGGGAGCTCGTTGAGGCCGATCCCAGGACGGAGGTCACCGTGGACCTGGTGGAGCGCCAGGTGCGGGCCCCCGGCATCGTCGAGGCGTTTGAACTCGACGACTACACCCGCTGGCGGCTGATGGAGGGCTTGGACGACATCGCCTTGACGCTGCGTCACGCCGAGCACATTTCTGATCACGAAGGGCGGCGCAAGCCCTGGCTTCCGGTCACCCAGTAGGGCCGTGATACCCGCATGGCGCGGAATTTTACCTGGATTTGGCACGGCGATCACAGTGCGTGCGTCGCCGTGCCGATGGGGGTTACCCGACTGTCCGAATTTCGATAATTCGTGGCTTTTTGAAAGTTACAAACAGAGCAAAAAGGGCGGGCTTTGTTTCCCCCGTTAGACGCCGATGCCGCCCTCACCCCCTCCGGAAGGCCGCTGAGCAGGGCGATATCGCCTCGACACGCTGGTTTCCCAGGCGTTTGTATTTGTGTCCTGGGCCTCCCGTCCCCTAATTTCGAGCGAGCAAGGGGGAACCGGAGGAACCAATGAACAAGCGTGACTTGATTGACGCGATCTCCACCCGGTTGGGGGACAAAAAGACCGCTACCGAAGCGGTCAACGCCATCCTGGAAACCATCCAGCACACGGTCGCCCAAGGCGACAAAGTGGCGATTACCGGGTTCGGAGTCTTCGAGAAGTCCGAGCGTGCGCCTCGCACCGCTCGCAACCCCGCTACGGGAGCACCGATTGAAGTCCCGGCCACCTTCGTTCCGAAGTTCCGTGCCGGCGCCGATTTCAAAGCTCTCGTGAACGGCGAGAGGAGTTAGCGCACCACGACACACCATTGCCCGGGTCTCACGGGACCCGGGCAATGGTGTGTCGCGACACCGGTCGCTCACAGCCCCAAGCGGGCCACGATCTTGGCGGTATGCGGTCCCACCCCGAGGGCGATCGCCTCGCGCAGATCCGCGGGAGTGTCGACGTCGCGCCGCACTGAGGCCACGTCTGCCAGAGTGAGTTCGCTCGCACCGCTCTCGCGGTGTCGACGCCGCGACGGGCCTTCAAAGGCCGGAGTGAACCCGGTCCCTGGGCGAGCGGTGTAGGCGGTCGTGCCCGTGCCGGCGGTGTCGGCCAGGAAAGCGTGGTCGTGCCGCTCGGCCGCTGCCAGAACTCGGTGGAGTTCCGCCGGCCGCAGCGCGGGTAGATCCGCCGATAGGGCGCACACCCACGTTCCGGGGGTGCGCGCGCCGGCCACCGCCGCGCCATGACGCAACGCGGGGTTCAACCCTGCGGCGGGCTCGTCGGTGACCACGTGCACCCTCCCGATATCACGCAGGGCGTCAAGATCGGCGTGACTCTCGGCGACGATGACGATCTCGGTCACCACGGGACAGGCGGCAGCGGCCGTCACCGTGTCTGTTGCCACGGCCAGCGCCAGCTCGCCACGGTGCGGGCCGGTAAACGCGGCCAGCCGTGACTTCGCCGCCGCCAGACGTTTGACCGGGACTACCAGTGACCAACGCGGCTCCTGTTGCACTACGGTCACTGTTACCCCCGAATCGACACGAAGCACACAGCTGGTCCCATACTGAGCTTAGGTTCCCACGTCGTCGCCGCGCCGCCGGTTGGTGAACTGCCTACACTGGAGCGGCCACGCGACCCTCGGGCCGGTTGACCAGCCCGCCCCACGAGTACTAAGGAGAGCGCGATGAAACGCCGGGAGTCCCCTTGGGTGAAGGCGATCGTGGTCGCCCTCGTCCGGCCGATCCTGGCGGCTGTCACCAGGCGCGATTGGCGCGGGAAGGACAACGTGCCCCGCGAGGGCGGGGTCATCATCGCAGCCAATCACCTCTCGATGGCCGACCCGCTGACCGTGTCCCACTTCCTCTACGTCGGCGGCCGGCGCTGGCCCACCTTCACCGCTAAGGAAGGGGTCTTTCGCATCCCGATCGTGGGGGCTATCACACGGGCGCTGGGCCAGATCCCGGTGAAACGGGGCAGCACCGATGCCGTCAGGGCGCTGCGCGAGGCCGAGCGGGCACTCACCGAAGACGGTGCGGCCGTCATCTTCTACCCGGAGGGCACCTGCACGCGCGACCCCAACCTGTGGCCCATGGCCGCCAAAACCGGAGTGGCGCGCTTGGCGCTGACCACCGGGGTGCCCGTCATCCCGGTCGCCCACTGGGGCGAGCAGCACCTCCTGGCCTACGGCACCAAAAAGCTGCGCCTGTTCCCGCCAAAGAAGGTGCAGGTCAGTGCCGGGCCGCCGGTGGATCTGTCGGCTTACCGCGACCAGCCGCTGACCGCCACGACACTGCGCGAAGCCACATCTGCCATCATGCGTGCCATCACCGACATTCAGGCGCAGTTGCGCGGCGAGGAGCCACCCGCCCAGATCTACGATCCCAAGCGGGAGCGCCACGACCGGATAACGTCCCAGGAGCCCCCCGCGGGCGACGACGCCGGCAGCCAGCGCAACTAAAGCGCCGGCCCGGCACAACACGAGGGGAGCGACATGACCAAGGTGGCGGTCCTGGGGAGCGGCTCATGGGGGACCGCGTTCGCCAACGTCGTCGCTGACGCCGGCGTGGCTGACACCGTCCTCTGGGGCCGGCGCGCCGAGGTGGTCGACGAGATCAACCAGCGCCACCTCAACCCCGACTACTTCCCGGGGATCGAGCTCAACGCCAACCTCTCGGCCACCACCGACGTCGAGCGTGCCCTCAGCGGCGCCGACTTCGTCGTTTTGGCCGTCCCCTCGCAGACGCTGCGCGCCAACCTCGACCTGTGGCGTGCCCACATCCCGCGCTCCGCCGTCGTCGTCAGCCTGATCAAAGGCATCGAGCTGGGCACCTCCCGCCGCATGAGCGAGGTTATCAGCGAGGTGTTGGCCATTCCCGGCGAACGGGTCGCCGTCGTCTCCGGGCCGAACCTGGCGCGCGAGATCGCGCAGCGCCAGCCGGCCACCGCCGTGGTCGCCTGTAGCGAAGAGCGCAGTGCCGTGCGGCTGCAAAGTATTTGCATGGCGCCCTACTTCCGCCCCTACACCAACACCGACGTCGTCGGCGTCGAACTGGGGGGCGCGGTCAAGAACGTCATCGCCCTGGCGGTGGGGGTGGCGGTCGGCATGGGCTTCGGCGACAACACCAAGGCGTCGCTGATCACGCGGGGACTGGCCGAGACGGTGCGGCTGGCCGTCGCTTTGGGCGCCGATGAGCACACTCTGGCCGGCCTGGCCGGGCTGGGCGACCTCGTGGCCACGTGCAGCTCTCCGCTGTCGCGTAACCGCACCTTCGGTGAGCGTCTCGGCTCGGGGATGAAGCTGGAGGAGGTCATCGGGGAGACGCGCCAGACCGCTGAGGGGGTCAAATCCTCACAGTCGGTGCTGGAGCTGGCGCGGGCCACTGGGGTGGACATGCCCATCACTGAGGCCGTGGTCGCCATGATGCACCACCAGTTGCCCCCCGCCCAGGCACTGTTGCAGTTCATGTCGCGCAGCGCTAAACCCGAACGCTACGGCTTGGGGGAGCCCAGCCAAGGCGCCCACCCCCGCTGAGCTGGCGCAGGCCGTCCCAGCGGGGCTGGGACGGAGGTGCCGAACGCGAAACTGGGAGAAAGGCTGTCGTCAGCCAGCGTGATGCGTTGCGGACTCCCGTTGTGAGCCAGGTAGGGTCACCCTCATGGCTGAGCAGCGTAAGATCCGGGTCGCCGTCGTTTTCGGTGGGCGCAGTTCCGAGCACGAGATCTCGTGTGTCACCGCCGGTAGTGTGATGTCGGTCATCGACACCGAACGCTACGAGGTCGTTCCCATCGGCATCGGCCGTTCCGGAACCTGGGTGCTGGCCTCAGCCGATCCCCAACAGTTGGCCTTGACCGACGGCACGCTGCCAGAGGTGGTCGAGGACGCCGCTCACACCTCCGCGTTGGCGCTGCCGTTTGCTGCCGGCTCCGATCTGCTCATTCTGCGCGACAACGACATCCCCGAGACCCTGGGACAGGTCGACGTCATCCTGCCGCTGCTGCACGGCCCCTTCGGAGAGGACGGCACTATCCAGGGGCTGTTCGAGATGATGGGGGCCCGCTACGCCGGGGCCGGGGTCTTCGCCAGCGCCGCCGCCATGGACAAGGTCTTCATGAAGGTCCTGCTGGCCGGGCAGGGCATCAAGGTCGGCCCCTATGTGGCCGTCACCGACCGCGCCTGGAGACGCGAACGCAAGCGTGTCCTCGACGACATCGCCGACCTGGGCGCCGCTGTGTTCGTCAAACCCGCCCGCGCCGGCTCCAGCATCGGCATCACCAAAGTCGACGACCCCGGAGACGCCGAGGCCGTCTCCGCCGCCATCGAGACAGCCCGCGAGCACGATCCCAAGGTCATCGTGGAGGCCGGGATCGCCGGACGCGAGATCGAGTGTGGCGTGCTGGAGTCGCTCGACGGTGGCACCCCAGAGGTGTCGCTGCCGGCCGAAATCCACGTCGCCGACGGGTTCGACTTCTACGACTTCCACGCCAAGTACCTGTCCACGAGCAGCCTCACCATCCCGGCTCCGCTGCCCGCCGACACGGTCGACGAGCTCCGCCGACTGGCGGGGGAGGCGTTCGACGCGGTGGGCTGCGAGGGCCTGGCCCGTGTCGACTTCTTCTACGGCGACGACGGCGAGATCTACGTCAACGAGATCAACACCCTACCGGGGTTCACCCCTTCCTCGGCGTTTCCGCAGATGTGGGCCGCCACCGGCCTGGACTACGCTGCGCTCGTCGACCGCCTGATCCGGACCGCGTTGGAGCGTGGCACCGGGCTGCGCTAGCCGCCGGTGCCCCACGCGCCCGCCAGGGTCGGCTTCCCAGGGGGCGTATAGCCGACCGGTGCGGGCGCCGTGGAGGTGGCCACGGTCGTGGTGACGCCGAGTGGAGCCCGGGCCTACGCCGTTCTCGCGTCGCACCCAGTGGAGGCGCGCAGCCCTGACGCCGGCTTTCTCCCCGGGGCTGAACCGGCCGCGCCCCGGCCTCGGCCTCAGAGCTGGCTCGGCGGCGGCCCCTGCGACACCTGTCGGCTCGCGGTGTCCACTAGTTGGCGGGCCAGGACGGTCCCGCCGGCGGTGGCGGCCGGGAATACGACCACGGCCACGAAGGGGATCGCCAGCAGCAGGTAGCACGGTATCGCGAACCCCAAGGCCCGAAACCGGTGGAGCTGCATGTGACGGCGCCGGTCGGCCAACATCCGCAGACCACGCCGGTCGAAGGCGGTGCCCACCAGTTCGATGCACAGTATCCAGCCGCCGAACACGGCCGAGATCACCGGGACCACGAGTTGGCCCACCATCGGTATGAAGCCCAAGAAGAACAGCGGGATCGTGACCAGTACCGAGATCATGATGAGGGTCAACGACTGGCGCACCGCACGCGCGGCCGAGGCCACCACCGGCTCCTCCACCTTGGGCGGAGCGTCACCGAGTTCGTCTTCCACGTCTTCGGCGATCTTGTCGTAAAGCGGGAAGCCCAGCGCCAGAGTCACGCCGGTGAAGCTCACGACCATCAGCAGCACCAGCGCGGCCACGAGCGCGATGCCCACCGCTACCCGTACCGCCGAGCGCAGTATCTCGTCCCAGTCGGCAGCGAAGGGCGTCATCCAGGTGACGATGTCCTCGATGTTCATCAGCAACGTGACGAGGACGGCCAGGAAGAGGACCGAGGTGATCAGGGGCGGGATGGCGCCCAGCACGAACAGCTTCGGACGGCGCACGATCAGGCCAAAGCCCCGTAGCAGCACGCCCACGCCGATGAGGAGTTCTCGCACGGGTGTAAACACGACGCGACCCTACCGGTTGTCGCCGCCGACGGCAGTGTCGATGGGGAGGCCACGATCCGGCTGCCGCGGGACATTCTCGTCTCACGGCAGCATCCAGGCCCGGACGTGAGGGCTGCTCTTCGGCGGTCAGCAAAGACAGCCTCTCGACACCGCAGCGGCCCCATCGGTGGCGGCAGGGGCACCGGGAGGCTTTCCATCTCGGCACGGCGGCGGCCGAGGGCGGCCGGGGCGCACCACCAGAGGTGGCCACCGAGCCAGAACAGAGCCGGGGCCGCGCGTCCCGCCCCCTGCTGCGAGGGTTGGCGCGGTTACACTCTCTGGCCGCCGGCCACAGCGTGAGCATCGCGGTACCACCCCTCGCGCGCCAGCAGCTCGGTGTGGCTACCGCGCTGAATGACCCGCCCGTCGACGATGACGTAGATGGTGTCGACCCGATCCAGTCCCGTCAGGTCGTGGGTGATCAGCAGCGTCGAATAGCCGGCGGCGGCCGTGTGCAGGTCGGCCATGACCGCGTCGCGCGTGTCGGGATCGAGATGAGCGGTCGGCTCGTCGAGCACCAGGAGCCGCGGCGCTGCCAACAAGGCACGTGCCACGGCCAGCCGGTGGCGCATGCCGCCGCTCAGCTTAGCGCCGTGCGTACCGACGTCACTGTCGAGCCCGTGCGGCATCGCTGCGACGTCTGAGGCGAGCCGCACACGGCGCAACACCTCCCACAGTTCGTCGTCGCCGGCCTCGGGCCGGGCCAGGCGCAGGTTCTCCCGAAGCGTGCTGGCGAACACGTGCGGGTCCTGGGGCACACCGGTGATCGCCCGACGGACCTCGTCGGCAGGGTAGTCGGTGATCTCAGTGGGGGCCGCGGTCTCGGGAGTGCCCAGCTCCACCGTGCCCGCCTCGGGGTCACGGAAACGCAGCAGCACCGACGCCAGCGTGCTCTTGCCGGCACCGCTGGGGCCGAGCACCGCCACGGTTTCCCCCGGGGCCACGTCGAGATCCACGCCGTCCAGCGCCCACGGCTCTTGGGGACCATGGCGCACCCGGAGACCGCGCACGCGCAGCGCCGCCGGCCCGTCGGGCACGGCTCGATCCGTTTCGGGGTCACTGACCATGGGTGGGGCGTCGAGCACGTCGAACAACCGCTCGCCCCCGGCGCTGATAGCGCCGAGTCTGGCAGCCACAGCCGGCAGCGGCGCGACAATCTCGAAAGCCGCCACCGCGGTCAGCACGAGGACCGCCAGCCAGATAGGACCGATCCCGCCCGCGGCGACCGCGTGCACCCCCAACAGCAGCGTGGCCCACACCGTCAGCCCTGTGGCCAGCGTGGTCGCCCCTGCGCCGAAGCCGAGCAGGGTCGCGTCGCGCCGTGCGACCTCGGTCAGTTCCCGGTCGGCCGCTGCCACCCGTGCCACGGCACGTCCCATAGCACCGTAGGCGAGCAGATCGGGCGCACCGTAGAGCGTGTCGACCAGGGCCGTCGACAACGCTCCCCGCGCCTGCGCCTGCCGACGGCCGGGGCCGCGGCTCAGCGCAGCGGCAGCCAGCGGCACCCCCAACCCGGCCGCCAGCAGGCCCGCGGCCAGCACCAGCCCTCCCGGCAGCAGGATCGCCGCGCACACCCCCGTGACGGCCCCGCCGGTCACGACCGCGACCAGCGGCGGCGCCACGCCCCGGATCAGCAGATCCTGCGTCGCGTCGGTGTCGTTGACCAGCCGCGACACCAGATCACCCGAGCGAAACGCCCGGATCGGCTCGATCCTGGCGAGCCGCCTGTAGACCCGCACCCGCACGTCGGCCAGCGTCCGAAACGCGGCGTCGTGAGTGACGAGACGTTCCAGGTAGCGGCTCAGGCCGCGGGTGATGCCCAGCGCGCGCGTGGCCACGACCGCCACACTCACCGCTGTCACCGGTGGATGCTCGGCGGCGCGCGCGATCAACCACGCCGCCAGGCCCAGCAGCGCGATACTCGACCCCGCCGCGACCGCGCCGAGGCCGACCCCCAGCGCGAAGCGTGCGCCGCGTGGCCGTGCCAAGGCGATCATGCGCCACAGCGGGTGCCCGGTGACGCGCCGGCTCCACGGGGCGCTCCCCGACGCCGGCGTGGCACCACCGGCTGTGCCCGGGTGGTCAACGGGCGGTGCGGACTTCATAGCGCGGCTCCGGTGAGGAGGCGGCCGGCCTCGATGCGGGCGCGGGCGTCGACTGTGTCGGACCATCCGGTGTCGTGAGCGACGATGATGCCGGTGCGGCCGGTGAGCAGCCGGCGTACCGCCCGTTGCACGGCGGCGACGTTGTCGGGGTCAAGGTGGGCGGTGGGCTCGTCCAGCAGCACGATCGGCGCGTCTCGCAGGAACGCCCGAGCCAGGGCGATGCGCTGGCGCTGCCCCGCTGACAAGCGTGTCCCCCCTTCCCCCAGCCGCGTGTCGTAGCCCTCAGGCAGGGCGGAGATGAACGCATGAGCTTCGGCCGCCTCGGCCGCTCGCCGCACCTGCGCCGCGCTTGCCTCAGCAGCGCCGAGCCGGATGTTGCCGGCCACCGTGTCGTCGAAAAGGTAGGGATGTTGGGGAACCCACGCGATCAACGCGCGCCAGGCGTCGATAGGCACCTGCTCCAGCGGTGTACTCCGCCCGCCGGGCCACTCGACCCGGATCGTGCCCGCTGTCGGTGTGACAAAGCCCAACAGCAGCGCCAGCAGCGAACTCTTGCCTGACCCGCTAGGGCCGGTCAGCAGCAGTCGCTGTTCGGGCTCGACGGTCAGCCAGACCCCGCGTAGCGCCGCAGTGGCGCTGCCCGGATAGGTGAGGTCGACGCCGTCGAAGCGCAGTCGTGGCGCGCCGCGCCAGCCAGCGGCACCACCCACCGCCGCCAGCGCCGCAGCCGCGGACGTTCCCGGCACAGCGGACTCCTGGCCAGGGGCGGAGTGTTCACGCTCCGAGCGCCGCTCCAAGACGTCGAACACCTGGTCGGCGGCTGCCACACCTTCCATGCTGGCGTGGAACCGCGCCCCCACCTCGCGCAGGGGCAGGTAGGCCTCTGGAGCCAGGATCAGCACGAGCAGCGCTGTTTGGAAGTCCACCATCCCGTACAGCAGCCGCAGCCCGATCTCCACTGCCACCACGGCCACGGCCAGCGTCGCCAGCAGCTCCAGGACCAGCGCCGACAGGAACGCCACGCGCAGCGTTGCCATAGTCGCCTGCCGGTGCTCGTCGGTGATCCGGCCGATGATGCGCGCCTGAGCCTTGGCGCGGCGGAAGATCGCCAGCGTGGGCAGCCCTTCCACGACGTCCAGGAAGTGCCCACCCAGCCGGTTGAGCAGGCGCCAGCGCCGTTGGGTGCGGGCCTGGCTATGCCAGCCCACCAGCGCCATGAAGATCGGGATGAGCGGGAGCGTCACCGCGATCACCGCGGCTGACAGCCAATCGGCGCCAGCCACGACGATCACCACGGCAGTGGGGACGAGGACCGCCAGCACCAGTTGTGGAAGATACCGGGCGAAGTAATCATCCAGCGCGTCCAGGCCACGTGTGGCAAGCGTGACCAGTTCGCCGGCGCGTGGCGCCCCCGCCCCCGCGGGGTCGGTCTCCCCTGACAACCAGACCGCCCCCGGTCTGTGGTCCCCCGGACCGGTTTCCGAGTCCACGGGATAGCCCGTTACTCGGGCGATGAGGGCGCGGCGCAGTTGTGACTTCGCGCGCGCAGCCGAGCGCAGCGCGGCGGCTTCGGCACCGTAAGACAGTGCCGCCCGCGCCAGAGCTACTACGGCGACAGCGGCAATGGCCCACGACAGTTCGCTTGGGCGCTGCCCCTGGGCCGTGGCCGCGATCGTGTGGGACAGCAGCCACGCCTGGGCCAGTACCAACAGCGTGACCGCCGTGCCACAGGCCGCGGTTGTGGCCAGGTGCAGCCGTACCGCGCGCGCTGTGCGCACCAGCCGGGGATCGAGCGGGCGCACCCGGTGGCCCTCCTTTCCGTGCGGGACCGCGGTTACCGTCACACCGTTTCCCGCGCCGCACCCGAGGGCGGTGTGGACTGGCCGCCCGAGGAGGCGCCCACGATGTGGCTACGGGTGATGCGCCTGCGAAACACCCAGTAGCTCCACCCTTGATAGGCGCACACAAGTGGCAGGAAGGCCACGGCCACCCACGACATCACGGTGAGGGTGTAGTCGGCTGAGGCGGCGTTGGCCACGGTCAGGCTGTGGGCGGGGATGGTCGCGGGCAGCACTTCGGGGAAAAGCGACCCGAACAGCACGACCGTGGCCGCGACGATCGTCAGTGCTGTCGCTGTGAACGACCAGCCTTCCCGCCCCAGGCCAGCCAAGGCGACGCCGCCGGTCAGGGCGGCAACGGCCACGACCACCAAAGGCAGGGTCCACGGGTTGCCGTAGGCGAGTTGGGTCCAGACCAAGAAGGCGACCGTGGCCGGCACGGCAACGAGCGCCGTGGCCAGAACCGTGCTGCGAGCCCGCGCCCGCACCGTCCCGCCGGTTTTCAGGCTGAGGAACACCGCGCCGTGCAGTGTGAACAGCGACAGGGTCGTCAGCCCACCCAGGAGTGCGTAGGGGGTCAACAAGTCGAGCAGCCCCGACGTGACGGTGTGGCCGGCGGTCATCTCCACGCCGCTGACGATGTTGGCGAAGATGACGCCCCATAGCAGGGCGGGCACCGCGCTGCCCCAAAAGATCGCTCGGTCCCAGTTGGCGCGCCAACGGTCGGTGTCGCCCTTGCCTCGGTACTCGAAGGCGACGCCGCGCACGATGAGCGCGAGCAAGATGAGCAGCATCGGAAGGTAGAAGCCGCTGAGCAGCGAGGCGTACCAGGCGGGGAACGCGGCGAACATGGCGCCGACCGCCGTGATCAGCCAGACCTCGTTGCCGTCCCAAACCGGGCCGATCGCGTTGATCATCACGCGACGGTCGGTGTCGTCTTTGCCGAGGACGGGCAGCAGGGTGCCGACGCCGAAGTCGAACCCTTCGAGGACGAAGTAGCCGGTCCACAGGACCGCGATGGCGATGAACCAGATGAGTGGGAGATCCATAGCGGACGGCTCCTAGTAGACGAAGGCGGGCACGCGGGTGTCGCTGTCGTCCTCGGTGTCGCTCTCGCTGTCCCGGGGCGGCACGAGGTGGCTGGGGCCGGATTTGACGAAGCGCCACAGCAGACCGGCTTCGACGACGGCGAGCACGCCGTAGACGAAGGTGAAGACGCTCAACGACAGGGCGACTTCGCCGAGGTCGACGTTGGGGGAGACGCCGGCGGCGGTGAGCAGTTCACCGACGACGACCCACGGCTGGCGGCCCATCTCGGTCAGTATCCAGCCGAAGATGTTGGCCGCCATAGCGGCTGGCAGGGCGAGGACCGCCGCCCAGTACATCCAGCGTCGCTCGGGTAGCCGGCCGCGGCGGGTCACCCACAGGCCCAGCACCGACAGCGCCACGCCGGCCAGCCCCAGCCCCATCATGAGCCGGAACGACCAGTACAGGACCGCCACGTTGGGGACATAGTCCCCCGGCCCGAACTCCTCTTCCAACTGTCCCTGGACGTCGTTGATGCCGTCGACCTCAGTGCCCGGGTCGTTGCCCGCCAAGAAGCTCAACAGGTAGGGGATCTGGACGTTGATGTGGTTGCGTCCGTTCTCCACGTCGCCGACCGCGAACAGGGAGAAGCCGGCGCCTTCCTCGCTCTCCCACAGGGCTTCGGCTGCGGCCAGCTTCATCGGCGTGTACTCGTGGGCGAGTTGGGCCTGATGGTGGCCAGACAGCGACACCAGCACACCGGCGATGGCGGTGACCACCAGTCCAGTGCGCAGGGTGGCACGGAACAGTCCCGGCTCGCCCGCGGGCACGGCCTCGCCTGGTGTCCCGGTGTCGCCGTGGAACCGGGCACGCATGAGTTTGAAGGCGCTGACGGCGACGACGAAGAGTCCGGCGACGATGAAGGCGGCAGCGACTACGTGGAGGTAGGTCGACCAGGCGTGCGGGTTGCTCAGCACCGCCCAGATATCGGTCAGGCGCGCCCGGCCGGTCTCCTCATCCACGGTGAAGCCTACGGGATGGCGCATCCAGGCGTTAGCGGCCAGGATGAAGTAGGCCGACAGGTTCGTCCCCACGGCCGCGGCCCAGATGCAGGCGAGGTGGACTCGCCGGGGCAGCTTGTCCCAGCCGAAGATCCACAGCCCGATGAACGTCGACTCCAGGAAGAAGGCGAGGAGCGCTTCCATCGCCAACGGCGCGCCGAACACGTCGCCGACGAAGCGCGAATACTCACTCCAGTTCATCCCGAACTGGAATTCCTGCACGATGCCGGTGACCACTCCCATCGCGAAGTTGATCAGGAACAGCTTGCCGAAAAACTTCGTGGCCTGGAGGTACTCGTGCTTGCCGGTACGGTGCCAGGCGGTTTGCAGGCAGGCCACGATCACCGACAGTCCGATGGTCAACGGCACAAAGAGAAAGTGGTACACGGTGGTGATCCCGAATTGCCACCGTGCCAAGTCGAGTGCGTCCATACCCGCCCTTCCGCGAGTCCGAGTCTCGACGGCCAGTAGTACTACAAATTGTAGTTCTACGAGGCGTAGTAGATCGATGGGATGTGGCTCGAAAACCCTGCGGCGCAGCGTGAGACGGGCCACTGTTCAGGGGCAGCGGGGGTGTCGGCGGCAACGAGCAGTAGCGAGGACCGGGTGGCGACAGGGGGCGCCCGCTCGGTGCCCGCCCCCTCGCGTGCCTTCGCCGCTGCCCGTCATCCACCCCGGCCGCTGTATCCCAGCACCGACCCGGTGGCCGCCTCCCATCGGCTGCCTTTACTGCCTCACGTCACCGGCCGCGCTCTAGCGCACAGCACCGACGGGACATCTCCTCTCCCCGAGACACCCCCACCACCCCAACCAACAGCACCTCCAGCAGCCGCCCTCGCCTTACCTCCGCCTTTCTCACCATCAGCTCCGGCAGGCAGTGCGGTTACTTGCCGTCGACGGCCCTTCCGGCGTGTGCCTTTCTGGGCCCGTGCGCCCCGAACACCGCTTCGGGGCGCACGGGCCTTGCGTCGAGGTCCGGCCGCTCCGAAACGCCGCTGCTAGCGGGTGTGCGGGCCGTTAGAGTCCGCTCTCCTTCGCCGGAAGGTGCTCCTTGATGAGGTCGCTGACCCGCACCAGGGCTTCGGCGGGCTGCTCGTAGGAGGCCGGTATCAGGAGCTCCACGTACACCTGCCGTCCCACCGAGGTGTACGTGGTGGGCTGCTCAGGGGGCTCGGGAAGCCACGCGACGTCGTTGACGGCGAGCAGTTCGGAGTCGGGGGCCAGCCCGTCGGGGCGGGGAACCCCGCAGCGTAGCGCGATCGTGGGCGAGCCCCAGGCGGCGACCAGGGGAGAGTCGGGGGTGACAGAGACCCGGTTCTTGCCCAGCAGCGAGTCGGGAAGCTGTTGCACGAGCGAGCGGCACAGTCCTGAGGCTCCTTCAGCGGGGCTCGGGGAGGGAACCTGCACACTGTCGGGGGCACAACCGACGAGCAGCGCTAGCAGAATCGGCACTGCACCAGGCCAGATGTGTCGCCTGTGCAATTCGCACCCCCGTGTCAGAGCTCGACGATCGGGCAGGTAAGCGTGCGAGCGATGCCGTCGAGTCGCTGGATCGGGGCCACGACCAACCGCCCAAGAGCATCGATGTCCTCGGCCTCCGCCCTTACCACCACATCGTAGGGGCCCGTCACGTCCTCGGCCCGCACAACCCCGTCGATCTCGGAGATCCGTTGGGCGATATCGGTTACCTGTCCGAACTCGGTCTGCACCAAGATGTAAGCCTGCACCATTGAGGGCTCCCTCCCCGAGCGACGTTGCCGCGGGTCTAGACCATTGGCCTCAGAAGCGTCACCGTACCCTGAGGGCTGTGTTGAGCACCATCGCAGACATCGGCGAATTCGGGCTTATCGCCCGGTTGATTGCCAGGTCTCCCCAGACCGACGACGTCCTCGTGGGGCCGGGCGACGATGCCGCCATCGTGAGCGCCGGCGACGGTCGGGTCGTCGCCACCACTGACCTGCTTGTCGAAGGGCGTCACTTCCGCCGCGCATGGTCCGGTCCGCGTGATGTCGGTCACAAAGGGGCGGCACAGAACCTCGCTGACATCGCCGCCATGGCAGCCCGTCCAACCGCGCTTCTAGTGGGGTTGGCCGTGCCCGCCGACCTGCCCACGGTGTGGGCCGACGAATTCGCCGAGGGGCTGCGGGCCGAGTGCGTGCGGGCTGGGGCGGCGGTGATCGGTGGGGACGTGGTTCGTTCCGAAACCCTCACCATCGCTATCACGGCCCTTGGAGATCTGGCGGGTGGTGCCCCGGTGCTCCGTAACGGCGCTAGGCCAGGCGATGTCGTCGCCGTCAACGGGCGGCTCGGCTGGTCGGCAGCCGGCTTTGCACTGCTGGAAGCCGGTAGCGACGAGCACGCCCCCTGCCGATTGGCTCACCTGCGGCCCAGTCCGCCGTATCGCGCCGGTGTGCAGGCTGCCGAGTTGGGCGCTACGGCGATGCTCGACGTCAGCGATGGCCTGGTGCAGGATCTCGGCCACATCGCCGCCGACAGCGCGGTGGCCATCGACCTTGACGGTAGCTTGCTGCGGCCTGCCCCCGAACTGGTGGCAGCGGTGGACCGGCTCACCGCCATAGGCGCGCGGCCGTGCAGCGCCCGGCACTACCTGCTCACCGGAGGTGAGGACCACGCACTGGCCGCCACTTTCCCGCCCAGCGTCGACCTGCCGCCGCAGTGGCGGGTTATCGGCCGCGTCACCCCGGGGACGGGGGTCAGCGTCGACGGTGCTGCGGCCCTCGACGGGGGCTGGGACCATTTCTCCTGACCGGCTCCGCCGGTTGCGCGTCGCCCCCACCCCCTTCGCCGGCGCCGCACGCAGCCGCCAATGTCGGCGTGCTCGCCGTGCCGTTTCGGCTGCGGCGCGGGGCCGGATGGGTCTTCAGTCGCCTGCCGTCCCATAGCGCACCGGGCCCACACTGGGGCTGGTGCGCCGGGGTATGGTTCGGTCGAGCGCGCGTGAGTAGAGTCAGGTAGCGCGCGCTCGGGAGGAGCCCTGTCATCATTGCTGGCGGAGGGGGTATGAAGAGGGAGTTTCCCGTTCCTTAGCAGCGCTGTCGCCTTCCCTGGTGAGAGCGGTGTTTGGGTTAGATGTCTGTTTTGTGGGTGAATTCGCGCTAAGCTCTGCCGCGTAACCGTCGTCGGAAAGCCCACGTGGTGGCTGCCTCGGCTCGCGGGCACGGACTCCCACGCCGACGGCACCGGTGAAGCACCACTCTCCGCACCCCCTCCAGGATTCAGCGCGTCCTGGCACCGGCGTTCACCATCGGTCGCGACGTCGGTATTTCGCCCGGAACGCGAGGGGACAGCCATGAATCGCGCGAGACGAAGGGCATAGCTATGGGTCCTCCAACCGAAGAGGCCGAAGGTGGTCAGCGCGGTGCGCATCGAGCCGAGCCCCAAGGCAGTGGTCCCCTGGCCACGGTCGGGCACGTGCTCGGCAGTACGGTCCCCAAGCGCGTGCAACCGCCCCGCCTGCTTCGGGTGCTGCTCATCTCCGGGATGACCATCGGCCTGTGTCTTTTCGGCTATAGCACGACGCAGATCTACCTGCGCTTCACCGAGCCCCCCGCCTCGCCGGGAGCCAACGGCGAGCCCGACTTCAATATCCAGGTCGAGCCCACCTCAGGCGAGATGTCTCCCTCGGCGACCCCCGAAGTCGACGCGCGCGCCACTGTTGAGGCCCAAAGCCAGAGCCCTTCCCCCGAGCCCACCAGCGTCGAGGAGTCGACAGAGCAAGCCGACGACCAGCGCAGCCAGTCGCCGCAGCAAACCAGCCAACAGCAGGACCAGCAGCAGGAAGACGCCGATCACGACGACCAGGCCACGGCCACCGCCGCCGGGGCGCAGTCGGGGGCCTCCGCCAGCGTGTCCTACAGCACGGTCACCTACTCCGACTCCGGCTTTGGAGGACAGGTCGTCATCACCAACAACGGTGAGAGCACCATCGAGGACTGGCGGCTGCGCCTCAGCTTTTCCGACGTCACGGTGACAGCGGCATGGGAGGCGGACTGGCAGTCCACCGGCAAGGGCATCATCGCTCGCAAACCCGATTGGAAGAGCGGAATCGCTCCCGGAGAATCGACCACCCTGAGCTTCACCGCCGAAGGCGAAGCGCAGCCCCCCACTGACTGCTCCTTCAACGGCGCTTCCTGCGGGCTCTGAGAGGCCGAGCAGGACCGCCCCGCGCTCGCCCCCTCTTCGATCCCAACCCCGGCCCTCGATCCGGCAGCGCGGCAGCGACCAGCCGAAACGACCCGAGACGACAATGGGCGCCCTGGCTCGAAGCCATGGCGCCCATCACGGATTACGCATCGCCCACGGTAACCGTGCTCCCGCCGACTCCGCGGGCAGTCAGGACCGGGCTATCTCTTCGCCCTCTCCACCGCACACATCCGCGTCCACCCGCGTCACTACCGCGACCAGCGAATATCAAAAAGCCACGCAGCCCGCGGCAGCCCATAACGGCGCCCCCACGGGCCAGGCGGCTCACCTACCAAGGCCGGCGCGTCAGCGGCTGACTTTGCCCGCCTTGATGCAGGAGGTGCACACGTTCAGCCGCTTGGGCGTACCGCCCACGCGGGTGCGCACAGTCTGGATGTTGGGGTTCCAGCGGCGGCGGGTGCGGCGGTGCGAGTGGGAGACACTGTTACCGAACCCTGGTCCCTTGCCGCAGACGTCGCAGACGGAAGCCACGGTTACTCCTTTAAGCGTTCGGGACAGCGCGTCCATGCGCAGCCGTCCCACATAAGGTTTGATAAGCACGCGGGTCGGCGCGATAAGGCGCCAACCGGAAAAGCCTACACGAGGTCCGAGGACACCACCCACATGAGCGAGTACACGCTCCTCGAACTCCCCCTTGTGCGTTCCGGAAGCGGGGGCAGACCCCAGCGCCCGGACCACCGTTGGTACCGGCTTGGCGTCCGCCGTCCAACGGTCAATACCGCACCATTATAGCCGCCGCAGACCCGCGTATTTCACGCGAACGATCTAGGATGCCGCACAGCGGCCCACACGGGCCGCGCCTGACTCGCACCGCGGCAGGGGAAGTTGGGGAAAGCAGTGATTGGTTGGGATGAGCCGCTTCGCACAACGTTGGGCGGCAACGCGGCCAAGAAGCTCGCCATGGCCCTCGATCTGCACACCGTCGGCGATCTGCTGCGCCACTACCCCCGGCGCTACGCCAGTCGGGGAGAGCTGACCGAACTGAGCGGTCTGGTCGAAGGGGAACAGGTCACTGTCTTGGCCGAGGTCCTCAAGACCAACACCCGGCCCATGCGCAACCGCAACGGTCACATCTTCGAGGTCACGGTCACCGATGGCCAGGGTCGGCTCACCCTCACCTTCTTCGGCAAAGGCGGTCGCTCCGGGGCCCGCCCACCCCGCGACTTCCGCGAGAAGGAGCTCTACGCCGGACGGCGTGGGCTCTTCTCCGGCAAGGTCTCCACTTACCGCGGGCAGCGCCAACTCGCCCACCCCGACTACCAACTGCTGCCGGTCGACGAGGGCGCCGACGAGGAGCGCGCCCGCGAGTTCGCCGACGAGCTGATCCCCGTCTACCCGGCTGCCAAGGACTTGCCGTCCTGGCGGATCGCCCAATGCGTGGGGTTGGTCCTCGACCAGCTTGAAGAACTGCCCGACACGCTCCCGCTCTGGCTGCGTTCCCAGTACCGCTTGATCGGCCTGCGCGAGGCATACCAGCTCATCCACCGTCCCGGCGACACCTCCGACATCGGCATAGCCCGGCACCGCTTGAAATGGGACGAGGCGTTCGTCCTTCAGCTCGCTTTGGCTCGGCGGCGCCAGGAGTCCCAAACTCTCGCGGCCCGCCCGCGCCCCCGCACTCCGGGGGCGCTGTTGGACACCTTCGACGCTTCGCTGCCGTTTGCCCTCACCGAGGGCCAGCGCGAGGTGGGGGAGGTTATCGCCGCTGACCTCGCCACCGACCACCCCATGCACCGGCTGCTGCAAGGCGACGTCGGAGCGGGGAAGACCCTCGTCGCGCTACGTGCCATGTTGCAGGTCCTCGACGCGGGGGGCCAGGCTGTCCTGCTCGCGCCCACCGAGGTCTTGGCCCAGCAGCACCACCGCTCCATCACGGCCATGCTCGGCCCCCTAGCGCGTGCCGGGCAGCTCGACGGCGCGCCCAACGCCACGCGCGTGGCGTTGCTGACCGGGTCACAGGGCGCCGCGGCGCGCAGGCAGGCGCTCCTCGATGCCGCCTCTGGCGCGGCGGGCATCCTCGTGGGCACGCACGCCGTGCTGCAAGAACACGTCAGCTTCGCCGACCTCGGTTTGGTCGTCGTCGACGAGCAGCACCGTTTCGGGGTCGAGCAACGCGACGCCTTGCGCGAGAAGGTCGCCGACGGTCGTCCCCACACGCTGGTCATGACCGCCACCCCCATTCCCCGCACGGTCGCTATGACCGTCTATGGGGATCTCGACGTCGTTTCGCTCACCCAGTTGCCGGCCGGACGCGCGCAGGTAAGCACTCACGTGGTTCCGGCCAGCGACAAGCCGCACTACCTCAGCCGCGCATGGGAACGCATCCGCGAGGAGGTCGCCCAAGGGCGCCAGGCGTACGTGGTCTGTCCGCGCGTGGGGGGAGAGCCGGAGGGAGCCGAGGCCGCCGGCGACGAGGTCACGGCCGGCGACGTCGGGGCTCAAGGGCAGGGCGACGATTCCCCGGAGGAGCGGCGTGCGCCGCTCGCCGTACTCGACATGGCTCCCGAGCTGGCCGCGGGGCCCCTGGCGGGGGTGCGGGTCGAGGCGCTGCACGGTCGGCTGCCTCCCGAAGACAAGGACGCGGTCATGCGCCGCTTCGCCGCCGGCGAGGTCGATGTACTGGTGGCCACCACCGTCATCGAGGTGGGCGTGGACGTGCCCAACGCCACCGTTATGGCGATCATGGACGCTGAACGCTTCGGTGTCTCTCAGCTCCACCAGTTGCGCGGTCGCGTGGGGCGGGGACAGATGGCGGGGCTGTGCTTGCTCGTCACCGACGCCCCCGAGCATGCGCCCGCGCGAGAGCGACTGGCGGCCGTGGCCGCCACCACCGATGGCTTCGAGCTGTCTCGGGTGGATCTGGAGCAGCGCCGCGAGGGCGACGTGCTGGGCGAGGCCCAGTCGGGCCGCAGGTCCTCGCTGCGACTGCTGACCCTCCTACGGGACGAGGAGCTGATCCGCGACGCTCGGGAGGCGGCACTGGCATTCATCGCCGAGGACCCTCATCTGGGGTCGCATCCGCCACTGACCGCGGCACTGGCCGAGCTGCTCACCGACGAGCGTGCGGAGTACCTGGAGAAGACCTGACAGCCCGACCGCCCATCGGCGGTCGGGCACAACGCGAGGAGGACGATGCCCCGCATCATCGCTGGGCGCGCGGGCGGTCGACGGATCGCCGCTCCCGGGGGGCGCGATACGCGACCCACCGGCGACCGGGTGAGAGAGGCGCTGTTCGCCGCCGCGCTGTCGGACTTGGGAACCTTTACGGGGCTGCGGGTGCTCGACCTCTACGCCGGCTCGGGCGCGCTCGGCCTGGAGGCGCTCTCGCGTGGCGCTGAACACGTCTTGCTGGTCGAGGCGGGACGTCGGGCCGCCTCGGTGCTGCGCCGCAACGTTGCCGCTGTGGGCCTTGCCGGTGCCGAGGTGGCTCAGGAACGGGTCGAGCGGGTACTCGCGCGCTCACCCCAGGTGGAGGGCTATGACCTCGTTTTCGCCGATCCGCCCTATGTCACCACTGAGGGCGAGATCACAGTCGTCTTGCGGGCCCTGTGTGACCAGGGGTGGCTGACTCCCGGCGCGCTGGTCGTCGTTGAACGCGCGAGTCGTGGGCCTCATGTGACCTGGCCAGCAGGGTACGAACCGGGCAGGGTACGTCGATACGGCGAAGCCGCGCTTTGGTACGGTCACGCCGCGAGTCTGCACGATCCGGTCTGATCGGTTAAGTCACAATCTGGGCAGAACTGTTGTGCGGTGACTCGCGTCCGCTGGAGAGGACCTTGAGAGGGGAGCGGTCTACTGTGCGCCGTGTCGTCTGCCCCGGGTCGTTTGATCCGGTTACCAATGGTCACATCGACATCATCGGCCGAGCGGCGCGGCAGAACGACGAGGTGATCGTCGCCGTGCTGACCAACACCAGCAAGCGTGGCCTGTTCTCGGTCCCCGAGAAACTGGACATGCTGCGCGAGTCCACTCGACACTTTCCCAATGTGCAGGTCGCGGAGTTCGATGGGCTACTCGTGGACTTCTGCCGCCAAAACGACATCCCGGCGATCGTGCGGAGTTTGCGCTCGGTCAGCGACTTCGACTACGAGTTGCAGATCGCCCAGATGAACTACCAGCTCTCCGGAGTGGAGACCCTGTTCATGACCGCCAACCCGCAGTACTCCTTCCTCAGTTCCAGCCTGGTCAAGGAGATCGCCCAGTACGACGGTGACGTGAGTACCTTGGTGACACCCTTTGTCGAGCAGCGGCTGCGCGCCAAGTACAAGGAGCACGGCTGAGTCTGCCCGGCTGGCACGGCGCTCCGGCGGGCAGGGCGGTCGGCGGCCCCGCTGCGGGGGCGTGAAGCGGTTGGCCGACGGTGGCTTGGCCCACTGGTCGGGACGCCGGCGGCTTCCCCCTGGCGTCAGCCATGGGGAAGAACTCAATTTGTCCGGCTTGCAGCCGTCGCTAAAATGAGATTGTGAATGTGCACGCTGTGTGCACTGTGTCGTCGGGATATTCGGCGCGCGTCCTCGTGAGTCTCAGGATGGCGCCCGCCGTGCCCGGGCCCGTACATGTCGAGCAAACCCGTGAATTCCCCGCACCCGCGGGGCGGTTCCACTGAAAGCGCGATTACCCTGTCTCGTCTAGATACCCGTTCCCCGTTCGTGGTCGACACGCGGCCACTCGGGCGCCAGCCCGGTGCGATGCGAACGGAGCAGCGTATGGCGCCCCACGCCGGTGACCTCGGCGTGGAGATGGCGCGTGTCCCACAGGACGCCGAGATCCAACTCGATTTCCGGCTTGAGGCCGTTATGGACGGCGTGCTGGTTACCGGTGCCGCGCTGGCTCGGATGTCCGCCGAGTGCTCCCGCTGTCTCGATCCCATCAGCGATGAGGTCGAGGTCGACTTCCAGGAACTGTTCCGTTACCCCTCTGACGATTCTCTCGGTATCGACGCCGGCGGGGGAGAGGGTGACGGGGCAGGTGCTGACGAGGACTACCATCTTGAGGGCGACCTTATCGATCTTGAGCAGGTGGTCCGTGACGCGCTCATCCTCGCGCTGCCCCTCTCGCCGCTGTGTCGGGGGGACTGTCCGGGCTTGTGCGCGGAGTGCGGTGCCAAACTGGCCGACGTCGAAGCTGATCACAGCCATGGCGACCGCGTCGACCCTCGTTGGGAGGCGCTGCGGTCGTTGAGCGAGGAGTTCGGCGACCAGTAGCCCGCGGTGCGGGGCGTCCCCGCACGACCGCGTGGTGTCTCGCTCGATGTCGGCAGGGTCGCTGACGACAACGAGCACGGTGCCCCCGCGCCCGCGGGGTGACCCAGAAAGTGACTCCGTCCCCGCGCTAGGCGGGGGTGACCCAGGAGGATTGAAGTGGCCGTCCCGAAGCGGAAGATGTCGCGGAGTAACACCCGCAAGCGCCGTTCCCAGTGGAAGGCGTCGCGTCCGGTGTTGGTCAACTGCCCGCGCTGCCGTGACCCCAAGCTCCCCCATGTCGCGTGCCCCACGTGCGGCACCTACAACAATCGCCAGGTTCTCAACACTGCGTAACGAGCACAGCGAGCCTATCGCGCATCAGGAGTAGGCCCAGGGACCACGAGTGCCCCTGGGCCCGCCCCAATGTCTCACCGGTTTTCTCCACCTGAACCGAAACAGGGCTTTCCCGAGACCGTGGTGGCCGCCGTGGACGACGGGCGAGTCGGCTATGCCGGCTGTTCCCGCGCCCTTTGGCTCTGCCGCGACGCTCACCTCGCTCTCGAGCGTCCCTGGTCGGTCCGGTCCACCACCGCTTCTCCGGGCGCGCCAGCCGCTGTGGGCACGTGTGCCCACGAGCCGGTGAGGCCGCAGGTGCGCCCAACGCAGAAAGGGATGTGAACGTCGAGTGGCCACTCAACTCTCCGCGGCCGAGATCCGCGAATTCAGCCGAGCGATCGAGATCGAAATCAATCCGAGCGTGCTCACCCGCGCGCTGACCCACCGCTCCTACGCTTACGAAAAGGGCGGCCTGCCCACCAACGAACGCCTGGAGTTCCTCGGCGACTCCGTGCTCGGTCTGGTCGTCACCGACACCCTCTTTCGGGAACACCCCGACCTGCCCGAAGGGCAGCTCGCCAAGTTGCGGGCCGCCGTGGTGAACATGCGGGCCCTGGCCGACGTCGCCCGCGGGTTGGGCATCGGCGACTACATCCGGCTGGGGCGGGGCGAGGAGGGGACCGGTGGTCGTGACAAGTCCTCCATCCTGGCCGACACCCTGGAAGCGATCATCGGCGCGGTCTACCTCGATCTTGGGCTGGAGGTCGCCTCCGAGTTCGTGCATCGCCTTTTCGATCCGCTGATCGACAAGGCCGCCGGCTTGGGGGCGGGGTTGGATTGGAAGACCTCGCTCCAGGAGCTGACCGCCTCTGAACTGCTCGGGGTTCCCGAATACCACGTCGACGAGAGCGGCCCCGACCACCAGAAGACGTTCAGCGCTACGGTGTGGGTGGCCGGGCACAGCTATGGCTCCGGCGAGGGGCGCAGCAAGAAGGAGGCCGAGCAGCAGGCCGCTGAATCGGCTTGGAAGGCTATCCGTTCCCAAAGCGAGGCCAGGCGCGCCGAGCCGGTGGACGGAGAGGACTGACAGCCGGCCATGCCCGAGCTCCCCGAGGTCGAGGTCGTCCGTCGCGGACTCCACAACTGGCTCATCGATCGCACTGTCGCCGACGTGACGGTGCTGCACCCCCGCTCGGTGCGCCGCCACCTTCCCGGCGCGACCGATTTCGTCGCCCGGCTGGCCCACACCCGCGTCGTCGAGGCTCGACGTCGCGGCAAGTACCTATGGCTGCCGCTGGACAGCGGGGATGCCCTCATGGCCCATCTGGGCATGAGCGGACAGTTGTTGCTGCGGCCTGCCCACGAGCCGGGTGAGCGCCACTTGCGTATCCGGGTGGACTTCACCGACGGACAGCGCCAGCTTCGGTTCGTCGACCAGCGCACCTTCGGTCACCTGCTCGTCGACAAGCTCGTCGATGACGACGCGGGTGTGCCGCTCCCGAGCCTTATCACCCACATCGCCCGCGATCCGCTCGATCCGGCATTCGACGACGACGCCTTCGCCGCGGCACTGCTGCGGCGCCGTACCGGCCTCAAACGCGCCCTGTTGGACCAGTCGTTGGTCAGTGGGATCGGCAACATCTACGCCGACGAAGCCCTGTGGCAGTGTCGGCTGCACTGGGCCGCACCCACCGAACGGTTGCGGCGGCCCCAGGTCGACGCACTGCTGAGCGCGGTGCGCGATGTCATGACTCGTGCCCTCGCCGAAGGCGGGACCTCGTTCGACAGCCTCTATGTCAATGTCAACGGCGAGAGCGGCTACTTCTCCCGCGGCTTGCGGGCCTACGGGCGCGCGGATCTGCCATGCGAGCGCTGTGCGACGTTGCTCCGCAGGGAAGTCTTCATGAATCGCTCATCGTTCAGTTGCCCGAAGTGCCAGCCACCCCCGGAGTTCGCCCGATTCTGAAGGGGCGGCGTGGCTGGTTCAAGCGCGACCGCAGCTAAGGAGGGATCTCATGGCCGACGTTCGGCTCACCGCGTGGGTTCGAGGTCGGGTGCAGGGAGTCGGGTTCCGATGGTGGGTGCGCTCACGCGCCCTGGAGTTGGGGCTCGTCGGCGCTGCCACCAACCTCGCCGACGGCAGGGTTGAGGTCACCGCGGAAGGGCCACGCGAGCGCTGCGAGGAGCTTTTTCGGCTCCTCAACGGTGGTTCCACCCCTGGTCGCGTGGAGTCTGTGACGCAACGCTGGTCCGATGCGTCGGGGGCGTTCTCCGGATTCGCTGAACGATGAGTATGATAGATGGGTGACGCGGTTCGCCAAGTACCCATAGGCGGGGTCATGGCGGCCTGAAGAGGCCGCCACTGCCCATGGGAGGGTCACTCCGTGGCGGGGGCTTCACGCCTTGCGCTAAGGAGGTACTTGCATGTGAATCGTGCACTGTGACCTGCCTGGTTACAGAAAGTAGTCACAATAATCTCCGTGTACCCGTTCAATCTTGACCGGCGGTACGCATGGTGAGACTCTGGAAGATAGACCACGCGATATTTCCTGCCACAACGCAGCACATGTCTAACCGGCTGCGGATTGCTGGCTCTCACGTGCGTGAACCAGTCCGGTCACTCAGTGTGGAGGACCCACGTCATGGCGAAGGCTTTGTTTGGCCACGTTGGCGCCCCTGACCCTCGTATGGTTCAGGAAATGCGGCGGCTGCAAAAGCGAGTAAGCGACTTGGAAGAGGAGATCAGTCGACTCCAGGCGCAAAATGACCAACTCTCCGCGGCTGTGGCTGATGTCGCTGTGAGCACGTCCGACCGTGAACCTGCCCTGGCTTAGTCTCCCGTAACCAGACGTAGCGTAAGGTAAGGGACGCCGTCCACGCTTTCTCTGGCGTCCCTGGGGGACCGGCACATTACACCCTCGTTTCCCTGTGCCGCCGTTTCCCGTCATTTTGTCGAGGGTTTACCCCGTTCCATTTTTCCGCAATCCCCGGCCCACACCTGATTTTTCTGCTGCGGCGGTTCCCCGGGTACGTGCCGCAGGGGTGGGCCGGTGAGGCCGTCGACGGTGCGCATCGCGGGACTTCCCGCAGGGGGCTGGGATGGCGCGGTCGGCGCGACAACACGCACAACAGTCATAGCCGCCTAACTTTGGCGGTGCCGGCAGCCACGCCTACGCATGAGCGGTCGTCCCCAGCCGGCCCGCTCATCGGTTCGCGTGCGCACGCCGCATGGAGCAGTGTCCCGGATCGCCGCGGCCCGCCCGTGAGGCTGGATCGCCAGCCTCACGCCGGCGGTGCCGTGCGGCCGGGGCGTCGCATCCATGGCGCGCGGGGCTCCCCCGCCTCCAACACAGCTCTCTCCTGCGGGCTTTACCCTTCGTCGTCCCCGCGAACACGCCGTTCATGGCACCCTAGATGGCGCCCTAGCGGGGACGGGGCGACGCTCACGAGCAGTCGACTAAACGGGGAAGGGGGCACGCTCGTGTACTTGAAAAACCTCACGCTGCGGGGTTTCAAGTCGTTCGCCTCCGCCACGAACCTCAAATTCGAACCGGGCATCACCTGTGTGGTCGGCCCCAACGGGTCGGGCAAGTCCAACGTCGTCGACGCGCTCGCCTGGGTTATGGGCGAGCAGGGCGCGAAGTCGCTCCGTGGCGGCAAGATGGAGGACGTCATTTTCGCCGGTACGTCCTCGCGTTCCCAGCTTGGCCGCGCCGAGGTCAGTCTGACCATCGACAACACCGACGGTGCGCTCCCCATCGACTACTCCGAGGTCACCATCAAGCGGACGATGTTTCGCAACGGGGGATCGGAGTACGCCATCAACGGCGACACCTGTCGGCTCCTCGACATCCAAGACCTCCTCAGCGATTCCGGCATCGGCCGCGAGATGCACGTCATCGTGGGCCAAGGCCAACTCGACACCGTCTTGCACGCCGGCCCTGAGGAACGCCGCTCCCTCATCGAAGAGGCCGCCGGCATCCTCAAACACCGCAAGCGCAAACAGAAGGCGCTGCGCAAGCTCGACGCCATGCAGGGCAACCTCGACCGGGTCAACGACCTCACCGCCGAGCTGCGCCGCCAGCTCAAACCGCTGGGCAAGCAGGCCGAGATCGCCCGCCGAGCCGCCGCCATCCAGGCCGAGCTGCGCGACGCTCAACTACGTCTGCTCGCTGACGACATCGTGACGCTGCGCGACTCCCTGGAGCAGGAACGCGCCGATGAGGCCGAGGTGCGCGAGCGCCGGGCCACGGCCGAGCGAGCACTGGCCGAGGCCCAGGACCGCGAGACCCAGTTGGATGCCGCCGCCACCGCAGCCGCGCCCCTGCTCGCCCAAGCTCAAGAGACTTACCACACACTCTCCCGGCTCAAGGAACGACTCAGCGCCGTCGCCGGCCTAGCCACCGAGCGTCACCGCAACCTCGCCACTGTCGAGGAAGAGCCCAGCAGCGGACGCGACCCCGACGAGCTGGAACGTGAGGCCGAAGAAGTCGGGGAACAGGAGGAACGTCTCCAGCAGCGCCTCCTGGAGGCCCAAAGCGAGCTCGAACGCGCTCTCGCCGAGCGCGAGAAGGCCGAGGCAGCGCTCAAAGAGGAAGACAAGCGCGTCGCCGAGGCGGCGCGGGCCGCCGCCGACCGCAGGGAGAGCCTGGCGCAACTGCGTGGCCGCGTCGAAGCGCTGCGTAGCAGGCTCGCCGCCAGCGAAGCCGAAGTCGAACGGCTCACCCAAGCCGCAGATGAGGCCGCTGAGCGAGCCCACGCCGCCCAGGAGGAGTACGAGCGGGCTACCGCCGACTCCGAGGGCCTCGACGCCGGAGACACCGAACTTGAAGCCGACCATGAGGCGGCCAAGCGCGACCTCGACGCGGCGGAGACGGCCCTCAAGCGCGCCCGCGAAGCCGAGCGCGCGGCCGAACGCGAACGCGCCGCGCTGGCCGCGCGTAAGGAGGCCCTGGAGAGCAGCCTCAACCGCAAGGACGGCGCCGGCACGCTTTTGGAGGCCGCCCAGCGTCTGCCCGGCCTGCTCGGTCCGCTCACCACGCTGGTGCGGGTGGAGCCGGGAGCCGAAACGGCCGTCGCCGCCGCCCTGGGGGCCGCCTCCGACGCCGTGGCCGTCGACACCCTCGACTCCGCAGCCGCGGCGTTGGAACTGCTCAAGAGCGACGACGCCGGACGGGTCGGTATCGTCGTCGCCCAAGGCGGCCCCGCCGGTCTGCCGCCACGCCCGGAGTGGCCCGCGTTGCCCGACGGTTGCCGCTACGCCGTCCAGGCCGTCACCCCGCCCCCGGAGCTGGCGGCGACCGTCACCGCCCTGCTCGACCGGGTCGCGCTCGTAGCCGACATCTCAACCGGTCGTGACCTCATCGCCGCCCACCCACAACTCCGGGCCGTCACCGCCGACGGCGACCTCCTCGGGGCCGCTTTCGCCCACGGCGGCTCCGCCTCCGCACCGAGCCTGCTGGAAGTGCAGGCCGCCGTGGATGAGGCCACCGAGCACCTGGAACGCGCCGAGACCTCGTGCGAGCGGGCCGCCGCCGATCTCGCCGCGGCCGAGGAACAGCGCCGGCGCCACGCCGAGACCATCGAGGAGATCGCCGCCCGGCGCCGCGCGGCCGACAAGCGCCGCAACGAGATCGCACAGCAACTGGGCAAGCTCGGCGGCCAGGCCCGCTCGGTCAAGGCCGAGGCCGACCGCTACGCCGCTTCGGTGACCAAGGCGGCCAAGGCCCGCGAAGCCGACCTCGCCAAGCTCGCCGACTTGGAGGAACGGTTGGCTCACGCCGAAGCCGAGCCCGTCGATGACGCCGAGCCCGACACCGCCCACCGCGACGAGCTGGCCGAGCGTGCCGCCCACAGCCGGTCGGTGGAGACCGAGGCGCGGCTGGCTGTCCGCACCTCCGAGGAGCGCGTCCGCTCCATCGAAGGCCGCGCTGACGCGCTGTTGCGTGCCGCCGCCAACGAGCGTCAAGCGCGCGAGCGCGCCGCCCAGCGGCGAGAGCGCCGCCGGCGCCAATCCCGCGTAGCCGAGAATGTGGCCCAAGCGGCGGGGTACGCCCTGGAACGGATCGAGTCCTCGCTGGCCGCGGCCGAAACCGAGCGCCGCACCGCCGAAACCGAGCGCGATGCCCGCGACGCCGAGCTGAAAACGGTCCGTGCGCGGGTGCGGGAACTCTCGGTGGAGTTGGAGAAACTCGCCAACGTCGTGCACGGCAGTGAGGTGGCTCGCGCCGAGCGGGGGATGCGCCTAGAGCAGCTCCACACCAAGGCCGTGGAGGAGATGGGCATCGAGGTCGACACGCTCATCGCCGAGTACGGCCCCAACGTGGCCGTCCCGCCCCCCGAGGACGCCGATCCCGACGAAGCCGTACCCGTGCCCTACGTCCGCGAGGTGCAGGAGAAGCGGGCCCGTACCGCCGAGCGTCAGCTCAACCGGCTTGGCAAGGTCAACCCGCTGGCGCTGGAGGAGTACGCGGCGCTGGAGGAGCGCCACGCCTACCTCTCCTCGCAGTTGGAGGACCTCAAGAAGACCCGCCGCGACCTGCTCACCGTCGTCAAGGAGGTCGACGACCGGGTCCAGGAGGTGTTCGGTTCGGCGTTTGCCGATGTGCAGCAGCAGTTCGCCGCCGTCTTCGCCCGGCTCTTCCCCGGCGGCGAGGGGCGCTTGGTGCTCACCGAACCCGACGACATGCTCTCCACCGGCGTCGAGGTGGAGGCGCGGCCGCCCGGTAAGAAGGTCAAACGCCTCTCGCTGCTTTCGGGGGGCGAACGCTCCCTGACCGCGGTGGCGTTTCTCACCGCGATCTTCAAAGCCCGCCCCTCGCCGTTCTACGTCATGGACGAGGTTGAGGCCGCGCTCGACGACGTCAACCTCCAACGTCTGCTCGTGGTCTTCGACGAGTTGCGTGCAGCCTCGCAGCTCATCGTCATCACCCACCAGAAACGCACCATGGAGGCGGCCGACGCCCTCTACGGCGTGACCATGCAGGGCGACGGTATCTCGCACGTGATCAGCCAAAAGCTGGAGCGCCGCTCCGGCGAGGGCGGTTAAGGCCCCGCCCGGCCGGTAACAGAGCGCGCTTTTGGAATCGCGCCCCGTCGCGCGGGGGTGTTTCTATGGGGTGGTCAAGCGGGGAGCGGGTGGGTGGTGCTCGCTCGTGCGTTGATCGTTGCGTGGTCTCGGCGTTCTTGGCGGCGTAGGTGGGAGTTTGCCGCTTGCCCCGGCCTGGAGGGCTTGCTGTTCGTTCCTCGATCGCTGCGCGATTTCGGCAGCCTCATGGGGGTGCTGTGGCTGGGGAGAGTGGAAACGATGTGGGTGGCTCCAGGGATGAGGCAACGTCGCTCCAGCGCACGATGCCGTTCTATCCCAGAACCTCGCCGGGGCCTCGCTCCGACTCGGGAGGTCGCCGCCCCCAGGACTCGCTGTCGTGCGGGGTGTCGCTGTCGCGAGGGATACAGCGGTGGGCGGCGATCTCTGCGGGGCGGTGGCAGAGGACACCTCAGAAAGCGTTGAGCCGCGACATCCACCGTGGCCAGCCTGCCCGTTGCGCTGTTCATCCCACCTTGGCCACAGCCCGCCCCCAGGCTGCCGAGATCGCTTAGCGATCGAGGCACGAGCGACGGGAAACCTTGCATGCTCTCCTCAAACCAAAGCCACACCCCGCCGCAAGGTTCTGTGGGGATGCCGAGCCAGGGGAGGGAAGGGGGCCGTTCGTTGGGCCCCGCACTGTCAGTGCTGTCGACCGGGGTGGTCTCCGGGCCGACACACGGGCGCCGTTAGAGTGGTGCGTTGGTCCGCGTCGATTTCGCCGCTCGGCGCGCCGCTGCGCGGGTGGCACGCGGACCAACGGCACCCTACGAGCGAAGTCCGGTCACAACCCGGCGCTGTCCCGCAACTGTGAGGCCCGCCGTCGTCGACGGTGGTGACGAGCCAGGTCGCCTCGTAGGTATGCCGACGATCACTGTCCTCGTGGGAAGGGCAGTCCGTCCTGCGGACTTTCTTCCCCTCACCTGTTGTGGAGGAGTCCTGTGCACCTCGCACGCCTTCGGATAGCCGCCTTCGCATTGGCTGTCCTGCCCCTGAGCGTCCTCACCGCCTGCGGCGAGCCTGCCTCTGAGGCCGTGTCCCCCCAGAGCTCGGCCAGCGCGACGGGTTTCCCGGTCACCGTCAGCGACTCTCAGGGCGAGGTCACCCTCGCGGAGCGCCCGCAGCGCATCGTCTCGCTCTCGCCGAGCCACACCGAGATGCTTTTCGCTATCGGCGCCGGCGATCAGGTGGTCGCGGTCGACGAGCACTCCACCTACCCCGCCGAAGCACCCGACACCGACCTGTCGGGCTTCACCCCTAGCGTGGAGGCCATCACCTCCTACGATCCCGACCTGGTGGTCTTGGCCCGCAGCGCCGAAGACGCGGTGCGCCAGCTCTCCGACGTCGGCATTCCGGCGCTGCTGATGCCGTCGGCGACCGAGCTCGCCGACACCTATGAGCAGATCGAATTGCTCGGACGGGCCACCGGCCACCCTGAAAGCGCCACCAAGCTCGCCAACCAGGTCGAAAGCGACATCGCCGACATTGTCGAGGAGGTCGAAGCGGCCACCGAGGGCCGGCCGGAGCTGTCCTTCTACCACGAGCTCGACGAGAGCATGCACTCCGTCAGCTCGCAGACATTCGTCGGCCAGGTCTATGAGCGTTTCGGACTGAACAACATCGCCGACGCCGCCACCGACGGCGACAGCGGCTACCCGCAACTGTCGGCCGAGTTCGTCGTCGAGGCCAACCCCGACCTGATCTTCCTCAGCTATCCCGGCGCAGACGGCGATTTCGACAACGTCGAATCTCTGACCCAGCGCCCCGCCTTCGACACGATCACGGCCGTCAAAAACGGTGACATCGCCCAACTCGACCCCGACACCTCCTCGCGGTGGGGGCCGCGGGTCGTCGACTTCGCCCGCGACGTGGCCGACACCGTGATCGCCTCCGGCGAGAGCTGAACCGTGCCCCACACCCGGCTGCCTTGGCTGTGGCTGCTCGCCGCCGCGGTCGCGCTGCTGCTGGCGATGCTGGTCGGTATCGCTGCCGGCGCGGCCGGTATCGCCCCGGGCGCGATCGCGGGCGAACTGCTCAGCCTGCTACCACTGGGCGGCGAGTCGCCGCTGGGGGAGCGCCAAAGCGCCGTACTCCTCCAGATTCGGTTGCCCCGGGTGGTGTTGGGGGCGGTCGTGGGCGGGCTGCTCGCCATAGCCGGAGCCGGTTATCAGGGCGCGTTTCGCAACCCGCTGGCCGACCCCTACCTGTTGGGGGCGGCCGGCGGTGCGGGCCTGGGGGCGACGCTGGCCATCGTCTACGGTTCCGCGTTGACTCTGGGGTCGGTGCGGCTGATCCCGGTGGCCGCCTTTGTCGGGGCGGTCGTGGGCGTGTTCGGTTCCTATGCCATCGGTAGCGCCGCCGGCCGGGGGGCCACCGCTTCGCTTCTGCTCGCCGGTGTCGCGGTGTCGTCGTTTTTGTCGGCCGCCCAAACCCTGATCCAGCAATTGCGCATCGAGGAACTACAGCGCATCTACGCCTGGATCTTGGGGGGTTTGGGGCGGGGTGGCTGGGACGATGTCGTCCTCATCGCCCCCTACGCTGTCGTGGGCGTCGTGGTGCTGCTGGGCTGCGGCCGACTACTCGACCTGCTCGCTCTTGGCGATGAGAAGTCCACCAGCCTAGGCCTCAACCCCATGTGGGTGCGGCTGCTGGTGATCGCTGCGGCGTCGCTGGCCACAGCCGCCGCGGTGTCGGTCAGCGGCCTGATCGCCTTCGTCGGCATCGTCGTACCCCATATCGTCCGCCAACTGGTCGGCAGCGCCTACCACCGCATCCTGCCCGTCTCCCTCCTGGCGGGCGCTACGTTCATGGTGCTGGTCGACGTGGTCGCGCGGCTCGTCGTTGCTCCGGCGGAGCTGCCGTTGGGGGTGGTCACCGCCTTCATCGGCGCGCCGTTCTTCCTCGCTGTGCTGCGCGCCACTCGCCACCGCGCCGTGTGAGCACCGCTCGCGGTTTTTACCGATGGCCGGTGAGTCACCGCGATCCTGTACGCAACACCGCTGCCGCCATGGGGGAAGTATCCACACGAGGAGCGGTAGGTGACCGCCGCGCGCTTGTCTTCTGCGAAACTGGACGAGCTATGGACTACACCATCGTTGCCGTTGTCATCTTCGTCGTCGCCGTGCTCGTGGTCGGCGGAGCGTTCCTGATCCGGCCGCGGCGCTCGCAGGCCCCTGACGAGGACCGCGAGGGCGGCGCCGCGACAGCCGTGGCCGAGCCGCGCGAGCGCGAGGACGAGACCGCCGACGCCGCGGCGGGGACGACCGCCGTTCAAGAGGCGCCGGCGGCTCCCGAGGTCGAAACCCCGCCTCCCTCGGCCGGTCGGCTGGTGCGCTTGCGGGCCCGGCTCGCACGCTCGCAAAACGTCTTCGGCCAAGGGCTGCTGAGTCTGCTCTCCAGTGACCAGCTCGACGAGGACGCCTGGGAGGAGATCGAGGACACCCTCGTCACCGCCGACGTGGGTGTCACTGCCGCCGCGCAGATCGTGGAGAGTCTGCGTACCAAGGTCAAGGTGTTGGGCACCCGCACCTCTGCCGATATCCGTGCCCTGCTCCGCACCGAGCTGCTGGCCCAGATCAACCCCGAACTCGACCGTGTGGTGCACACCGAGCCTCGCGGCGAGAGCCCGGCGGTCGTGCTGGTCGTGGGGGTCAACGGGACGGGCAAGACCACCTCGTGTGGCAAGCTCGCGCGCGTGCTCGTGGGCGATGGCCGCAGCGTGGTGCTCGGTGCGGCCGACACCTTCCGCGCCGCCGCCGCCGACCAGCTTGAGACGTGGGGCGGTCGAGTGGGCGCTCCCGTGGTACGTCGAGACGAGGGCGCCGACCCCGCCAGCGTCGCCTTCGATGCCGTCTCGCGCGGTATCGAGGACGCCGCCGACGCCGTCATCGTCGACACCGCCGGCCGGCTCCACACCAAGACGGGCCTGATGGACGAGTTGGGCAAGGTCAAGCGGGTCGTCGAGAAGCGCTCTCAGGTCGACGAGGTGCTACTGGTGCTCGACGCCACCACGGGCCAGAACGGTTTGCGCCAGGCACGTGTGTTCGCTGAGGTCGTCAACATCACCGGCATTGTGTTGACCAAGCTCGACGGTACGGCCAAGGGCGGCATCGTCATCCAGGTCCAGCGTGAACTGGGAGTGCCGGTCAAGCTCGTGGGACTGGGGGAGGGGCCCGACGACCTCGCGCCCTTCGACCCCGAGGGCTTCGTCGACGCCATCCTGGAAGCCGCTTGAGGGCGGGCCGACAGGCCCTTGTACCGGGGTGTGAGCGGGGCCGCGGCGCCTGTACCCAGCGGTGGCGTCGTCCGCCTGCCGCTGGGGCGAACGACGCCACATTTTAGCTCTCGTCCCTGCCCTCCGGGGCGGGGGCAACGGTCGGCGGGTCTCTTTAAGGCCGCAGCGCAGCAGGGCCGGCCGAGGCTTTCTCGGCTGCTTACCGCCGTCGAGGGGAGCCGTGCCGTCGCCGCGGTGAGGCTGGAGCCGGCGCGGCACGGCTGCGCGTCACACCCCGACGTCGCGGCGGGTGAACGTGCTCACGGCCAAGCTCAGCAGCACGACCGGTACCGCGATCAGCACGGCGATGAAACCGGCGTGGAAACCGGTGGCGAGGGGGTCGCTGTCGAGGGCGTAGTAGAAGGCGGAGGCGAAACGCAGCCACTCCAACTCCTCGACCTGCAACGCGAAGGTGTTGCCGAGGAAACCGACCACCGCCAGCAGCGCGGCTACCGCCAAGGCCGTGGCGCGCCTGCCGGTGACGGCCCCCACCGCAAGGGCCACCGAGCCGTAGCTCAGCGCCAGCAGTGTCACGACGACGCAGGCGGCGAGCAGGTTCAGTCGGTCCACGTCGAGGTCGAGCCCCGGACCGATCGTCAGCAGGGTTGCGTAGACCAGCGCCCCGAGCACGCTGACGAACACCACGAGGCCCAGGAAGCGCTCGACCACGAGGCGCGTCCGGCTCACCGGGTGGGCCAGGAGCAGTTCCAGTCCGCCCTCCTCCTCGTCGCCGGCGATGGCGCGGGTGCCCACGGTGATCGCGGCGATGACCAGCAGGATGGGCACGAGCAGCGAGAACACGGTGGCGTTGAGGTAGCCCTCGGGGGAGGTGAGGTCGGTCATGTTCAGCGCCTGGGTCATGGTGTCGCCCATGCCCCGCATCTCGGCCTCGGCCAGCGCGGCCATGGTGCTGTCGCCGGTCATCGTGGGGTAGAACGACGAATACATGGCCGTCACGAGCACTACGCCCACCGACCAGCCGAGGAGCGCGCGCAGGTGGTCGCGCAAGAACTTGGCGAAGACGTTACGCAGCATGCTGGTCCTGCCCCTCGGTCGCCTCGGTTGTGCCGTTGCTGTAGTGGGTGAAGAACAGTTCTTCCAGGTCGGGCTCTTCGCTGGTGAGGGAGAGCACCGTGTGCTGGGCGGCGAGCTTGATCAAGGCGTCGGGGCTGCCTTCCACCAGGCAGCTCACCGCGGTCCCGTCCAGCGTGACCTCTCGGACGTTGTCCAACGCGGCGAACTCCTCCTGACTGAGGGTGTGGGAGTCGGCGAAGGTCATCGTCATCCGGCGCAGGGCGCGTTCCCGCAGCGCGTCCATGTCTTCCAGCGCGACGATGCGGCCGTCGCGGATGATCGCGGCCCGGTCCGCCAGATCCTGCACCTCGCTGAGCACGTGTGAGGACATGAACACGGTTCGACCCGCGGCGCGGACCTCACGCACCATCTCTTGGAATTCCTGCTGCAACAGCGGGTCGAGCCCACTCGTGGGCTCGTCGAGGATCAGCAGTTCCGGCTCGTGCATGAACGCTTGGACCAGGCCGACCTTTTGCTTGTTGCCTTTGGACAGCCCTCGGATCGGGCGCGACAGGTCCAGGTCCAGGCGGTGGGCCAACGCCTCGATCCGGCGTGGGTCGACACCGCCGCGCAGGTGGCCTAGGTAGGTGAGGAACTCCCGGGCCGGGCGCCGGCTGGTCATGGCCAACTCTCCCGGCAGGTAGCCGACACGGCTCCGTACTCGAACACCGTCGGTGCGTGGGTCGAGGCCAAAGACTTCGACACCGCCGCCGGAGCGGCGGATGATGTCGAGCAGGATACGGATGGTCGTGGACTTTCCCGCGCCGTTAGGGCCCAGGAAGCCGAAGATCTCACCGGCGCGCACCTGGAGGTTCACGCCGAAGAGTGCCTGATGGCGGCCATAGCTCTTCGTCAGGTCAAGGGTCGCGATGACCGGTGGGGCGAGTTCGGTCATTCCTCCAGCGTCTCCTTTCCGGACCACCGGGTCCAGCTTTCCAGCAGTTCGGGCATCTCCCGTTCCAGCCAGCGGAAGAAGTCGCGCATCTCGTGCAGCCGTTCCAGCCTTCCGCTGGGGTCGTCGAACTCGCGCAGTCCGCGCTCCGCGAGTTCGGCGAACGTTGCGAACAGGGGGACACGCTTGCTGATCATCCGGCTCCAGGCGTGGCGCCTGATCCGGTAGTAGTTGCGGCGTTTTCCCGGCTTGGGGGCCTGCTCTACCAGCTCGGCCGTGGTCAGGAAGCGCAGCGCTCCACTGATGGAGCCCTTGCTCGCCTCCAGTGCCAGTTGGATGTCCGAAGCGCTCTGCTCTGGGGGGTCGCAGATCAGCAGCCAGCCCACGACACGTCCGTGCATACGCACCAACCCCATGCCTTCGAGGACGACGGCGAGTTCCTCGACGTAGTGGCGCTGCGCGTCAGTAGGGGCGAAGGGGGGCTGCTGCTGTGTCTCTCGATCCCAGTGGTCCATAGTGTTCAGTATTTATTGAATTTGCAGTACACACAATGATCCCTTTGTTACGGCGACGATCGACGCCCCCTTACACGTTTTTAACGGCGACCGATTCCAGCTTCCCTGCGACCGGATGACCTCTGTGCGTCACTAATTCACACAGACGTAACAGAAGCGGTGATGTCTTTACGCCGGTGCAACAACAGCGGCGATGCCGAGTAACACGACCGGGACACGATTTCCTGCGTGGCCAGACCGCTGTGCCCGAGGACGTGCTCGCGGCTTCCCACCACCCTGCAAAGTCCATCCCCGCACCGACTATGGAGGCGACATGGAGATCGACAGCGGCAACACCGCATGGGTGCTTGCCTGCGCCGCCCTAGTGATGCTTATGACCCCTGGGCTGGCCTTCTTCTACGGAGGAATGTCGCGGGCCAAGAGCGTCCTCAACATGATGCTGATGAGCTTCGCGAGCATCGCGATCGTCAGCGTCCTGTGGGTGGTTATCGGTTACTCCCTTACTTTCGGGGGCGGCTCTGGTGCCCTCTCTCCCATCATCGGCGGTCTCGACACCCTCGGCCTGAGCGGACTCATCAGCACCGGCACCGACGGCCTTCCCGACTTGGCCTTCGCCGGCTTCCAGATGATGTTCGCCGTCATCACCGTTGCCCTGATCAGCGGCGCCATCGCCGACCGTGCCAAGTTCGGCGCCTGGCTGCTCTTCGTCCCGCTGTGGTCCCTGCTGGTCTACTTCCCCGTGGCCCACTGGGTCTGGGGCGGCGGCTGGATCGCTGATCTTGAGATCGGCGGCAGCGCCGTTATCGACTTCGCCGGTGGTACTGCCGTTCACATCAACGCCGGCGCCGCCGCACTGGCCCTGACCCTCGTGCTGGGTCGTCGCCAGGGCTTTGGCACCGAGTCGATGCGTCCGCACAACCTGCCGTTCGTCCTGCTCGGTGCCGCCCTGCTGTGGTTCGGCTGGTTCGGCTTCAACGCCGGCTCCGGTCTGGCCGCCGACGGCACCGCCTCCCTGGCCCTGGTCAACACCCAGGTCGCCACCGCCGCCGCCACCGCTGCCTGGATGCTCGTCGAGCGGCTGCGCTACGGCAAGGTCACCGCACTTGGCTTCGCCTCCGGCGCCATCGCCGGTCTGGTCGCGATCACCCCGGCCGCGGCCTCGCTGACTCCCATCGGCTCCGTCATCCTCGGCCTGATCGCCGGTGCCATCTGCGCCTACGCGATTAGCTGGAAGTTCAAGTTCGGCTATGACGACGCCCTCGACGTCGTGGGCATCCACATGGTCGGCGGCATCATCGGCTCCCTGGGCATCGGCCTCCTCGCCTCCTCGCTCGTCGGGGAGGAGGCTCCCAACGGCCTCTTCTACGGCGGCAGCTTCACCCTGCTGGCCGTGCAGGCGGTGGCCGTGGTCGTCGTTATGATCTACTCCTTCGTTGCCTCCTGGATCATCGCCAAGGTCATCGACCTGATCATGGGCTTCCGTATCCCCGAGCACGTCGAGACCAACGGTCTGGACCACGAGGTCCACTCCGAGACCGCTTACGCCTTCGACGAGCTGGACGAGACGGAAGCGGAGCTCTCCTCGCCGACGCCTCCGGGCGAGGAGAAGCCCTCGCAGCAGGCGCGGCTCTAACGCCCTCAACGCTGCGGGCGTTGGTCCACGCCAGGTACGCGGCGAGGGCCGTTGGGCCGGCGGGTTTCCCGCCGGCCCACATCGTGTCCGGGGTCGGTGCGACGCAGCTCCTTCCCCGGGCACGGTCCCCGGCCGGGCCGGTAGGCGCCCCGAGCCCGGCCGTAACTCCCCACGCGCCAATGTGATATCCATCACTCGCACTTACCGGTTCGGTTGCCGCGCCGCGAGGTTGATGTCGAGCTGCCACCGGCTGCGTTGACTCCCACCGGCACCCCCGTCACAGTACGGTGAGCGGCTGAAACCCGTTCTGGATCTATGGTTGCGCCACGTGGCGACCTGGGCATTAGCTACGCTTAGCCGCCAGCGAGGTATTCACCTCAAATCTCCCGATTCTCGTGGGCGGTCTCTAGGGGCCCGGCGCGCCGAGCGCGAACATTTCGCAGCCCACCTGGAGCCTGCGCCCGGCCCAAAGCGTCGAACCGTCCAGCACGCTCCCCTTACGTTTCGTCCCTATGGCAGGGGCCAGGAGGCACGATGGCGCCGGTAGCATCCACAACGCAGCGAATAAGGGCCAGGCGAGCCCCGCGCCCTCACCGACGATCTCGCGTCGTCGCCCTCGCCGTGGCTTCACTCACCCTGGTGAGCACGGGGTGCGCCCTCGATCTGAGTCACCTTCGCCCCGGCGGTTCGGACCCCTCACCCTCACCCTCACCTTCCCCCACCTCGTTCGCAGCCCAGCCGCTCCTGGACTCCTCGCTTTCACAGCTCGCAGAACTCAGCGCGGTCCACCTCCAGGGTCAGTTCGCCGGCCCCGACGGCGCCCCCAACGAGACCGACCTCACCGTCACAGACTCCGGCGCCGTCTCCGGCACCATGCGCATCGCCGAGACCGACGTCAGCGTGGTGCAAGCCGATAGCCAGCTCTACCTTTCGGCCGCCGACAACTTCTGGCTCACCCAGCCGCTGTACAACCCCGACGCCAACACCTACGTCGACCACTGGGTGCGCGTCAGGACCGAACTTCTCGGTTTCGACCCGCAGGCGGCGCTGACCCCCGCCAAGCTCGCCGAGAGCCTTAAGAACATGCCCGCCCAAGGCGATGCCACGCGGGAGCGGCTCTCCGGAACCCGTGCCTACCGGGTTGAGCTCTCCGACGCCACGGTGTGGCTCGCCGAGGAGGAGCCCCACCGGCTGCTGCGAGTGGAGGCCGAGGCGCTCGCCTCCACCGGCGAGGGCGGCGATACGGCCGGCGCTTCCGTGCGGGCCGCCGTCAACGTCGAGGAGCCGGCCACGGAAGACGTCCAGCAGCTCTACGACGACATGGCCACCACCGCCAAGGACGAATTCGGCAGCGCCCGCGACGCCCGCATCGAGATCCAAAGCGAGGGCGCCGACGAGCTGTACTGCGAGACGGGCGGACAGTGCACCCTGACCGCCTCGGTAACCGATATCTCCAGTTGGGAGTCTTCCGGTTCGGTGCTGGTGCGGATGGATGCCACCTTCACCAACGATTCGTTGGGAGAGAAGAGCTGCCATGTCACCGAGTCCCTGGAAGCCGGGGGCTCCGTCGATTTGGCGTGTGCCATCGACTACGCCCTAGAGCCCAGCACCGACCCCACGACCTACGAGATTCAGGCTCGGCCCAAGCTTTCGACCCGTGCCCTGGGCGGCAACGCCAAGGACGAACTCGTCGCTAGCATTGAGAAGCAGCGTGAGGCCACCCTGAGTGGGGAGGAACCGTCGGCCAGTTCCAGTCCGTCCGTCGGCTGACGGCTCAACGGGCCAGCGGTGGCCCGGTCGTGCGACCCGGGTCACCGGCGCCGGCGAGCATTGGGCGGGCCGGGCCTTCCGGCAGGTAGCCTAGAAAGCCAATCCCGAGATGAAGGACGGGACACACTCGTGTTCGAGACGCTTTCCGACCGGCTCACATCCGTCTTCTCCTCGCTCAAGGGCAAGGGACGCCTGTCAGAGGAGGACATCGCCACCACTGCGCGCGAGATCCGCCTCGCCCTGCTGGAGGCCGATGTTGCGTTGCCTGTGGTGCGCGAGTTCATCGCCCACATTAAGGAACGGGCGCGCGGTGAAGAGGTCTCCAAGGCCCTCAACCCTGCCCAGCAGGTCATCAAGATCGTCAATGAGGAACTCATCGCCGTCCTCGGCGGTGAGACGCGCGAGATCCGCTTCGCCAAACGGCCGCCCACCGTCATCATGCTCGCCGGCCTGCAAGGGTCCGGTAAGACCACGCTCGCGGGCAAGCTGGCCAAGTGGCTCGTCGCCGAACGCAACACACCGCTGCTCGTGGCCGCCGACCTACAGCGCCCCAACGCCGTCACCCAGTTGCAAGTGGTGGGGGAGCGCGCCGGCACGCAGGTGTTCGCGCCCCAGCCCGGCAACGGTGTTGGTGATCCGGTCGAGGTCGCTCGGGAATCCATCGAACACGCCCGTCGCAACAACCACAACGTCGTCATCATCGACACCGCGGGTCGCCTGGGTGTCGACGACGAGATGATGCAGCAGGCCGCCGACATCCGCGACGCCGTCACTCCCGACGAGATCCTCTTCGTCGTCGACGCCATGATCGGTCAGGATGCCGTCAACACCGCGCAGGCCTTCCTCGACGGTGTCGGCTACGACGGGGTCGTCCTCACCAAGCTCGACGGCGACGCCCGCGGCGGTGCCGCGCTGTCGATCCGTCACATCACCGGCCGGCCGATCATGTTCGCCTCCACAGGGGAGAAACTGGAGGACTTCGACGTCTTCCACCCCGATCGGATGGCCTCGCGCATCCTCGATATGGGCGACATGCTCTCGCTCATCGAGCAGGCCCAGCGCACGTTCGACGAGGCTGAGGTCGAGCGGATGGCCGGTTCGCTGACCTCTGAGGACGACTTCACCCTTGAGGATTTCCTCGAACAGATGCAGATGGTGCGCAAGCTCGGCCCCATCGGCAATCTGTTGGGGATGATGCCCGGCATGGGGCAGATGCGCGATCAGATCAGCAACGTCGACGACAAGGATCTCGACCGGATCACCGCGCTCATCCGCTCCATGACCCCCGAGGAGCGCCGCAACCCCAAGATCATCAACGGGTCGCGGCGGCTGCGCATCGCCAACGGGTCCGGCACTCAGGTCAGCGACGTCAACGGGCTGGTCACCCGCTTCTTCGAGGCGCAGAAGATGCTGCGCAAGATGAAGGACGGCTCCTTCCCCGGGATGCCGGGGATGCCCGGGGCCGGTGGCGGGGGCGGTGGCCGCAAGAAGGCGGCCAAGCCCGCCGCCAAGAAGAAGAACAAGGGCAAGCAGCGCAGCGGCAACCCTATGAAGGCCAAGGAGCAGGAGGCGGCTAAGGCTGCCGAGCGCCAGCGTCGCCGCGAGGAGGGGACCGACGAGCAGGACTCCTCGGGACTTCCCCCCGGTTTCGGCGGTGGTTCCGGTGCTCAAGGCTCTTCGCAGCAGCTCCCGCCGGGGTTCGGCGGCGGGAAGATGCCCGACCTCTCCGGTTTCAAGATCCCGAAGAAGTAGGCACCCCCGGGCCGTGGTGCCGTGCTGCAAGGCGCCCGAGTGTCAAGGTTGGGTAAGACCCGCCGAACGTTGGTAGTTGGCGCTGGTCCGCTCGAATTCTCTGGCACAATTGAAACGCGACTAACGATGTGCGGGTCGGCCCTCTACTTATCCGCACATCCACGTCCCCGCTCCGGTAGCGGGCCGCAACCCCACACGGCACGCGCTGGGGCATCAGGCTGTAATCGGGAGAAGACCACAACAGTGGCTGTCAAGATCAAGCTCAAGCGTATGGGGAAGATCCGTACGCCGCAGTACCGCATCATCATCGCTGACGCCCGCAACAAGCGCGATGGCAAGGCCATCGAGGAGATCGGGAAGTACCACCCGAAAGAGGAGCCCAGCTTCATCGAGGTGAACTCCGAACGGGCACAGTACTGGCTGTCCGTGGGGGCACAGCCCACCGTTCCGGTGCAAAAGATCCTTCGGCTTACCGGCGACTGGCAGAAGTTCAAGGGGCTGCCTGCACCGCCGCCGCTCAAGGTCGCCGAGCCCCGGGACAAGGAAGCTGAGGAAGCCGCGTTCCAGGCTGTTCTGAAGGAACTCGTGCTGCCCGACAACGAGAGCAAGGGCAAGGCCAAGAAGTCGGACAAGGCTGACAGTAAGGCTGAGCAGGCCGAACAGGCCGCCGCGTCCGACAGCGAGCCGGCCGAAGCCGCGGCGGAGAAGTCCGAGGGCGAGGCATAACGTGCTGGAAGAGGCGCTTGAGCACCTCGTCAAGGGGATCGTCCACAACCCCGACGATGTCCAGGTGCGAGCCCGCAGGCTCCGCAAGGGCAAGGTGCTCGAAGTTCGGGTCCACCCCGATGACTTGGGGAAGGTCATCGGCCGCAATGGCCGTACCGCCAAGGCGCTGCGTACCGTCATCGGTTCGCTGGCCGGCGGGCGCTATGTGCGCGTCGACCTGCTGGACCTGCACGAAGTGCGCTGACCTCACCGCCGCCGCCCCTTGGCGGCGGCCTCCCTTCCTCCGTCCCGCCCGGTGCGGGCACGGGAGACGGGTGCGCCGCGACGTCCCAAAACGTAACGCAGGCCAACCGCGCGGGCGGGCTGTGCCCCGTCCGCGCGTGCTGTTTCGGCGGGCCTGACGCTGACGAGGAGGAAACGATGCGTCTCGTCGTCGGCCATGTGGGCCGGGCACACGGCATCCGCGGCGATGTGGCCGTGGATGTGCGTACCGACGACCCGGATCAGCGGTTCGCCCCGGGATCGGTCCTGCTTACCGACCCCGAAAGCGCGGGACCGCTGACCGTGTCCGCCACACGCACGCACGCGGGCCGGCTGCTCGTCAGGTTCGCCTCAGTGCGCGACCGTACTGCTGCCGAAGGGCTGCGTGGCGTGACGCTTTTCGTGGAATCCGCCGACATCGACTCGCTGCCCGACCCTGACGAATTCCACGACCACGAACTCCTCGGGTTGAGCGTGCGCACCACGGCGGGCCAGCGTGTCGGTGACGTCGAGGACGTGCTCCACTATGCCCAGGACGTCCTTCTCATCAGAGCCGACGACGGCGCGGAGGTACTGGTGCCCTTCGTCCGTGCCCTCGTTCCCGAAGTCGACACCGCCGCCGGTCAGCTCGTCATCGACCCGCCTCCCGGCCTCGTCGACCTTGGCCGCTGAGCCGAGACGGCACCCCGTGCCGTTCCCCTCGCCTCGATGGCGCGCCGCGCTGAGATCGCCGCGCACCATGACCGGAGATCCCCGTAGCCGACCCGCTATAGCCTTGGGCACGGTGGTGGTGCCCTCGCCGAGCCGCTCGGTCCCTGTCCCGCACGACGTCGTTGCCCCGCCATGTCGACCGGCCGGTCCGGCGCGGTCAGGTCTTCGGCGAAACCGGTAAGCCTCATGCGTATCGACATCATCTCTATCTTTCCCGACTACTTCGCGCCACTGGATCTTTCCCTGATCGGCAAGGCGCGTGCCGCTGACATCCTCGACGTCTGCGTGCACGACCTGCGCTCCTGGACACACGACCGGCACAACACCGTCGACGACACTCCCTATGGCGGGGGGCCGGGCATGGTGATGAAGCCGCAGCCGTGGGGGGAAGCTCTCGATGAGATCACCGCCCGTGACGACGTGGTAACCGCTGATACCGGCGAGTCTGCCGTGGCGGCCAGCGGCGTCGAGGACACGGGGAAGGCCTCGGAGCGGCCGAGCGGGCCCCGGCTCATCCTCCCCACCCCCAGTGGCGTGCCGTTCACCCAGGCCCACGCTCTCCGGCTTTCGCAGGAACCCTGGCTTATCTTCGCCTGCGGGCGCTACGAGGGCATCGACAGCCGTGTCCTGGCCGATGCCGCCACCCGGATGCCGGTCGAGGAGATCAGTATCGGCGACTACGTTCTCGGTGGGGGAGAGGTGGCGACGCTGGTCATGGTGGAGACCGTTGCCCGCCTGCTTCCGGGCGTGCTGGGCAACGCCCAATCGGTGGCGGAGGACTCCTTCGCGCCGGGCGCGATGGACAACCTGTTGGAAGGGCCCGTCTACACCAAGCCGGCCTCCTGGCGCGGTCTGGACGTGCCCCCCGTGCTGCTCTCGGGCGACCATGGGGCCGTCGACCGTTGGCGTCGCGACGAGGCACTGCGCAGGACGGTTCGCACCCGTCCCGATCTGCTGGAACGGATTGACCCCGCCCACCTCGACGAGCGTGACCGTGAGGTCATCGCCGCGGCCTGGTTACAGGTCGCCGCTGAATCTATGGCAGACTAGATGAGTTGCCGTTGCCGTTCGTCTCTGCTCGCGCGCCGTCGTTGTGTCGACAGTGCCGCCCAACCAGAGACACGCCACTGGGGCAACCGATCCGAACCCAGCAGATCCGCCCGCGCGAACCGCAATGTCCGTCGCCGCGGCGCGCAACCGACGAGGAACCGCTGAGATGCACACTGCTATTCAGGAGCTTGAGAAGGCTCAGCTTCGCTCTGACATTCCCGACTTCCGTCCGGGCGACACCCTCAATGTTCACGTGCGGGTGACGGAAGGTAACCGGTCCCGGGTTCAGGTCTTCAAGGGTGTGGTCATCCGCCGCCACGGGGGCGGCAACCGCGAGACCTTCACCGTTCGCAAGATCAGCTACGGCGTGGGTGTGGAGCGCACGTTCCCCGTGCACACTCCGGCGATCGACAAGATCGAGGTGGTGATGCGGGGTCGTGTCCGCCGCGCCAAGCTCTACTACCTGCGGAACCTGCGCGGCAAGGCCGCTCGTATCCCGGAGCGTCGCTAGCCCTGCTGCCCTCGGGTTCTCGGTTGCCCTTGTTGCGCCTCGGAACTCCAGCCGCCGTCTACCGGAAATCCAAATCGGTGTGGCCTGAGGATGCGTCTTTACGGGCGTCCGATCCCGGGCTCGGCTAGGCTTCAGTGCCGATGAGCAATGACGATGTGGAGTCTCGCGATGACGAGACCCGTGGTGCCCGTGGCAATGCCCCCCAGTTCGATGAGGACAATCCGACTGACGGCACTGGCTCTCCCATGGCAACCCGTGGGAGAGCCAGTGGTGTTTCGCCGGCCGCCTCGGGGGAGGACGCTGCCACCGATGAGGGAGAGGGCACCGCGGCTGCGCGAGCCGAAAGTGACGACAGCGCCGCAAGTGGTGACTCCGACGGGGATGCTGCTACCGGCACGAGTCCGGAGGGCACCATGAACGCGAAGAAAGAGGGAAAAAACGCCAAGAAGCAAGGCTCGTTCTGGAAAGAACTGCCCGTTCTGGTCGTTATAGCCCTTGTGTTGGCGTTCATCATTCAAACCTGGGTGGTGCAGGCCTTCTACATCCCCTCCACCTCGATGGAGAACACGCTTCTCGTTGGTGACCGCGTTCTTGTCAACAAACTCGTCTACGAGGTGCGGGACTTCGAACGCGGCGACATCGTCGTTTTCAACGGCAGCGGCTCATGGGACGAAGAGAACACCGTCCAGATCGAGGAACCCTCCAACCCCATCTCCCAGGGGTTCACATGGGTCAGCCAGCGGCTCGGGTTGGCTCCCTCCGGCAAGGACTACATCAAGCGCATCATCGGCTTGCCCGGCGACACCGTTGAATGCTGTGACAGCGAGAATCGACTGATCGTCAACGGCGAATCGATCGACGAACCCTACCTCTACCCCGACAGCCTCGCCACGCACCAAAGCTTCGGGCCTGTCGAGGTGCCGGAAGGGCGGCTGTGGGTGATGGGCGACCACCGCTCGATCTCCTACGACTCCCGCCGCCACCAAAACGATCCAGGGGGCGGGTCGATCGGTGAGGACGCCGTGGTCGGCCGAGCCTTTGTGGTCCTGTGGCCCTTCGACCACTTCCAGGTGCTGTCGGTGCCCGAGACGTTCTCGGAGCTGAATCAAGCGAGCGCTGCCTCCGCGGCTGCTGCGCCGCTCGGTCTCGGTTTCGCTGCGGCTGTCCCGCTCCACCTAGCCGGCCGACGCGCATGGCATCGTTACGGATCTCGTCGGGCGAGCATGTCCGTAGAGTAGTCGGTCAGGGTCTGTGACATGGCGCTCCGCCACTCAGCCGCTGCCACATCTACCCTTAAGTAGTTGACAGATGCATCATTATAGGAGCGGGGGAACCGCGCGCCCCCGCTGACCGACACAGAGGCGCTGTCCGGGCGGATGGGGAGACCGACCCGCGGGTAACAAGTCCACGAGGAAAGCGAGCGGTTGAATGAGTTCTGAGGACTTGGAGAAGTACGAAGCCGAGATGGAGCTCCAGCTCTATCGCGAATACCGTGACGTCGTCGGGCTCTTCAGCTACGTGGTGGAGACCGAGCGCCGCTTCTACCTCACCAACCACATCGATATGGTGCCCAGGTCAACCGAGACAGGGGAGATGTATTTCGAGGTCACGATGCAAGATGCCTGGGTGTGGGACATGTACCGCCCGGCTCGCTTCGTGAAGAACGTTCGCGTGGTGACGTTCAAGGACGTCAATGTCGAAGAAATCACAAAGAGCGATCTCGAAGTTCCTGCCACGGGAAGCCCGGACTCTTGATATAGCGGTTCCCCAGGGGCCGGGGCGCTGACGCCGTAGCAGTTCAAAAAATAAAATCCGGCGGATTACTATTCCATTCGGTAACCATTCCAGTGGACATAGCCGAACCTCCCCACACGGGGGACGATTCATTTCCGACAGGTTCAACATTTCGCCCATATATTGTCCGGAACCGCCCGAGCCGCGTTGCCTGAGGTCTCCCAGGCGCGCCCCACTACGCAGCTCGGGCGGTTCCGTTGTGTAAGCACGGTCGGCCCTCTCGGACGCCGCTGTCCACGGGCGCTACGACGCCGTTAGTTCACCGTCGTCAACAGTGGCGACCGTGACCGGCGCCGCCTCCCCGCTGTCGTCTCGGTCGCCCGCCGCCCCGCCGTTCGGGCTGTCATCGTTCCGGGAGTCGCCCCGCCGCAGCGTCTCTGCGACTCGTGCAGCCGATGTTCCCAGACCTGTGGGCCGTGAGGGAACCTCCTTCTGCGCCGCCCCGGTCCGGCTGCCCCGGAGTTCTTCTTCGGTGTAGCGACCGCAGCGGCGGTGCCACTCCAGAATTCCCGACATCCAGTCTTTGAGTTCGTCGGCATGGCGAGTGAGCATCGTGCGGGCATCCTCGTCGAGATCGAACTCCTCGAACATGTTCGGCAACTCGACAGCGACGATGTGCTCGAACTGCTCCATCCGCGCCCGCATCAGATTGGCCACGATGTCGCGCGCCCGCCACCGGTCCACGCCAAGGAAGTTCTCGACGACCAGCACTATGTTGTGGAGCTCACCCTCGAACTCCACCTCTTTTTGGTAGGAGAACAGGTCGTTGGTGAAGCAGGCGTAGTCCTGTGCCGCGGTTTCCAGCTCCCGCAACGTCCGGGTCTGGTAAATCCCGGCGGGGACTTCGTCGGAGCGAGCGAGGCGCGCCAGACTGATCGTCATGTCCGATCCGAACGTTTTGCGACGCATCTCGATGTAGTCGATGGGGTCGGGCACGTTGTGCTGTGCCTGGTTGTTCAGTTCCCACAACCAGCTCGCCGTCATATCCTCCACGGCGGTGCGGAACTGCCGCCGAGCAGAAGAGGTCATCGGCCCCGCTGTGCGTTGCCACAGGTCCGCCAGCCCGCGCTCGATCGGGTTTGTCGGTTCCGGTGTGGGGCCGAGGTCCAGGGGCATGAAGGCCGACAGCCGGTCGTTGCACACCTTGGCCGCCGCCAGGTTGCGGCTCGCGCCGAATACCACCGGGAAGTAGTCGTCGCCGTAGGTGCCCCAAGCCAACCAGTCTGAGGACAGGTTGAGCTGTTCGGCGCTCGCGTCGGCGTGGATCATCGAAGCGCAGTGAGCGAAGTCGAAGATGACGAAACGCCGCTCGTCCCACACTCCGCCGACCTCCACCCCGGGCACCGAGTCGAACATCCCCATCCGGCGGGCCCACTCGACCCCGTGACGCCGCGCTGCGTCCAGGTGCGGGCTCATACGCAGTGTGTAGGGCATGTACAGCTCGGGCAGCGTGAGGTGGCCGACCGGTGCGAACACCGGCTGGGAGTGCTGCCGGGACCGTTGCCGCAGTCCCAGGGCGACGGTGGAGAACGCCGGCCTGAGGGCCGAGGTACCCAGGCCGGTCGGGCCACTGAGCCCGCCCGAAGGGCGGGTGGCGGCCCGGTCGTTCATGTACCGGCTCGACCTGGCGTGCCACTCGTGGCCACCGGCCTGCCAGTCCTGGAGTCCTTTGACGTAGCCGGCCACTCCCAACTGCTCGTGTGGGGCCACGGCGTAGTCGGTGAACAGCCCGGAGACCTCGCCCAGCGCCGTGTTCTCGAATTGGATCAGCCGGGAGGTCAGTAGGTCGTTGACCAGGTCAGCCGCTTCCTGGGTGGAGCAGTCGAAGAACCGCTCGAACACCAGGACCGCGTTGGAGTTCTCGCCTTCCTCTCGGACCTCGCGCTGGTAGGAGAACAGGTCGTTACGCAAGTGCACCGCGTCGGAGAACGTGTCTCTGAGGACCCGCATCGGCCTGGTCTCGGCGATGCGGTCGGGGATCTCAGCGCCAACGGCGACCTCGACGAGGTTGGCCGACCATGGCGCGCCCCCGACCCGGCGCCGCATCTGGATGTACTCGATCGGGTTGGCGATGCGCTCGCGGTTGATGTTGTCCAGTTCCCACATCGACTCCACCATCAGGTTGTGCGTGCTGAGGGTGAAGCGCTGCCGCCAATCCGTCGACATCATCGGGATGGTGCGTTGCCACAGGTCGTTGAGTCCCCGTTCGGCCGGGTTCTCCGGCTCTGGTGGCTCCTCGTCCTCGGCGACCATGAACAGTTCGAGGCGGTCGAGGTAGGCCTGTGCGCTTTGCAGATCGCGGGAGTACTTGAACTGCTCCAAGAAGTGGTCGTCGAAGAAGAACACCCAGACGTACCAGTCGGTGATCAGATCGAGCATGGGCCCGTCGCAGTCCGGGTGCGTGTAGGCACACATCAGCGCATAGTCCATGCTGGCCAGCGCCGCCTCGTCCCAGACGAGACCGCCGTCAGGGGTAGGGGAATCGAGCATTCCCATCTGGCGGGCCCATTCCATGCTGTGGGCGCGCGAACGCTCGACATGGGGGTTGAGCCTAGCCGGATGCGGTAGGTAGAAGTCGGGCAGCGTGAAGGCTTCCATGAGCGTGTTTGGTCTCCTCAGGGACTGAGAAATGTGCTTTGCGAATGTTATCGATGATTGTTGGAGGTTAGTGCCCGTTTTCTGAAAACGCAGGTTGAGCGCCCCTGGCCGCACGGGGGCTACAGCGTGCCCTGGCAGCGGCGTTCCGGAACGCGGTAGCCGCCACTTCGTTTTATGTCTGGCCCGCTAACGCGGGATCGTGACAAGCATTAAGAAATAATCAGAACAAATTCAAAATATGTAATTGCTTTGTCTGTTTTGGGGTTTTTATCTCTAATGTGAAGTATGCCGGGTGTGGGGAGTGTCGGCGATAAGGCCCGGCAGCAGGCGCTGTGCAGCAGAGAGAGGCGGCGGGAGGCGCTCTGGGACCGGCATCCTCCATGTCGAGGCCCGAGAGGCCGGCTGCGACGACCGGGCAAGCTGGCTACCCTACAACCGCGTTTTCGTTTCCCCTCCTGCCGTCCTTGGGAACAGTCCTTCGCGCCTGCCCCGGCAGAGAGCGCTCTGGCCGTCGCACAGGTCGGTCTCAGCGACCTAACCACACCGATTGATGGAGCGAGATGAGCGAGCCGGTCGAGATTCCCGCGTTCCCTTCACCGCTGCGGTGGCTCAACCAGCCGGAGTCCTGGGCGATTCTCGGCGAGGACACCCTGGTCATCAGCGCAGGCGGCGGCACCGACCTGTTCACCGACCCCGACGGCAGCGCCCAGCACGCCCAAGCCCCGGCACTTGTCGGCCGGCTGTCCGGGGACTTCACGCTGAGCGCGCGGGTCAGGCTCGACCTCGAATCCGCCTTCGACGCCGCCGTCCTGCTGCTCTACACCGACGACACCACGTGGGCGAAGCTGTGCCTGGAATCCTCCCCCCAGGGCCGCCCGACGATCGTGTCCGTAGTCACGCGGGGGGTGTCCGACGACTGCAACTCCTTCGCGGTGGCGGGCCCGGACGTCGAACTGCGGATCTCGCGCCTTGGCTCTGTCTACGCCTTCCACGCGCGCACCGATGCCGACTCCTGGGACCTCATCCGTTACTTTGCACTCGACGGCGATCCGGAGGTGGGCTTCCTCGCCCAGAGCCCGCTCGGCGAGGGCCGCACCGTCCGCTTCGAGGACATCCGCTACTCACCACACCGCCTCACCGACGTGCGTAGCGGCGAGTAAGCCGACACCTCGCCGGAACACTCCGGTATACGTGCGCGAACCTCCCCCGCTCTCGGACAGGGGAGTGGAATGGGGATGTTCCCACCTTCGCGCAGCGGGTAGCGGCGAGGAGAGTCCCCTGCCAGCCGGGAGAGTCGCCTGAGGGCGGGGACGACACGACGGCATGAGGGAGGAGACCGTTGAGCGAGGAACAGCACGATCAGTCCCGTCAGCCCGGTTCCGATGCCGCACGGGCCGATCGAACGGAGGAAGAGTCGCTGTCGGCCGCACCGCAAGGGCAGCGGGGACAGCTCGCGGTGCGCCGCAACGAGGAACTTGGACACCTGGGGGCCGTGTCCGAGCTGCCGGTGGGCCCCGAGCCCTCCGCCCGCTCCCAGGCACCGGTCCCTCCAGCGCGCCTAAGCGGCGGCGTGCCCGCCGCGGCTGCGCCCACTGACGCGCCCGCGGTCGAGGCGGCCGGCGGCGACCCCGAGCACACCGACGTGTGGAACGTCAGGCGGGTGGCCAACGCGGTCCAGGGCCGGCCCGACGGGGAGGTCGACCCCCGTCCCAACCAGCCGGCGACCGGGACCGACACTCCTTAACAGTCACTCCCGCGCGGCGGCCCAAGGCTCACCAGCCCCGGCCCAGGACGCGGCAGCCTCGCCTGAGTCAGAGCCTCTCGGGGGGCGGACGTCCGGCCCTGGAGCCGCTGCGGCCCGGTCGCCTCGCAGGGCCCGCGGGGGACCGGCTGCGGCCCAGAGTACGCCGTCGGCCCGTGCCGCCGGCCCCGGGCACAATCGGGGCGTCCCGGCCGCCCTGCCCGCCTTGTCCAGGGACTCGGCCCTATCTCGGCGGTGGGGCCGCCATGATCACCGCGAGTGTTGTGGCGCGGTGGACATCGGGTTGCGAGCATCGCCGAACGGCGACACCGGCGATAATCGAGAGCCCCCGCACGCACCCTACGCCTCGGGCGTTCGAAGAACAGAGCCCAGTGGCGATGCGCAACCAAGGGGTCGGGTTATCCACAGCCGTTGAATCGTCGTGGCTGTGGGTAATGCTCCTGCTCCACTGTGAAGGTGGAGGTGATGGAGGTGGCACACCCAACGACCCCGCGGTGGGCCCAGACGCTGGGGCGGCGCGGCGAGGAGATCGCCGCCGGCTACCTGCGGGAAGAGGGCATGCGCATCCTGGCGCGCAACTGGCGTTGCCGTGACGGTGAGATCGACATCGTGGCGCGCTGGGGCGCGACCCTGGTCGTGGCCGAGGTCAAGACCCGCGCGTGCACCCGCTTCGGGAGCCCGCTCGAAGCGGTCACCGTAGCCAAGCGAACGCGGTTGCGGCGCCTTGCGCGCAACTGGAGCGCCGCCCAACGTCGCCCCGTTCCACAGCGGGTGCGGGTCGACGTGGTCTCGGTGCTGCTGGCGCGAGACGGCTGCTGGTATGTCAACCACCATCGGGGGGTGGCCTAGATGGGGCTCGCGCGCACCCGCTCCACCGCTCTGGTGGGGGTCGAGGGCCACATGGTGGAGGTCGAGGCCCATCTCGGTGACGGCCCGCCGGGGCTCACGCTGGTCGGCCTGCCTGACACCGCGCTTCGCGAGGCCCGCGACCGCATCCGGGCCGCCGTGGTCAACAGCGGCGAGCACTGGCCCGAGGGCCATATCACCGTCAGTCTCTCGCCCGCGAGTCTGCCCAAGCGCGGCAGCGGCTTCGATCTCGCCATCGCCGCCGCGATCCTCGCGGCCAGTGGAGCCCTGCCGGTCGAAGGGCTCCACGACTGTGTGCTACTCGCCGAACTCGGCCTCGACGGTCGCACCCGCTCGGTGCGGGGAGTGCTGCCGGCGGTGTTGGCAGGGGTGCGATGCGGACACACGCGCTTCGTCGTCGCCGGCGGTGACGTCGCCGAGGCTCGGCTGGTCCCCGAAGCCGACGTCGTGGCTGCGCGTTCGCTGGCAGAGCTGTTGGCGTGGCTGCGCGGCCTGCCCACACCTGAGGACGACGGGCTCGACCACGACCTCGACGACGATCTCCCCACCAGCGACGAGGAATCCCGCCCCCGCCCCGATCTCGCCGACGTCCTCGGCCAGCCGGTCGCTCGTCGAGCCGTCGAGATCGCCGCTGCCGGCGGGCACAACGTTTTCCTCGTGGGACCGCCCGGCACCGGGAAGAGTCTGCTGGCTGCCCGCCTGCCGACCGTGTTGCCCGCATTGACCAAAGCGCAGTCCTTGGAGACCACGGCGATCCACTCCATCGCCGGAACGCTGCCCCGCAGTACCCCGCTCATCACCGACCCCCCGTTTTGCGACCCCCACCACACCGCGACCAGAGCGGCGATCGTGGGCGGCGGCACGAGCGTGCTGCGCCCCGGCTACGTGTCCCTGGCCAACAATGGCGTCCTCTTCATCGACGAGGCGCCCGAGTTCGGCCGCGGGGTTCTGGACTCACTGCGCCAGCCGCTGGAGACGGGGGAGGTGGTTGTATCGCGCTCGGCCGCCACGGCCCGGTTTCCCGCGCGGTTCCTGTTTGTCATGGCTGCCAACCCCTGTCCGTGCGGCAAGCCCGCCAAGGGGTGCGCCTGCCCCTCCCCGGTGCGGCGCCGTTACCTCAGCCGGCTGTCGGGGCCGTTACTCGACCGAGTCGACCTCAAAGTGGAGCTGTACCCGGTCAGCAGGGCCGAACTCCTGGCTGACCAGGCATTCGCGGAATCGTCGAGTGTCGTGGCTGAGCGCGTGCGCCAAGCGCGGGAGCGCGCCGCTAAGCGGCTGTCGGGCACGCCGTGGCGCACCAACGCCGAGATCCCGGGGGCGGAGCTGCGGCGGCGTTTCCCGGTGGGAGAGGAAGCGTTGCGGGTGCTCGCCGGCGCGCTGGAACGCGGGGAGATCAGCGCGCGGGGAGTCGATCGGGTGCTACGAGTGTCCTGGAGCCTAGCCGACCTTGCCGGGCGTTCCCGCCCCGTTGCCGACGACACCGGTTATGCGTTCGCGCTGTGGTCCGGGACGGCGCGGTGAGCGGGGGCGCGACACCGTCCCACCCGACGGCCGAAACGGTGGCCCGTGCGTGTCTCACCGCCGTGGCCAGCCCCGGCGACCCGGCCATGGGGCGTGCCATCGCCACCCACGGCGCCGTGGCTGTCTGGCGCGCGGTCCGCGAGGAACGCCCCTTGGCGGCCCCGTCCGAGCGTGACGCCTCCGGTTTCGCCGTGCGGCTTCGGCGCTGGCGGGCCCGCGCCCAAAGGGTCGACGGCGAGGCACTGTTGGCACGGGCCGACGATCTCGGGGTGCGCGTCGCCGTGCCCGGTGACCCGGAATGGCCGCGCCAACTCGACGACCTCGCCGAGGCCCGCCCCTATGCCCTCTGGATGCGGGGAGCGCGGGATCTACGCCATTGTTGCCTGCGCTCGGTGGCGGTCGTCGGCTCCCGGGCCGCGTCCAGCTATGGTCTGCACGCCACAGGCGAGCTGTGCTATGCGCTGGCCGAGCGGGGATGGGTCACGGTCTCCGGCGGAGCCTACGGTATCGACGGCGCCGCCCACCGTGCGGCGCTGACCGGGGGCGCGGCCACGGTGGCCGTGCTCGCCTGCGGGCTCGACGTCGCCTATCCGCGCGGCCACGAGAACTTGTTCGCTGACGTCGGATCTGCTGGGGTTCTCGTCACCGAGCATCCCCCCGGAACCCTGCCGTCGCGCCACGCCTTCCTCGTCCGCAACCGTCTTATCGCCGCCCTCACCCCCGGCACCGTCGTGGTCGAAGCAGGGCCGCGTAGCGGCGCCCTCAACACCGCCTCGCACGCGCGGGAACTGTGCCGCACGCTCATGGCGGTCCCCGGGCCGGTCACGTCAGCCCTGTCGAGCGGGTGCCATCGGCTGTTGCGCGACTTCCAAGCCGTGTGCGTCACCGAGGCCGCCGACGTCATTGAGCAGGTCGGCCAGATCGGTGCCGACCTGCGTCCACAGACAGCCACCGTGCTCGACCCAGCCGAACTCGACGAGCTGTCGCGCCGCGTGTTAGCGGCATTGCCGCAGCGCACAACGGTAGGCACGGCTACCGTTGCCGCCGCGGCTGAGGTCGACCTCGACACAGCCTTACGTACGCTGGGAGTCCTAGCCGCGGGTGGGTTCGTCGAGCGCGGCGAGACGGGGTGGCGGGCACGCTCGGCTCCGTGATCCCCCGGGGATGACGGTAGGTCCGGATAAGGTGGCGTCATGAGCAAGGGCCATAGCCCGGCTGCCCTCGCTGCGGGGCCGCTGGTCTTCGTCTCGGGGCAGGTCCCCGAAGCCGCCGACGGCGAGGTCGCCGAGGGCGATGCCGCCGAGCAGACCCGGCAGATCTTTCGAAACACCAGCGCGGTCTTAGCCGAGTACGGCGCCGAGCTGCACGACCTCGTCAAGCTCACCTACTATCTGCGCCATATCACCGACCTGGCTGTCGTGCAGGCCGCAGTGGCGCAGCTCCTGGTGCCGCCGTGCCGCCCCGCGAGCACCCTGGTAGAGGTGAGCGGGCTCATCGACACCCGCTATCTGCTTGAGATCGACGCCATAGCCGTGGCACCACACCAGGGTGGGGGCCGCGAGCAGTGACCGCAGCAGAACCATCGCCACAGTCCGGCCACAGCACCGAGAACACCGACAGCGCCGAGAGCGCGCTGTTGGGCGAGTTCAAGCGCTACCTCAGCGCCGAGTTGCATCGCTCGCCCCACACCGTGCGCGCCTACGTCGGCGATGTGCGCGCACTGCTCGGCTATCTCGCAGAGGTGGGCGCCAACATCGACGAGTTGGAAATCTCGCTACTGCGAGGGTGGTTGGCGCGGCTGCGCGACCGTGGCGCGAGCCGTGCGACCGTGGCGCGGCGCATCGCCGCCGCCCGGGTGTTCACGGCCTACCTACACCGGCTCGGCCGGTTGGCTACCGACCCCGGGCTGCTGCTGGCCAGCCCCAAACAGCAGCGGCGGCTGCCCGCTGTGCTTGAAGAGGACACCGTCGCCCGCGCCTTCGCCCCTGCGGGTGAGGACACGTCGCCGCTGGCGCTACGGAGGCAGGCCGTGGTGGAGACGCTCTACGCCACGGGGATTCGGGTGGCGGAGTTGTGTGGGCTCGACCTCGATGACGTCGACCGCGAGCGCGCCACGCTGCGGGTACGCGGCAAAGGGGGCAAGGAGCGCGTGGTGCCGATCGCGCCGCGGGCGTTGGTCGCGCTGGATCACTGGTTGAGCCGGGGACGGCCGTGCTGGGCCGCCGGCCACAGTGGGGCCGCGGTCTTCCTGGGGGCCAGAGGGGGCCGGCTTGGGACCCGCTCGGCTCGCCGCGACGTGCACGGGTACATGGGCGCGCTCGCGCGCGACGGCGAGAGGGACAGCGCCGCTGACGTCACCCCGCACGGCCTGCGTCACAGTGCCGCCACCCATCTGCTCAACGGGGGCGCCGATCTGCGCAGTGTCCAGGAGATCCTGGGGCACTCCTCCCTGTCGAGCACCCAGATCTACACTCATGTCTCGATCGAACGGCTCACCCGCACCTACAACCAGGCCCATCCGCGCGCCTGAGCCGTGGTGGCCGCCGGGGTGGTGCGGCAGCGGCAACAGCCGCACCTCGCCCTGTCCCAACAGCAGCAGCGGGTCGAGGTAGCCATGGCGGTCCAGCAGTCCCCAATGCAGGCAACTTCTCGGGGCGCAGTGGGTCCCTTTTTCAGTGAGCCTTCCGATGAGCTGGCCCGCGGCCACGGTCGCGCCGCGCTTCACCCGCGGGACAAGCGGCAGGTAGGTGGTGCGCAGCTCGCCGTGGACGATGCTGACGACCCCGCGCCCAGCGACGGAGCCGGCGAAGGCGACCCGGCCCGCGCCGGCGGCGTGGACGGGATCGCCGGGGCGGGCAGCCAGGTCGACGCCGCGATGGCCGGCCAGCCACGGTTCGGGGGGCGGAGCGAAGGAGCGCACGACCGTCAGCTCGCCTGCGAGGGGGCTGCGCCAGGCGGTGGCGTCGGCCCGGACCGGCAGCGGGAACGACACGCCCACGGCCAGCATCGCGCAGGCCAGTGCCAGAGGCGCCAGCACACGCGGGAGGCGCGAGATAAGCGACTGCACGCCACGGCAGTGGGCAACGGTGTGATGGCGGGGACTTAGGTGGTGCATGCGATCAGCTTGGCCCAGTGCGTCGCCGCCGCGCACTTGTGATGTGCGGACTGTGGATAACCCGTCGCCGCCGCGCTGCTTTGCGCTGTTCTGAGGTGGAGCGGTGTCGACATTCACCTTTGGCCGCATCCTTGACACGAACCCGCGGCAGAGGTTACACGCCCCGTCGGCGGCGTGTGGCAGCTAGAATCGTTGCGTGGTTCCTCGCGAACCACACATCTCGCGCGTCCTTGTGCTTCCTTACCGGGAAGGGCCGACTCTTACGGTCCACGCCGCAGGCGTGGCGGAGCGGTCAGGACGCTAGGAACAACCGAGGCGGACATGTTCCGCCGTGACTGGGAGGACCTTGTCATGGCCGCAGTCGTGACGATTCGCCAGCTCCTTGAGAGCGGCGTCCACTTCGGGCACCAGACTCGCCGCTGGAACCCGAAGATGAAGCGCTTCATCTTCACTGAGCGCAATGGCATCTACATCATCGACTTGCAGAAGTCGCTCTCCTACATCGACCGCGCCTACGAGTTCGTGAAGGAGACGGTGGCCCACGGCGGCACCATTCTCTTCGTGGGCACCAAGAAGCAGGGGCAGGAGGCCATCGACGAGCAGGCGCGCCGCGTGGGGATGCCCTTCGTCAATCAGCGTTGGCTCGGTGGCATGCTCACCAACTTCTCCACGGTCCACAAGCGGCTGCAACGGCTCAAGGAGCTGGAGGAGATCGACTTCGACGACGTCGCCGCCTCTGGCCTGACCAAGAAGGAGCTGCTGGGGCTGCGCCGCGAGAAGGACAAGCTGGAGCGCACGCTCGGCGGTATCCGCGACATGTCCCGCGTTCCCAGCGCGGTGTGGATCGTCGACACCAAGAAGGAGCACATCGCGATCAGCGAGGCGCGTAAGCTCAACATTCCGGTGGTCGCGATCCTCGACACCAACTGCGACCCCGATGAGGTCGACTACCCCATTCCGGGCAATGACGACGCTATTCGCAGCGTTAGCCTACTCACCCGTGTGGTCGCCGACGCCGTGGCCGATGGCCGACTGGCTCGCTCCGGGGGCGCGGAGAAGACCGCTGAGGAGCCGCTGGCCGAGTGGGAGCGCGAACTCCTGGAAGGCAAGGGCGAGACCGATACCCAGGACCAGCAGGTCACGACCCCGGCCGAGACGGAGAAGGCCGAGGCCACCGCGACCGCTGACGCGGCCGAGGGCGAGACCTCCGTTTCCTGACTAGGTGTGGCTCGGGGCGGCGTCACAACGACGCGCCCCCGAGCCCGTGGCCCCTTTTCCCGTCCCGACTCTTCACGGATAGAGAACAGTAATGGCGAACTATACTGCCGCCGACGTCAAGAAGCTTCGTGAACTCACTGGCGCCGGCATGATGGCGTGCAAGAAGGCCCTGGAGGAGGCGGAGGGCGACTTCGACAAGGCGGTTGAGGCGCTGCGCGTCAAGGGCGCTAAGGACGTCAACAAGCGCGCCGAGCGTACCGCGGCCAACGGTCTAGTGGCGCTGCACGCCGTGGACGACACCGCCGCCGCGCTGGTCGAGCTCAACTGTGAGACCGACTTCGTCGCTAAGAACGAGAAGTTTCAGCAGTTGGCCGCCGACATCGCTGACTTCGTGGCCCGTACCGGCGACACCGACCCCGCCAGCTTCCTGGACTCCGAGTACGCTGACGGAAAGACCGTGCGGACCCTGATCGAGGAGCACAGCGCGGTCATCGGTGAGAAGCTCGAACTGGGGCGCTTCACCAAGTTCGAGGGCACCTATGTGGCCAGCTACCTGCACAAGAGCGACCCCGACCTGCCGCCCACGCTGGGTGTGCTCGTCGAATTGGACACGTCCGACGCCGACGTCGCCAGGGACCTTGCCCAGCAGATCGCCGCACTGGCGCCGCGCTACATCAGCAAAGACGATGTGCCCGCCGACGTGGTCGAGAACGAGCGCCGTGTCGCTGAGGCAACGGCTAAGGAAGAGGGCAAGCCGGAGCAGGCGCTGCCCAAAATTATCGAAGGGCGTGTCAACGGCTTCTTCAAGGACGTGACACTGCTGGGCCAGCCCTTCGTCAAGGACAACAAGAAGACCGTCCAGCAGGTGGTCGACGAGGCCGGCGTCACTGTACGCCGCTTCGTGCGGTTTAAGGTCGGCGAAGCCTAGAACGTTTGACATGATGGGAGGTGCCGGGGGTGACCCCGGCACCTCTGGTGGATCAGGCCCGGTTTGCCGCTGATGTGGCGAATCGGGCGGATGTGTACCACTCGGGGGAAACAGAGGGAGGCCGACCAGCCGTGCCGGAGACCGAAGGGCATACCGCCGCCACCAGGCCAGCCATGTACGACCATGGAAGGCGTCGCGTAGTGCTGAAGCTTTCGGGGGAAGCGTTCGCCGGCGGCGACCAGCTCGGGATCGATCCCGGCGTGGTGCAGTATCTCGCTGACGCCATCGCGTCGGCCGTCGCGGAGAACATAGAGGTCGCCGTCGTCGTTGGCGGTGGCAACATGTTCCGTGGCGCCGTCCTTTCGGAGAGTGGGATGGAGCGAGGCCGGGCCGACTACATGGGCATGCTCGGTACGGTCATCAACTGCCTCGCTCTTCAGGACTTCCTGGAGGGGCTGGGAGTCGACACGCGGGTGCAGACTTCCATCCACATGAGCCAGGTGGCTGAGGCCTACATCCCGCGTCGTGCGGTGCGCCATCTCCAGAAGGGCCGTGTGGTGATCTTCGGTGCCGGTTTGGGGGCCCCTTTCTTCTCCACTGACACCACCGCCGCCCAGCGTGCTTTGGAGATCGGTGCGCAGGCAGTGCTCAAGGGGACTCAGGTCGACGGAGTGTACGACTCCGACCCACACCGCAATCCGCACGCCGTCAAGTTCGACCGACTTGACTACAACGAGGTGCTCACCCGCGGGTTGAAGGTCATGGACGCCACCGCGGTGAGCCTGTGCATGGACAATGCTTTGCCGATCGTCGTCTTTGACCTGATGACCAAGGGCAACATCGTCCGCGCCATCAGAGGCGAGAAACTCGGCACGATCGTGTGTCACGCTGATAGTTGACTTAGCGTAGACCTCAAACCGACGCATCGCGACATCCGGGAGCCGAAATGATCGAAGAGACACTCCTCGAAGCCGAGGAGAAGATGGAGAAGGCCGTCGCGGTCGCCAAGGAGGACTTCGCCAGTATCCGTACCGGCCGCCCTGGCCCCGCGACCTTCAACCGGATCACCGCCGAGTACTACGGCACGCAGACCCCCATCAACCAGCTCGCGTCCTTCCAGGTTCCCGAACCGCGCATGGTGGTCGTCTCGCCGTTCGACAAGGGGTCGGCCCAGGCCATCGAAAAGGCCATCCGCGACAGTGATCTTGGCGTCAATCCGGCCAACGACGGTAACGTCATCCGTGTCGTCTTTCCTGAGCTGTCGGAGGAGCGCCGCAAGGACTACGTGAAGGTCGTCCGCTCCAAAGCCGAGGACGGGCGGGTTTCCATCCGCAACGTGCGTCGCCACGCTAAAGACTCCTTCGACAAGGCCGTGAAACAGGGCGAGATCGGTGAGGACGAGGGGCGGCGCGCTCAAGAGGAGCTTGAGGAGCTCACCCACAAGTATGTCGCCGAGGTCGACGAGTTGCTCAAGCACAAGGAATCCGAGCTGCTTGAGGTCTAGTGTCAGTCTCTAACTCATCGGCGTCCGGCGGCGGGGCCGACGACTCGGCGGACTCGGGGGGCCGATCCCACAAGAAGATCCGCACGGGACGTAATCTCCCGCTCGCCATTTGCAGCGGTGTGGCGCTCGGCGCTCTCGTCCTCGTATCGATTTATCCCTATCCGGCCGCTTTCGTGGCGATCGCCATGGTGGCCGTCCTCATCGGACTGCGGGAACTTCACCGGGCGTTTCGCTCCCTCGATATCAGCCCGGCGCTCCTCCCGCTGGTAGCGGGAGGACTGGGGATGCAGGTCGCCGCCTATTTCGGCGGTCCGGCATGGCTGCTCGGTGTCTTGGCCGTCACCGTGATCGTCGCCCTGTCGTGGCGGCTGCGCGACGGACCGGAGGGCTACGTACGCGACGCCACCTCCAGTGTCTTCATCGCGATCTACCTCCCGCTGCTGTTGGGAACCTGGCTGTTGCTGCTGGCCTCGCCCGGCGACGGTCAGGAGCGGATGATCGCCTTCATCATCGTGACGATCAGCAGCGACATCGGTGGCTATTTCGCCGGTATCACCGCGGGACGCCACAAGATGGCGCCGACGATCAGTCCCAATAAGACCTGGGAGGGCTTTGCCGGCTCTGTCGCGGCCTGCATGATCGCGGGGGCGCTTACCGTGTGGCTCATGCTTGGTGGCCCGGTGTGGGCCGGTCTGGTGTTGGGTGTGGCGGTCGTGTTGGCCGCCACCGTCGGCGACCTGATCGAGTCGCTGATCAAGCGTGATCTTGGCGTCAAAGACATGGGGAGCTTCATGCCCGGCCACGGTGGCCTGCTCGACCGGCTCGATTCTCTCCTGGTCGCCGGGCCCGTGGCCTGGGTCGTGCTCACGCTGCTGGTGCCCGCCCCGGCCTGACCGTGGCCGGCTACAGCTCTAGGCTCGCCGGCGTGCCGCGGCTGGCGGTGCTGTTAGCTCATGATCCAACTGCGGCCTTCGGCGGCGAGTTTGGCGAGGAGGGTCGTGGAGTCGTGTTCCTTGGCGAAGAGATGCTCGGGCCGGGTGATGGGGATCACCCACAGCCAGGTCACTGGGTCGCCATGGAACTGTAGGCCTGAGGTGTCGGGTGGGGGGCCGCTGCCGTTGCCGGCCAGCGGACCGGGATCGGCCACGAGCAGTACGGCGGCATTATCCCCGCGCAGCGGTGAGTCTTCGGCGCTGCGCATCCATTTCACGCTGTGACCCGGCCCGAACCAGGTGACGGCGCGCCAGGGAAACGTGCCCAGCCACCGGAAGACACGGGCGGCCAGATGGGAGGGGCCGGTGGTGGCCAGCGCGAGCTCGATGCGCGCATAGGCCGAGGTGTCGGCCATGTAGCGGTCGAGGGTGGGCATGCGCTGGCCGCACATGCCCACGGTGCTCAGCACCGTGTACGGCCGCTCTGGGGTGGCCGGCCGTTCGGAGACGCGGATCAGGGGGGCGTGGCCGTCGGAGACGTCCCAGTAGTGCCCGGCCGGCCCCACGGTGCGGGTGAGGTGGTTGAAGACGGTGCGCTGTACGTTGCGCCAGGCATTGGGCGCCTCACGCCACTGCCAGTAGGCTTCGGCGTGCACCACGCGCGGCCACAGTTGGGCGGCGACGTCGTCGAGCGCCCACGCATAGGGGCTGCGGCCGATGGCTTCCCGGGCATAGCCGGGCAGACCGCGGTCGGCTTCTGCCCAGCCGGGGATGATCGCCAACAGTCCGTCGCTGTCGAGCAGTGCGATCCCGTCGCCCTCTTCGAACCACACCACGCGCAACCGGTCGGGGTCGAAGGGGGCGCGTCCCTGAGGATGTTTGGTGTGCTGGGCCGGCATCAGCGGAGCCCGGCCGTCGTCAGGGGTTTCCTGGCCGATGTCGGGGGCGAGTTCGTGGTTGGCCAACCATACGGGAACGCGGACCGCCCCGCGTGGGTCGATCAGGTAGGCGGCGGTGGTCCGGCCGTCACACTCGACGATGAGCCGCCGGCTCTGGTAGGGGCTCACCCGGTCGAGGAGGATCCGAGTTGTGGCCACAGCTCCTCCTCATTGGTCGTTGCCCACGCGCCCCCACCTACCGTGCAACATAGTATGGACGGTAGTGCCGTATGGGCGGCGTTGGCGCTGCTCGGTTGTGTCAGGCCACAAATTACCGCGAAGCGTCGGTCTGCCGCTGCCCCCGTTGTCTCTCCTTCTGGATCTTAGTCATGCCTGCCGAGCTCACTTTCGTATCGCCCAACCGTGCCCGCCCGCCGCGGCATCTCGCCGACCTCAGTCCGCAGGATCGCCAGGCCGCCGTCGCCGAGCTGGGGGAGAAGCCGTTCCGGGCCAAGCAGCTCGCGCAGCACTACTTCGGTCATCTCGAATCCGATACCGCAGCTATGACCGACCTGCCGGCGGCCTCCCGAGAACGGCTCGGGGAGGCGCTGCTGCCGCGGCTGCTCACGGTGGTGCGTCATGTCACCTGCGACGGCGGGATGACGCGCAAGACGTTGTGGCGCGCTTTCGACGGGGTGATGTTCGAGTCGGTGCTCATGCGCTACCCCGACCGCGTCACGCTGTGCGTGTCCTCCCAAGCCGGGTGCGGCATGAACTGCCCCTTCTGTGCCACGGGCCAAAACGGCCTCACCCGTAACCTCTCGACCGGCGAGATCGTTGACCAGATCGTGTCGGTGGCGCGGGATCTGGAGCGCGGCGAGGTCGCCGGCGGCCCGGGGCGCATCGGCAACATCGTGTTCATGGGGATGGGGGAGCCGTTGGCCAACTACCGGCGCGTCTTCGACGCGGTACGACGGATCACCGATCCTGTCCCCGGCGGGTTGGGGCTCTCCCAGCGCGGGGTGACGATCTCCACGGTCGGGCTGGTGCCGGCGATGCACAAGCTGGCCGCCGAGCGGACGCAGGTGCGGCTCGCGGTCTCGCTGCATGCCCCCGACGACGAGCTACGCGATGAGCTGGTCCCGGTCAACAACCGTTGGCCGGTCGCCGAGGTGCTCGATGCAGCCTGGCACTACGCTGACGTGACCGGTCGCCGGGTTTCGATCGAGTACGCGCTGATCCGCGACATCAACGATCAGGCTTGGCGCGCCGACATGCTTGGTGAGCTGCTCGCCGGCCAGTTGACCCATGTCAATCTCATCCCGCTCAACCCCACGCCCGGCTCCAAATGGACCGCCTCGCGCCCCGAGGACGAGCGTGAATTCGTCCGCCGGTTGCAGGCCCACGGTGTTTCGGTGACGATCCGCGATACGCGGGGCCAGGAGATCGACGGTGCGTGTGGTCAGCTCGCCGCGGCCGAGAAGTAGCCGAAGCGGAGGCGCCGCCGTGCCGGCGGGAGTCCCGTCGTGATCGAAGTCGCTTTCGCTTTCCTCCTCGCGCTGCTCTCGGCGTTGCTGCCGTTCATCAACATCGAGCTCTACCTGCTGGGAGCGGCGGCCCTGTCGGGCGACGGCGTGCTCGTCGCGATGGCTGTGGCGGCGGGCGCCGGTCAGACCATCGGCAAGGTTGTCTACTACTACCTGGGTAAAGGCGTGCTCACGGCGGGCTGGCTGCGCCGTCGGGCGGAGAAGTCGGGGGGCTGGAGCGAGAAGATGGCCCGGTGGCGCCGGCGGGTCGAGGGGCGCCCCTGGTGGACGGGGGCTCTGGTAGGGCTGAGTTCCTTGACCAGCGTCCCTCCGTTCATGGTGGTCTCGGTGCTCGCGGGAACGCTGCGGATGTCGCTGGTGGCCTTCGTCGCGGTCACGATGGTTACTCGCACCGCCAGGTTTTTGCTGTTGGTCTATGCGCCGGGAGTGGCGGGGGCGATCCTGGCGTGAGCAGGGGGCTTGGGACGCAGCCGCCTTCCGCGAGAGCCGAAACGCCGTCCTCGCCGAACCCCCGGCACACGTAGCGCCGTGCCGGGAATCGGGCTTGACGTAGGGGGCGGAGGTCAGCGTGTTCTCCGGCCATGCTTGTGCAGCCTGAGGTAGAGGAAGCTTTCGGTTCCGGTGACCATGGCCACTGACCGGATGTCGCGCAGCAGGTCCAGCAGCCGTTCGTCGTTGGAGGCCACGACCTCGACGAGGAGGTCGAACGACCCGGCGGTGATCACGACGTGTTCGACGCCTTGGAGTTCGGCAACCTCGTCGGCGACGAGGCTGGGGTCCCCGTCGCAGCGGATGCCGATCATGGCTTGCCGGCTGAACCCGAGCATCACCGGGTCGGTCACGCCGACCACTTGGACGACGCCGGTCTCCAGCAATCGCTGCACCCGCTGACGCACCGCGGCTTCCGAGAGTCCTACCGCCTTGCCGATCGCAGCGTAGGAGCGCCGTCCGTCCTCTTGGAGCTGCTCGATGATGCGTTGAGCGGTGTCATCGAGAACGATGCCGTGCGAGTTGCCCTTTCGGGGTGTGGTCAGGTCCACCTGCTCTGCCACATGCGCCTCCGCTTTTCGCGTGATGGCTAGATGCCTCGTTTTACACATCCAATATCGCGTGGATGGGCCGGTGTGGGCGAGTGGAACGGCGGATTGACCCTGAGCTGCCCCTCCCCCTTCTAGCAGCGTTATTGCTGGTCATCGGTTATCGCCATCTAAGGTTGGCCACGTTCGGCCTCCAACGCCGTGCGTCACAGCTTGCCGCGCTCTCGCGGTCGCGCCCCCACGGTCGCGGCGGGGAGGGGATTTCGACGGCGTGACGCTGGCCAATGGCTGCGATAACCAAGAGACTGAACGCATGTCGGATCTGCTCGCACGTCACCGCGCCGTCATGCCCGCTTGGCTGGCCCTGTACTACGACACCCCCATCGAGATCGTCAGTGGTAAAGGCAACCGGCTCACCGACGCCGAAGGCCGTACTTATCTCGACTTCTTCGCGGGAATCGTCACGAACACGCTTGGCTACGACGTGGCTGAGGTTCGCGATGCCGTGGAACGCCAACTCGCGCGCGGTGTGGCACACACCTCCACCCTCTACCTACTACGCGGCCAGGTGGAGCTGGCCGAGAAGATCGCTCGGCTCTCCGGTATCCCCGAGGCCAAAGTGTTTTTCACCAACTCCGGTACCGAGGCCAACGAGACCGCGCTGCTGTTGGCCACGTGTGCACGCGGCTCCGACCAGGTGCTGGCGATGCGCAACAGCTACCACGGCCGCTCCTATGGCACGACTGCGGTCACGGGGAACCGGAGTTGGAAGAACTCCGCTCTGTCGCCGTTGAACGTGCACTACCTGCATGGCACCGACCGCGATCTGCCTGCCTTCCGTGCCCTGTCCGACGCCGGGTACATCGACGCCTGCGTGGCCGACCTGCGCGAGGTGCTGGCCACGGCAGCAGCCCCGGATCTCGCCTGTCTCATCGCCGAGCCGGTGCAGGGCGTGGGTGGGCTCACGGCGCCTCCCGACGGCTTGCTGGCCGCCTACAAGGAGGTGCTCGACGAGCACGGCATCCTGTTCGTCTCCGACGAGGTGCAAACGGCCTGGGGGCGCACCGGGGAGCATTTCTGGGGGATCGGTGCGCACGGCGTGGTCCCCGACGCTATGACCTTCGCCAAAGGGCTGGGCAACGGGGTGGCCATCGGCGGCGTCGTCGCACGTGGGGACCTGATGGACGTGCTGCCTGCCAACAGCCTGTCCACCTTTGGTGGCAACCCGATCGCCACCGCCGCGGCCAATGCCACCCTGGATTACATCCTCGACCACGAATTGCAGACCAACGCCGCCCGTTTGGGGGAGGTGCTGATGGCGGGGCTGCGCCCCCTGGTCGAGACCCTGCCCAGCGTGGCGGCGGTACGGGGCAAAGGACTGATGCTCGGTATGGAGTTGGTCAGGCCCGGCACGGGGGAGCCGGCACCGGAATTGGCCGCGGCGGCCCTGGAAGCGACTCGAGAGCGGGGGTTGCTCATCGGCAAGGGGGGCCTGCGCGGCAATGTGTTGCGTATGGCCCCGCCGCTGACGCTGCACGAGGAGGAGGCGCGCGAGGGCCTGGAGGTGCTCGTCGAAGCCGTCAGTGCTGTCGATGCGGCGGCGCGCTCTTGAGCCCTCCCCGTAGGGTGCCCTTAGTGGGGCCGCGACGGAGAGCTGACACTTGAGCTTCTGGAGAGTATCGGCGCGGTGAACAGGCAGCGAACCACGGACAAGCTTTCGCATACATATAGTCGCGGTGTCGACGCGGGGAGTATGGTTTCGATCAGTCGGCCGTAATGGACCGGCTTGTGCTGGCATAACGGGATGACGCACTCATTTCCCCTCCCCTCCCCCTCCATGGAAAGCGGGTGCGTCGCAGGGAGCGTTTCGGGTTCCCCCGCCTGGAGCGCGCCACGCCGTGGGGGCCTCCCGCTTCGTGGGAGGCCCCTCGGTGTCTGCCGGCGCTTATACCTGCCACGGTGGTCGGCCACCCCCGTGGGGCGCTCGCCGCGTGGTCGGTGACCCTTGCGCCTACAGTCGGGATCGTAGGGTCTGCTCAGTGCGCCGCGAGCGCATGGCGCGACGAACCCGCCTGGTGATCGGCCACGATTCCGGCGCATTCGCCGCACCCGTAGATGCCCGTGCCGTCGGGCAGTGCGCCCAGTGGCCGGCGAGGACGCGGCCACTTCGCGTGGCAGATCGCGCAGGCATCCCCCAATGCCTGCGCTGATGTCAGCGACTCGGGCTCGAAGATGTAGCTGCCCTCGTCAGTGTCCGTGCTTGTCGTGTGATCGCACACGATACGCAGACCGCTCAACGTCCTTGCTCCCCCCGTGGTTTAGGACAGTCTGGCGGGTCGATAGTTACTAACTATTTATTGAACCAGATGTGCCGTACTGTAGGAATGGTCTGGGCCATATTCCGTGACCGTAGGCATGTGTATGATAACTCTCAGTAGTAAAAAAGGGAATATGTTGCGTCCAGCTCTCGTGTTCGGTGCCGTCTAGCCTGGTATGTCGGCTTTTTCGGTGCTACTCGCTCGGCACGACCCGGAACCGGCGCAACCGCAGCGCCGGGTTTCGGCTACGGACGTCGCCGATGCGTTCGGTCGAGATCTCCCCCACGGCGACGCCCGTTTGTTCGCCCAATGCGGCCACGGTGACTCCCATGGGGTCGACCACCATGCTCGAACCGGCCCCTGTCGGTGCGTGCTGGCCGGCTGCGGCCACATACATAGTGTTCTCGATGGCACGGGCCCGCACGAGGGTGCGCCAGTGGTCCTCTTTCAACGGGCCGGGAACCCACGCCGCCGGTAGCAGCAGCACGTCGGCGCCGGCATCGACAATACGCCGGGTAACCTCAGGGAAACGCAGGTCATAGCATGTCTGCATCCCGAGCGTAACGCTGTCGACGGTGAATGTCTCCGGTGCGCTGATCTCCCCCGGCCGGATCACCGCGGACTCGGTGAACCCGAAGGCGTCGTAGAGGTGCAGCTTGCGGTAGGTGGCCACGATCTCGCCGCTGGGGTCCACCGCCAGGAGCGTGTTGTGGACGCGCTTGTCCTCTTCGCTGGCCTCATTGACCCCGGCGACAACGTGAACCCCATGCTCGCGGGCCAGCCCGCGCACGCCCGAGACGAACGCCCCCGTGAGGGGCTCGGCGGCGTCGATGAGGCGATGATCGGTGCGCGGCACCGTGAACATCGTGTACTCCGGCAGGACCACCACGCCGGCACCGCGCTCGGCGGCCTCGGCCACCAGCGCCCTCGCGCCGGCCAGGTTCTCGTCTTTGTCCTCACCCGGCGCGAACTGGGCCACAGCCACATGCACGGTCGTCACTCTCCCTCTGCCGGGCCCGATCCGGTTGACCGGATCACCGCTCTCCTGCCCTTGGGGTCCATCGTCGCAGACGTATACCGCTCGTGCCCGCGGCGCTCCCCGCAGCGGCGTGGCGGGGACGTCGACGCAGGCGGGGGCGGTCCGCTCCGGCCCCACGACCGCCGCGACGGCTAGGATCTCTCCCATGAGGTGGTCGTTTCGTTACCGCTCTCCCTCACCAGCCGAGGAGAGTCCCCGGCTCGCGCGTCGGCGCCTCCGGCCGCGCCGAGCGTAGGGTAGACCGCCGGCAGCCCGGCACTGCACGGTCGGCCCCGCTGTCGCTGCGGCCCCGGCTCGCCCCTCGTCGCCGCGTCCAGGCGATAGGCACGGGCCAGGAGCCCGTTGTCCGGCTGCCGCTGGAGCCGGCCGCCAATGAGAGGAGTCCGCTGTGCCGCCCACCCTCGGCGCCGTCCTCCGCGCCCGGCGCCTGCACCTGCGACTGCTCACCGACGACACCCGCCTCGACAACCGGGTGCGCTGGGTGGCCGTCAGCGAGCTCACCGACCCAACTCCTTACCTGGCCGGTGGGGAACTTGTGCTTACCACCGGTGTGCGCTGGCAAGAGACAACAGACCTAGCCGCCTATGACTATGTGCGGCGCCTAGTCGAGCACGGCGCCACCGCGTTGGGATTTGGCACCGGAGTCGTGCACGAGGCCGTGCCTGCGGAGCTCCTTGCGGCTGCGCGGGAGCTGGGACTGCCGCTGCTGGAAGTTCCGCTGGCCACCCCCTTCATCGCGGTCGGTGAGGAAGTGTCGCGCCTGGTGGCCCGTGAGGAGTACGAAGGGCTGACCCGTGCTTTTGATGCCCAGCGCAGGCTGACAGAGGCCGCCCTGCGTGGCGAACGTGCGGTGGTCGACACGCTCGCCGAGGAGGTGGATCGCTGGGCGCTGCTGTTCGCTCCCGACGGCGAGTTACGCCACGCCGCGCCGGAGTCGGTGGCCGACCGTTCCCCCGCTTTGGCTGCGGAGGTGCGTGCGTTGCGGGGGGCGCGCCGTCCCACTGGTGTCTCGGTAACGGTCGCGGGCGACAGTGTCGCGTTACAGCCGCTCGGTGTCGGAGAACGGGGGCGGGCAGTGCTCGCCGTGGGTGGGCCGCGCCCCCTGGAGACCCACGAGCGCACACTGGTCAACGCCGCTGTCTCTTTGCTGTCTCTGGAGTTGGCCCGCACCGCCCCCGAGCGCAGGGTGGGCCTGCGTGCGGCAGTACTGACGGCGCTCCTGGCAGGGGCGATCGACCTGAATGCCGCCGCTCGACTGCGTGAGGCGCTGCCGACCGAGCCGGTTGTGCTGGCGCTGGCTCCCGCCGCGACACTGCAACAGCGCTGGCCCGCCCAGTTGGCGCCCCACCTCGCCGCCGACATCGACGATCGTGTCGTGGTGCTGGGAACAGCCGACAGCGATCCCGCCGCCGGCCTAGCCGCGCTCACCGGCGGACCTGTCGGCGCGGCCGAGCCCGCCGAGTACACTGACCTGCCCGGCGCGTGGACGCGGGCCGAGGCAGCGCTGGGGGCCGCCCAGCGGGCGGGAGCGGGACTGGTGCGCTACCGCGACGCGCCGGGTGGGCTCATGGGACTGCTCGCCACCCCCGAGGGACTGCGGCGCGCCCATGAGTTGCTCGCACCGCTGGCCTCGCACCGCTCCTCGGCTGAGCTGGTGGCGTCCCTACGCGCCTATCTCGCCGCGGCCGGCCGCTGGGATGCCGCTGCCGAGTCGCTGAGGGTGCATCGCCATACGCTGCGCTACCGTATCGCTCGGATTCGCGAACTCCTGCCCGGTGACCTCGACGATCCCGATTACCGCGCCGAGTTGTGGCTCGCGCTGCGGGTGGCCCGGGACAGCCCCGACGCCGCCCGGTGAGGTTGGCGCCGCAGCAAAGCCGTGCTCGCCCAGGCAAAGGGCCCGAGAGGGAATCGGAGAGCGGGCGCTGCCAGCCGGCTACTCGGTGTTCCAACGTGCTCCAACGGCCTCTCCCCGCTCTTGGGGCTTGGTCGTGCCGGGCCGCTGGAGCGGCGTGGCCCCTGCGATCGAGAGAGGGCGGCCCGCCATCTTCGCGGCAATTAGTACGAAACGCTGCAATCAGTGCAGCATTCTGACAGCGTGACCATGGGTATCCGTGTGCCCCTGTGAGCATCCGTGCCAGCGCTGGAAGGAAGAGCGTCGATGAGGACCGGTCAACATAGCGGGGAGGGGACAGCGGCGCGTCCAGCCGCACCTGGTCAGCCCGGGCCGCAGCCAACGGTTATGGTTCCCGAGCCCGACACCTACTACATCGACCCCGTCCACTCCACGGTCGGGTTCGCTGCTGCACTACAGGATCTCGTTCCCGTGCACGGCAGGTTCAGCAACGTCTCCGGGGTCGTGTGGGTCCATGAGGAGCCGGCAACGAGCTCGGCCTCAGTCACCATTGAGACGGCTGGCATCGACACGGGAATCGAGCGCCGCGACAACCACCTGCGGTCGCCGGAGTTCCTTGACGTGGAGCGCTATCCCACGATGAGTTGGCGCGGAACGGGGGTCGAAGCCACCGACGACCCCCGCACATGGGTCTTCCACGGTGTCCTGACACTGCGGGACCGTTCGATCGAGGTGCCGTTGACCGGTCAGTTCCTTGGCGACAGGGCCTATCCCTTCGGTGCGGCTACGTTGGTCTCGTGCAGCGCTGTGGCCCGTATCGACCGGTTCGCTTTCGGGATTGAAGCTATGCCTCCCAGCCGCGGAGCAAAACTCTTCATCGGGCGCTATGTCGACATCTACCTTGACATTGCACTGATCAACGCCGACATCAGCTTCTTCACGCAGCGTTTCATGGGCAATCCCGTGATCGACAAACGGTGATCGCCCCTGGGGCAGCGCGACGCTGCCGTGCGGGTTCAGGTCCGCGCGGCAGCGTCGCGGTTATAGAAGCCGTTTACTGCGTGCTCGTGAGGTAGTTGGTGAGGTACTCGCGAGCCCGCTCGTGGGCGTTGGCCCTATCCAGCGCTTCGGCGGTGCTGGTGCTGGAACCGCCGAACTGGCGCACAGCGGCGTAGTAGATCTCGGCGACCCCTTCGCACAGGAAGCTGCCGTCGCACTGGGTGTACATGTCGTCTCGGAACTGCTCGTCGATGCGGAGCCGGTTGCTCTCGGTGAACCGTTCCTGGAGTTGGTAGTTGCGGTAGCCGAAGTCATGGCGGTGGCAGCTCGGCAGGAAGTTGTACCCCAGTGGCTCGTCGGGGGACCACGAGCAGCCGTCGGAACTCCAGTCCAGATGGGCAGGGTAGGGGGCGCGCGCCCGGATGTCGCTGAAGGAGTCCAGGGACACCTCGTAGAGGTAAGTATCGGTGACGTCGCGCACCTGGGCAGGAGTAAGCGCGGCCTGTGCCACTCCCGTTCCCAGCAGCGGCAACAGTGCCGCTATAGCCAGCGTGAGCATCGACATGAGGGCACGTCTTGCGGCGAGGCGCATGCGGGGGAGTCCTTCCCGGTCGACGAATCGGTAACCCTTGAGTAGTAAGCGATAACCGAGTGCTCACGGAAGCGACGCGCCCAAAACAGAAGGTGATGGCTTGGTTACTTTACGGTGTTCTCAGGGGTGGCCGTGCCCGCAGCCCTCTCCGGCGTCTTCCCCACCGGGTGTCCTCACACGCCGCGCGATACCCGCCAACTACGCGCCCCCGCCAGGTCGGTGGCGCGCTGTGGGCCCCATGACCCCTGGGGGTAGCTGATGGGGGTGGGCGGGTGGCGCAACAGCCGGTCACATGCCTGCCAGATCCGCTCTACCTCGTCGTCACGAGTGAACAGCATCTGGTCGCCGCGCATCACGTCGAGGAGGAGCCGCTCGTAGGCGGGTACCGCTCGCTCCTCGTCGAATGCCTCGGCGAAGTCCAGCACGAACCGCGCCGGCGCGATCTCCAGCTCGGGACCGGGACGCTTGGTGCGCACGTCGATGCTGATGCGAGGCTCCACCGTCAGCTCGAAGGCCAACTCGTCCCCGCCGGGGGAGGCGTCGTTTCCGCTGCCGAACAAGGGCGGGGGCTCGCGAAAGCCGATCGTGACGGTGCGCCGCTGGGCTGCCAGCGCCTTGCCGGTGCGCAGCAGGAAAGGCACCTCCTTCCAGCGCCAATTGTCGATGCGGGCCTCTGCCGCCACGAACGTCTCCACCTGCGAGTCCGCAGCCACCCCCGCTTCGTCCCGGTACCCCTCGTACTGGCCGAACACCGTGCGCTCGGGAGTGAGGGGACGCACCGAGTCGAACACCTTGGCCTTTTCGGCACGCAGCGTTTCGGCGGTGAGGCGAGACGGGGGCTCCAGCGCGACGAAGCCCAGCAGTTGAAACAGATGCGTCGACACCATGTCGCGGAATGCGCCGGTAGTCTCGTAGAAACCGGCCCGCCCTTCGATGGCGGATGCTTCGGGCACGTCGATCTGCACATAGCTGATGTGGTGGCGATTCCACACCGGTTCGAACAGCCCGTTGGCGAAGCGCAGCGCGAGCACGTTTTGGACAGCTTCCTTGCCCAGAAAGTGATCGATCCGAAAGACCTGGGACTCGGTGACGACCTCATGCAGCGTCGCGTTGAGGGTGCGGGCGGACTCCAGGTCGGTGCCGAACGGCTTCTCCAGGACCAGCCGCGCGTCCTTGGCCAGTCCCGTGCGTCCCAGCATGGTGATCATCGGCTCGGTGACGTCTGGCGGCACTGACAGGTACACCAGGCGTTCGGCATGCCCGCCCAGTTCCCGCTCCAGTTCGGCTACGCGGGTGGCCAGGTGCGCACCGTCGTCTGGAGTGGCGGCGCTGTAGCAGACCTTGGCTGCGAAGGCGTGGCGTGCCTGCTCGTCTCCGGGATCGTCGGCGAACTCCACCAGCGCCTCGCACACGTGCGCGCGGAAGTCGGCGTCGCGGCGCTGGCGTTGCCCAGCCGCCGCGACGCGCAGTGGCGGCAGCAGGCCGGCGCGGTCCAGGCGGAACAGTCCGGGAAACAGTTTGCGCCGGGCGAGGTCACCGGTAGCTCCCAGCAGCACGAGAACCTGCGGGACGAGTGGGGCGCTCTCGCGGGTCGATGTCATAGGCCAATCCCCCCGACCATGCGCATTCGAGACGTCGCTGCGGTCGGACCACAGCGCGGGCCTCCCGGCTGCTACCCGCGGGCGGCGGGCCTAACGTGACCGCCGGGCACAGGGCAGAGCCATTGACACATCGCAGACGACGGGCTGCCTGGTTGTGCGTTGCGGAAAGCCTCCTGGTGATGGGTGTGGATGGCCAGCCCACCACCGCTTCCCGGCCGACCACGGCAGAGCACCGCCCGACCCCCGGGGCAGTGGGGCGACTGCTTTCCCCGGTCGCCGGCCGGGCCGCTCCCGCAGCCACCCAGCCGGCCGGCACCCTCTACGTCTTCCCCCGCCTGTTCCAAGAGGTCGACTCCTGGCCCCTCACGTCGTCCGTGCCCCTAGCGGGTGGGGGCAGGGCTCCCCCGACACTCGCCCGCGCCTGCGACGGGAGGGGCGACACCGCCACCGGGCGAGACGTTCACCGCTGGAGGAGCGCGTGGGCCGATTCGGCGATCTCGGCGAGGCGCTCGCTGTGCTCGCTCTCGTAGTCGTCGTGGGTTTCGTCGTAGGTGTCGAGGATCTCGTCGGCCACCTCGGCGACCTGCTCGGTGAATCCGTAGTCCAGCAGGTCATCCAGGAGGGCCACGGCGCGGCGCAACCGCTCGGCGCCGTCGTCGATGCGGGAGTCGCGAAACTCGGCCTCGGGTACGTAGGCCAAAACGGCCTCCCGTAGCAGGTCGCGGCAGAGGGACACAGCCGCGTCCAAGCCGGCGGCGGCAGCCATGCGCCCCCACAACACGGGATCGTCCTCAGCGGCGTTCATCAACTGTTCGGTGAGCCATGCGGGCTCTTGGGCGGTCAGGAACGCGGTGAGTGCCGCCTCGTCTTGGCGTGGCGCTTCGCCCGCGGCATCGCCGTGTTCGTTGTCGCTGCTCTCCTCCAGCCAGGCCAGAGCTACGGCGATGGCGTGCTCGCACCACGGCTCTCCCTCGGTGCCTTGCGGGCAGCCGCACACGCCCGTGGGCGAGCCGCTGGGCCACCTCAATCGCACCAGGTAGTCGCGTTCCCCGCCTACAACGGCCGTGACCTGACCCGCCTCGGAGCGCAGTCGGCCCACTTGGCCGTCGGTGACATACTTCTCTCCGCGCTCCAACCAGGTGGGGTTAGCGACTGCGCGGAGATCCTCGATGCTGAACTCCTTGGAGACCATGGCCGTGAGTTTAGCCATGACCGGCGACATTGGCGGTTCCGATCGTCCCGCCCGCCGGCTGTGCGCCGCACCGGTTCTTACCGGTGAGCACAGCCGACGCGACGCCCCACGCAGGTGAGACCGTAGCGGCGCCGAGTCCGCACCGCGGGATATCCCGCGGACGGAGACCGCCCCACCCTCGGTGGTGCGTCGGCGGGGGCTCAAGCCCCCTCACACCAGCGCGACCGACATCTCCTCCAGCACCCGGCCGGGATCGGGATCGGCGATCACGCGGACGGTGTCGAGAGCAACGTGGTCCGGGCCGGGAATGGTGGTGCCCGGCAGCGCCACCGCGGCGCTGCCCCAGGCTGCGGCGCGACGCAACCCTTCGCAGACGTCGGGGCCGCCGCTGAGGTAGCCGGCCAGTGCGCTGTCGCCCGCCCCGACCGTGCTGCGTGGTACGACGGGCGTGTGCCCGGCCCACCAGGCGCGCTCGGGCTCGACCAGCAGCGCGCCGTGGCCGCCCAACGTCACCAGAGCCGCCCGGTTGCCCCAGCTCAGGACCTCCCGAGTGGCCTCGATCACGTCGCCGATCGTGACCATCTCCCGGTCGAACAGCTCGGCCAACTCGTGATGGTTGGGCTTGAGGAGGTCAGCGGCACCTGCGCGGGCGGCCACCTCCAACGGCTTGCCCGAGGTGTCGATCGCGATGGGCACGCCGCGCGCCCGCGCCAGCTCCGACAAGCGCACATAGAAGTCCTCGGGAGTGCCCGTGGGCAGGCTGCCGCCGGCGACGAGCCACTCCGGCCGGTGCGCCAACTGGGCCTCGGTGGCACGCAGCAGCGCGGCCACCTCGGCCTCGTTGAGCGCGGCACCGGCCACATTGAGCTGCGTCGTCGTGCCGTCGGCTTCGGCGGTGGTGATGTTGCAGCGGGTCACAGCGGCCACGGGCACGGTCACGGCGGCGATCCCGTGCTCGCCCAGCAGGGCGGAGAGTTGGGCGCCTTCAGCGCCGCCGGTGGGCAGCACGGCCACGGTTTGCAGGCCGTGATTGCGCAGTGCGCGCGAAACGTTGACGCCCTTGCCGCCGGCGTGGGCCAGGGCGGTGTGGATGCGCAGGACTTCACCGCGGGTGAAGGTGTCGATTTCCAGGGTGCGGTCGACGCTGGGGTTGGGCGTGACGGTGACGATCATACGAACTCGCTTCGGGGTTGGCGGTGATGATCTTGTGCGGCCACGGCCGTGCTGGGGCAGCACAGACCGGGTGGTAGGGGGCAGCCCCGCTTCCGATCGGGCCGGCTCGCGTGCCGCGCGGCTGGGAAGGCGCGAGGAGCGTGCGGTGCGACCGGTGGGGTGTGCGCTGCCACTGCTGGATGCTGCCCGCTGAGTGGACGGGAAGCGTGGGGGCGTTGCTGTCGTGGTTGTGCCCGCTGCGGGTCAGCTCCGCATGGTGGTGCTGGCCTTGGCAGGAGGGTGGGAGCGCGTGGGTCTGGGCACTCCCGATGTGCTGCGCGACTCCACAGCGGCGTCCTCCTCGTCGTCGGCGGGGATGACGCCACCATGCTAAACCAAAAGGTCTAAACCAATCTTTTACAGTGGAAGAATTCCTGGTCACCACAGCCCACATCCGGCTGTGCGGCTTCGCACAACGACACCCGGTCCCTGCCGAGGCAAGGCCGTACACCCGCGGGAAGGGCGGGGCTCCTGGGAACCGGTGGAACGACCCACGAGGTCGTGACCAGCGCGTCCTCCACAGGCAGGGCACGGCGGGCCCCTACGCCGGCCACAGGAGACAACGCCCCGCCGTCCTCGGCACCGTCGCCGACGGCAGCGCCCCCTCCCGGCGCCTCCGGTCAGGCTCGGGGAAGGCGCCGCACTAACGGCAGCGGGCTTATAGTGACAAGACACACATCCCAAAGCCGGGCAGCCCTACCGGCGGGCGGATCGTCGCTGTCACGGTGGCCCCGCTCCACCGGTGCGGCGCGCGTGGTAGGCATTGGCCCATGAGTGTTGCGACGATGCAGGAACTCCTGTCCGATTTCGCCGAGCGTCGGGACTGGGGCCCCTTCCACACCCCCAAGAACCTGGCCATGGCGCTGGTGGGGGAGGCGGGTGAACTGGCCGCCGAGTTCCAGTGGCTCGACCCCGAGGAGTCGGCCCGCGTGCTGGACGACCCCGCCAAGGCCACCGCCGTGCGCATGGAGATGGCCGACGTCTTCAGCTACCTGCTGCGGCTGGCCGACGTGCTCGGCGTCGACCTGGAGACCGCCCTGCGCGAAAAGGTCGCCATCAACGAGAAACGCTTCCCCGCCGACACCTCGCGGTAGCTTCACGGTGCGTCGCTGCTCGCCGCGCGCCGTGACACGGCTGCGGGGGCGATGCGCCCGACCGTGCAGAGGCGAGGCGTCTGCTTTGGTTCGCCGGCACGTCGGCGGGCCAGCATCACCACGAGTTAGCCGGGTAGCGGGTCGGTTTCGGTGCAACCCTGGGGAGGTGCTGTGGCCACGACCCAACGTTTCGAATTCGCCTTCGACTCTGCGTACGTGCGGCTATTGGGGCTGGTGGGAGTGCGGCCCGAAAATGCCTGGGTCGAGGTGGACGACATCGCGCTGTCCGCGCGCTTTGGGCCCTGGTCGGTGCGTACTCCCCGCACCAACATCATGGCCGCCCACATCACCGGACCGTACCTGTGGTGGCGAGTCATCGGGGTCCGGGTGTCGCTGGCCGACCGTGGACTGACCCTGGGCAGCAACACTCACCAAGGGGTGTGTGTGGAGTTGCGAGTGCCCGTGCGCGGCGTCGACCCCTGGGGGCTCGTACGCCATCCCGGCCTCACGGCTACCGTGGCCGAACCGGAGAATCTGTCCCGTCTCCTCAACACCCGCCCCGCCGGCACCTGAGATCTTCGCGTGCCGCGGTCACTCCCGCCTGGTACGGCTGCCTCGGGACCCGCGCGGCCCCGCTCTCCCAAGTTTTCCCAGATAAAGTCGCTCCTCGACTACATAGGTGCGTTGGGGAGCGACCCCACGTGTTCGCTGAGCGAAGGACCCGTTGTCGCCCCAAAAGCCCACCAAGGAACGGACCGCTGTATCAGAAGTTTCGGCTCGACGGTGCCCGCTACTGAGGAGGGAGGCTACCGCTCGCCGGCGGCGGAGCGGGGTGGCACGCCCACACGCAGGTATTCCCCGATCGTCTCCTCGACGGGGGCCACGATCGGGGTGAGTTCGCGTGTCAGGTAGGCGTGGTCGTGCTCGTTGAGGGGCAGCAGCGGGCGGCGCAGTTGGATGCTCCACGCCTTCGGATTGGGGAAGGCGTACAGCGAGGTCACGTGGTCGGCGAGCACCACCCCGGCCCCGAAGGGGGCGAGTTCGGTCAGATGCAGCGGGCAGCGCAGCGGATAGCCGCGCCCGCCGAATTCCACCGGTTCGTCGTCGTGGGTCACTGGCGCGGCCACGGCGGCGTGGGCGATGATCCGGCCCCGGTCACGGCTGGGGTTACGGAAGCAGCCGCGGGTGGTGTACAGCAGTACGCTGTCGCCGGCGGCGAGCCCGCTCGCCTCCCGCGCTCGGCCGGCGGGAAAGGCGGTCTGGCGGGTAGCCAGCACCCAGGCGAGCGCTTCGCGATCGCCGATGATCATCAGGAAGGAACCGGTCGCACTACTCACGCTCCGACCGTACCGAAGTCCGGCTGCGCGATGGCCGGTTCGCCGTTCGACCGTCCCGAGGCTGGTCAGGTCAGTACGGGTAGGCGCTGTCGCCGCGGGTGCGCACCACGTAGGTGGATACGGCTTTGTCGTGCAGCGCCTGCCGGTTGGGCTCGTCCCACAGCGGCCACAGGCCATCGAGGAGCCATCCCAGAATCCCCACGGTTGCCAGCGTCATGTGGACCAACTGCCGCCCCGCCGAGCCTCCCAAGCCGGGCGGAGCCCCGGTGCGCAGCGAGATCACCTTGATTCCCAGCGCCAATTTGCCCACCGTCTGCCCGTTGTGGGCGTGTAGCAGCCAGAAGTAGGCGAAGGGAACGAAGATGACGAGGCCGATCATGGTGAAGACGCTGAGGACCATCCACGGCGAGTCCTCTTCGAAGACCTCGAAGGAGAACGTCATGCCCGTGGCGAAGATGAGGAAGACCAGCGCCAGCATCAAGACCGAGTCGACGAGGTAGGCCGCCGCTCGTGCCCCCCAACTGGCCAGGTAGGGCGGGCTGGTTGGGCGGGGCGGGGAGCCACCGACAGGCTGATACCCCGGGCCACCGACATAGCCGGCGGGGGGAACGGGAGCGGGCGCTGGACCATAACCAGGGGCGGGACTGTAGCCAGGCGGAGGCCCGTAGCCGGGAGCGGGGGCATAGCCGCCGTGCGGTGGCGGGTACGGCTGTCCAGAATTAGGTTCGTAACTCATCTGAGCTGTGGATTTCTCACTAAAAGGCGTCGAACGGCCAAAACAGCAGCATGCTTATTCTGGCATGGGCTACCGACTGCGACGTTCTTGTAGCGCTGAGCGTTCCATCCGGCGCCAGCGAGCTCCGCAACCCTCGTCCCGTTCGGCTTCCCCTGGACCTCCAACGTCACATGGCCGTCACATGCCGGCCAATCCCGGGAGACCGGGATACGTCTTTTCCATGACCGGCATCGGCCATACCGCGCGCTGTGTCCCCTCGCCCTCGGCGGAAGGGCGTCTGTTCGGCGGGTTGTCCGGTGCGCGTCATGACTGGGGGAGGTGGCTTCAGGTGGGGGTGAGCTCCAGTGGGGACCGTACGGCGATCGTCGTGAGGCCGCCGGCGGTGACGGTGAACTCCCGGTTGGGTGAGAGCCGCATGAGCCCGAACCAATCGGCCACCGTCATATCCGGGGTGAGTTCGCAGTTCTCCGCCGCGTTGTCATAGCCAGGGGCCATGATCAGCGTGTGGATCGTGCCGGTGTCGGTGGCCACCGCCAACACCACGGGGTGGGAGTAGGCGCTGAGGCGGCGGAAGGCGTCGACGGCGCGGTCCTGGGGGCAGCACACGACGATCGTGTACTGGCCATGGGAGCCACGCATCTGCGGGTGTGCCCTGAGGTAGTCGATGAACCGCGTGTCACTCCCGGCGAGGGCCACGAGTTGTTTGGCGACACGGGTCACGTTGCCCCGGTCGGGGCCGATGTCGAGTGTCAGCGGGGTTCTGCGCAGGCCGTGCAGCCGCCAGTCAATTTCGGCCATCTGTACGCGGGTGGGCCGGTTCTCGCCGTCGTCGAGTCCGAGCTCGCACAGCCATGTGTTCACCTCCGACCACAGCCAGATCAGCGAGTGCCCGGCCGTGCCTTCGGGGGCGGGGAAAGGGACGCGGTCGTGGCGTTGGCCGCGTACCCACTGGGTGACGTTCTGCCGGCTGCGGCCCGTGCGCTCGGCGATGTCGGAGACGCCCACGAGATCCCAGTCGAGCCGGACCACGCGCATCGTGGGCACTAGGTCCAGCGCGCGCGTGACCACCGCCAGCGCGGCGGTGACGGCGTCGGGCCCCTCGCCCGCGACAGTCATCCTGGGCGTGCCGTGGGAGTGGGACAGTAGCGCGTCCAGTTCCTCGGTGAGCCGCTGGACCGCGGTGTGGTCGTCGAGGCTGATCCCGTCCAGCACGAAGGTGAACTCGTACTCCAGCATCCGTTCGTCCATCACCTTTTCGAAAGCTCAGGTAGGGCACCAGCATGGTGGTGGGCGCGCTCGACTCCAGCTAATATCGCACTGGCGTTGACGAACGTCAACAAAGAATCGGTGTGAACCCGTCACAGCTCGCACCACGTTTGAGTGGTGAGAGTGGCGGTTTTGGCGGTGAGACGCCGACTCGGCGCAGCCGGTCACCGGTTGGCCCTACGGTGTGGGGCGCAGTGTCGAGGAGGTCCTGGGGTGCCGCTAAGGCTTACCCGTGGGAGCCGGTGAGGCTGCGCCGCGGATCTGTCGGAGGCAGCGGACAGCGCTGGGCTTCGCGCGCGATCCGGCGGGCTGCCCGGGTGACGTTCTTGGCGCTGCCGGGGATCTGGATGCACGAGCACCCGCAGTCGCAGTACAGCCGGCCCCAGTGGCCCTCCTTGCGCACCACCCACCCCTTGGCGGCCAGGTCGTTGAGGACGCGACGGATCTCCTTGTCGGGATGGTCGGCTGGACTGATCTCCTTACCCGTCATGGCCGCCGCTTTCCGGCGAGCGGCGGGTACGGGCCGTGTTGTGGCCAGTCTGATCGGGCGTGGTTGCGTGTGTTCCCTGACAGAGCGGGCCCCCTACCGGCGGACTGCGATGAGTGTCGGCCATCCCAACGGTCGGTGACCGTTGCCTTCCCCGGGTCAACGTAGCCGCGGTGAACCCGTGTTCCCGCCCCGGCCGTCGGCCGGTTGCGCCCACAGCGACACCGGATCACGCATGCGCCCGGTCAGCCCGCTGCCCCGCCTGCCGTTGCTGCTGGGCGGTTACCTGGACCGGCCTCGCGCGTTTGCCGACAAGGTCACCGTCGCCACCATCGCCCGCGAGACCTACCGCCAGGTCCACGTCTGGAACAACCTCGGGTTGGTGCTGAAGGGGAACGAACAGCCCTGCCATGCGCTGGTCGCCTTGGGCAACGCGGCGGCGCTCTACCTCAACGCTGGCGGTGACCATCGCTACACCCTCGTCTGCGTTCACCTCGACAGCAACCCGAGGCCAAGACGGCGGCCCCGCTACTTCCATGAGACTGGTTAGCGCCACTGGTCATGGTTGTGCGGAATCTTATGCTTTTCCGTTCTGATTCGTAGGTAGAGGCTCTGTTGATTTTTAGGGTTTATTAAGAATTTTTTCTTTTATTAGATTTCCTTCTTTGTCCCATTCGTGTATAGATAGAGTTCTACCTTCGTCGTCGAAAACCTTCTCCCGTGCAAGTTTTCCATTTGGATGCCATCGTCTCCATGGTCCGATGGCCCCTTTTCCAAAAGCGACCGTCCCTTCGGCCAGCGGTGTTCCGTCCGAGTACCATTCCAGTGAGGGTCCCTCTTCATGGCCGTTTCTATATGTTGTCAGAGAGGCCATATTCTCCGCTTCGTCGTACTCGACGATTTCTCCGGTGTACGTCTTTCCTTGGTAGGTAGGAGTCCCGTCTTCTTTGAAGTCAACATCTTCTGCGTCAACCCTGTTCACAAGTCTCCCTCCATGCTTGTCTACTCATGCAGTGGATGGCTTGCAGGATAGACGTTTTCCCTGTTGTTACTCTCGGCTCACTGACTGCCGTGGCTGGCTGGACGATGTTTCCGTGGCCGGTCATCGTCGTCGAAGTACATTCCCAGTCGCCAGCGGGTCGCCTTGCTGAGACGATCGAAGATCTCATCAGCTTTCACGTCAGCATCGGTGTCATTCATCCCGTAAACGTCAAGAGCATAATCATATCCCTCGTATATATCGACGTATTCGAAGTGGAATACTATTTTTTCGGGAGTTCGTGCGGCAGGAGCAATGCCTCCATATTCTATATCTGCGGCGAGTACTCGAACCAACTCTTGAGCTATATCAGTCGAAGCGTCGAGAGCGCCAACCATGATAGTCATTGAATGAGCCATGGGTTCTTATCTGGTAGGCAGCGGGGATGTCGATCTTAAATCGGATTTTTATAAACACTGTCTTTAATGACGTTTCCATGTTCGTCCCATTGGCGGCGGGCGACCTCTCTCCCTCTGTCGTCGAAATGTTGTTCTTGGGAGATTTGGCCGTTTTTGTGCCATTTTATCCACGTTCCAATGGGGCCCTTTCCAGAGACGATAAACCCCTTTACTTGAGGGGTTCCATCTGGATACCATTCGAGGTAGGGGCCATCTTCCTCTCCGTCTCGGTATGTAACGAGAGAAATAGTGTTCCCATTTTCGTCATGCTCGACAATCTCTCCTGTATACGCCTCTCCCTCGTATGTCGCTATTCCTTGAGTTTCAAAGTCGATGTCTTCTTCGTGAACTCTTTTCATTGGTTTATTCTCCCTTGGATTTTTGTCTCCTTGTGTTGCGGATGGCCTGGTGGGTGGAAGTTCATGCCGTTATTGGTTTCCGTTCCATCCAATAGTCGAGTGCAATTGGAACAAGCTTCCGCTGGGTTGGTCCCAGTTTTGTGGAGAGTGAATCTGCTTTCCACTAGAAAATTACTGAAAACTTGTTCGCTGATATCTTCTCCTCTCTCTTGGAGTAGCTTGTTGACAGCTTTGATTTCTGCGTGCCTAAGAGGATTATCTGGCTGGGGGAACTCGGAGACCCCGTTCTTCTCTCCAGTGATTCGATTCCATTTTTCGTAGGGTCCTTCATTGCGCATTTTCTCAATCCGATTTTGAAGGAGTTTGTGAACCTCTGTCTGTTCAATTACATCATTGGGTCTGCCATTGATTCCCTCGGATATTTTTCCGGTTTGCAGGTCGACAACAACAGAGTTGACCGCGCCGCCCTCTTTTCCAAGTGACTTTTTGGAAAGTCCATTTTCAACTAGCTCGCGCATGTAGTTGGCGCGGTCGATTGCTTTGTCTTGAATATATTTCTCGACTGGTCTTCCGTCGACTGAGTCGATGAGGCCGTCATCGCCGCGTGTCACTCGTGACTCGTCGACGGTCTCTAGTGTCTGCCCCTCAGTGGCGTCCGGCAGGGGAACCGGGTCGCTTGTGGAGACTTCGACCGCCGAATGGCCGTTCCTGTCGCCTGGGTCGCTGTCGCTTTCCACCGCCTGGCTGGAGGATTCCTCAGGTCGGCTCGGTTCGGCTGCCGTGTGCTCCTCGCCGATGCGGTCTGTCTCATGGGTCTTATTCTCGGCAGCGGAGTCTCCCGTAACGGAACGGTCCTCTTTTCGCGCGGCGCCGTTGCGGTCTTCAGCGATGCCATTGGGGTCCGTACCGTGCGCGCCATCACCCTTGCCGTCGCCTACCTGCGCTGAAGTCGGGGTATTGCTTTCATTGCCGGAGCCGCCTGGGGGTGAGGAAGCGCTGGATTGCGCCCCCTTCCCGGTATTACGGTCCCCGTCGACTCCGCCGGTATTGGAGGGCGTAGAGGAGAAGGAGGAGCCCTCAGCGGAAGTGGACGTTGATGGGCCGCTGCCCTCGCTGGCGGGGTCGTTGGTGTTGGCGGTGATGTCGGGGTGGTGGGGGGCGCCGATGGTGGCGGGGTGGCGGTGGGCCAGCTCGGCGGCCTCGTCGAGGGCGGCCGCCATACCGATCTCGGTGGAGCGGAT
>NZ_BAABDD010000011.1:0-164208 GCF_039539445.1 Salinactinospora qingdaonensis
CACCCCAGCCATAGCCCACCCCAGGCTGCCGAGATCGCGAAGCGATCGAGGCACGAGCCACGGGAAACCCTGCGCACTCTCCTCCAGCCAGAGCCCTCCCCCGCCGCACGCCTCCCGGGGGTAGCGCACCATTAAGCGCAGGAACACGCGAGAACCGGACCCGAATAACGGGACGAACCAGACACAAAAGGGCCAGTGGCTGCGCTTGGTGTTACCCCTGCCCTCAACGAGCGTTGCGCGCGGCGATCCCAGCTCGCCGCGATCAGGCCACCTCTCACCCCACCACCCTTCACTACCAGCCAGTACCCCCAAGCTGCGGGACCAACCCACCACCCCCCACTCCGCCTTCGCCGCGCTCCTCCCCTATCCGCGGGATCGGCTTCCACCACCGGATATCGCGCAGGCTCGGACCGGATACCAAAGGAAACGTGGCAGCGGAGGCGAGGTCCGCTCAGCGGCGAGGGAGGCGGCCAGCCACGCGGGCCAAAGCCGAGGTTCGGGAGCCACGGTTGTCCTCCCGACGGTCGGCGGTGCGGTAGAGGCCATGGCTGACCCGAGTTCCGACCCAGCGCAGCGGCTCGGGCCGCCATACGCGACCGGTGTGACCGACCCAAGGCAACTGGGTGAGGTCGGTAGCGCGCTCCAGTACCAGATCGCGCAGTGTACGACCGGCGAGGTTCGCGGCGGCGACGCCGCTGCTCCCGTAACCGCCGGCCCAGGCCAGCCCGCTCTGGCGGTCCAGATCGACGGTCGGGCACCAGTCGCGGGCAACCGCGAGAACACCGGACCAGGCGTGGGCCACCGGGGTCTGGGCGACGCTGGGGAACAGCCGCGTCAGCGCACGCCACAATTCGGCGATGGTCTGAGGGCGCGTAACTCCCTTGTCGTCGCGCTCGGAGCCGAACCGGTAGGGCACGCCCGGCCCACCGATGGCGATCCGGCCGTCAGCAGTGCGCTGTAGGTAGTTGGCGGCGTGGGCGACGTCGCCAAGCACGTCGCAGTCGTGCCAGCCGATGTATTCCCACAGTTCGGCAGGGAGCGGCTCGGTGACAATCATGGAACTGCTGACCGGCTGCCACTGGCGGCGATGCCCGCTGAGAGCGGCGGTGAAGCCCTCGGTCGCGCGGATGACATGCTCGGCACGCACGGCGCCGGCGGCGGTGACTGCGGCGGCCGGTTGCGCGCCGTCGCGGGGACGGATCTCGGTGACGAGCGTGTCCTCGAAAATGTCGACGCCCATCCGCTCCACAACAGCGGCCAGGCCAGCGGCGAGCTTGGCCGGCTGGATGCGGGCGGCGTGGGGGCTGTGGGCCATGGCGAGGGCCCCGGCGACCCGCAGCTCGTGGTCGGGGTCCAGCAGAGAGACGTCCTCATCGGGCCAGTACCCCCACTCCTGGAGGTAGCGGACCTCCTCGTGCAGCCGGGCCTGCTGGGCGGCGTTGCAAGCGATGAGGCGCATCCCGCCCTTGACCACGTCGGCGTCGATGTTTTCGGTCTTGGTGACGGCGATGACCTCATCGACGGTGTCCATCATGGCGCGCTGGAGGGCGACAACGGCGGCCTTGCCGTGGGAGGCGGCGTAGCGTTCCCGCGATCCGGAGAACTCGGCGGAGAGCCAGCCGCCGTTACGACCCGAGGCGCCGAAACCGCAGAACTCGCGTTCCAGGACTGCCACGCGCAGGTCGGGTCGGGCCTTTTTGAGGTAGTAGGCGCTCCACAGGCCGGTGTATCCGCCGCCGACGATGCACACGTCGTAGTCGGCGGGTCCGGGCAGCGCACGACGGCGCTCGGTGGTCCCGAGTTGGCGGTGCCAGAAAGACACCCTGCCGTTGCGGAACTCGGTGGAACGCGGGATGGCGCGCATCTCGGCCGCGCTAGCGATGAGTTTCATGAGGGGATCTTCTTCCCAGGCTCATCCGTCCAGGTTCGCGCTGGGGGCGGGGGCGAATCGGTACGGGCGGTTGCGTGTCAGTAGAGGTTGGTCTCGGCGTCGTGGCGCAGGCCGGCGTCGATACGGTCAGCGGTCTCGTCGACCCTCAGTTGGTCTTTGAGCACGCGGCCCAGTGAGGCCAGCCCCGAGGCGTCGGGCCAGGCGTGGGGGTGCCACAGGGACGAGCGGCGCAGTGCCTTGGCGCAGTGGAAGAACACCTCACGCGCGTAGACCCGGATGGCCAGCTTCGGCATGCGGCCGTTGACGGCCATGTCGGCGAGGAAGGGGGCAGCGGCCACGAGTTCGGCGTGACCGTTGACGCGCACGACCTCTTCTCGGCCGGGAACGCAGAACAGCAGGCCCACCTGTGGGTGGTCGATGATGTTGACGAGGCTGTCGGCGCGGCGGTTACCGGGGCGTTCGGGGAGGGCGAGGGTGTGCTCGTCGAGGACGTGGAAGCCACCGGGGCGTTCGCCGCGCGGGGAGACATCGCAGGAGCCGTCGGCGCCGGAGGTGGCCAGCAGCGCCAGTGGGGCGCACGCGATGAAGGCGCAGACGTGGGCGTCGATACGGCCGATGTCTTTGTCCAGCACAGTCGAGTGGGGGTCACCGATGATCGCGCGCAACGAGTCCCGGTCGGTGATGACTGTCTCCGAGGCGGCTGCCAGGTGGCCCCCGGTTGGGTTGTTCATCCAACACCTCCGAGCTGCCCCGAACCTGGGCTCGGGGCTGGGGTGAACGTCGTGGGGGGCGTATGTGCCCACCCGGCGGATTGTTGGTGGCGTGTGAGGGGACGGGGGCGCTGGTCCCCTCACACGGCCAAAGGCTCACTGCCAACGGTACGGGCAGGGTAGATCGGGCGGTCTGCCGGGTCTGGCGCCGTCGGCTATGCGAGAGGCGCGTGGCCCGCCAGTGCCGTCGGGGGCGGGTTCAGGACACGACGCGCCCGGTGGGGCCGGCGTGTCGGCTGGGACGCTGCTGCCCTGCGGTGAACACGGGCAACGTCAACGCCCCTCCCCTGGGTCAGGGTGCGACCAGTAACCTAACTCGGGCAACCTAGCACGATGGCGGGCAGAGCGGTTCCTGTTCTGCTTTGCCGGACTCGTCGCGCAGGGTGCGGGCAGCCGCTGCGAAGTTACGCAGCCCTTCGGCGCCCAGCGGGGCGAGCACGTAGCGGCGCAGCAGTTCGAGGTGTTTCTCCCTGGCGCGTTCGGCGACGTCGAGCCCACTGTCGGTGAGTTCGGCATAAGTCATGCGCCGGTCGGAGGGGCAGGCCTGGCGTCGCAGGTAGCCGCGCTGTTCCATCCGGTCGGCGAGCTTGGTGAATCCGCCGCTGCTCAGGCTCACTTCGCGGGCGAGTTGGCTCATCGGCAGCCGGTGCTCTGGGGAGCGTTGGAGTCGGAGCAGCACCTCGAACCACGGGCCGGACATGGTGGGGGAATCGGGGTCGAGCCCTTCGAGGAGGAGGGGCTGGAGTGTGTGGAACGCCTCGTGGAGCAATCCCCAGGCGGTGATGAGTTCATCGTCGGTGATGTCTGAGGTGACCGGCTCCGCTGCTGCGGTTTCACGGATACGCGAGGTCATGGATTGTGATTGCCCCTCCCTGCCCGCGTCGGCGCGGCTTCACAGTTGAACATACTCAGAAAAATCTTCCCAGGAAGCGATTCTGCCGACGCGGGCGGGGCGGACTATGCGCGCAAGGTCGCTCCCGTGCGCTCGGCCGCAGCGGCCACGGCGGCGTCCCGTGCCGCTGCGATTTCCTCGGTGGTCAGGGTACGCTCTGGGGCACGCAAGCGCAGCGTGTAGGCGAGCGACTTGTGTCCCTCCCCGACCTGAGCGCCGGTGTAGACGTCGAAGAGCCGGACACTCTCCAGCAGCGCGCCGGCCCCCGCGCGTAGTGCGGCCTCGACCTCGGCGGCGGGTACGGAGTCAGCGACCACCAGAGCCACGTCTTGGGTGGCCACCGGGTAGCCCGACACCGTGGGGGCGACGACACCGGTGCGCGCGCTCTCCAGGAGATCGAGGTCGACTTCCATGGCCACGGTACGTTCGGGCAAGCCGTAGGCGGCGATGACGCGGGGATGCAGTTCCCCGGCGTGGCCGACGGCGACCTCACCCTGGGGGCCGTGAGCGTGGAGCACCGCACACCGGCCCGGGTGCCACGGGGCGTACTGGTCGGCGTGGACAGTGAGCTCGGCGCCGACGAGCCGGCCGACCTCACGGGCGGCCTCGATGGCATCGGCCCACCCGGCGGCGCGGCCCGCCCCCCACCACCCGGCCCACTGGCGGTCACCGGCCAGGACAGCGCCGACTCGGCGCGGTTGGTCGGGCAGCGCGGCGCGCAGCGATCCGAGTTCGGCCTCGGTGGGGCCCCGGTCCACGGTCAGGATGGGGGCACGTTCGGGCGCGTGGGCGCGTGGCTGGTAGACCAGCCCCACCTCGAACAGGGCGACGTCGTTGAAGCCGCGGCCGACGTTGCGGACCAGCGTCTTGAGCAGCCCCGGCAGCAGGGTGGTACGCATCAGGGGCTCGTCGCTGCTGAGCGGGTTGGCCAGCGTGACCGCCCGACGGCGCGGGTCGTCGGTGTCGAGTTGGAGGGCGTCGAAGTCGCCGTGCCCCACGAAGGGGTAGCTGAGCACCTCGATGAAGCCGGCCCCGGCCAGCCCCCGGCTCACCGACCGGCGTAGCCGCTGGCTCTCGGTCAGCCCGCGTCCAGCGGGGGCGCGTGGCGGGATCGAGGGGATGTTCTCGTAGCCCTCGTAGCGGATGACCTCCTCGGTGAGGTCATTGGGGTCGGTGAGATCGGGGCGCCACGGCGGGGGGGTGACCCGCAGAGTAGTGCCGTCCTCGACGACCTCGCAGCCCACTTGGCGCAGCCGCGTCGCTGCGGTTCCCGGCGGATAGTCGACGCCGGCCACGCGAGAGGCCAGATCGGCGGCGATGACGATGGGCTCGCGCGGGGTGGTGAGGTCGATGTGGGTGAGGCCGGCCTCGATGCGGGCTCCGCCCAGTTCGGCCAGCAGGCTGACCGCGCGGGTAGCCGCGGCCAACTGCATCGCGGAGTCGATGCCGCGCTCGAAGCGCCTGGAGGACTCCGAAGCGAGCTGGTGGCGCCGCGAGGTGCGGGCGATGTGGGTTTCGGCGAAGTGGGCCGCCTCGATGAGGACCTCGGTGGACAGTTCACTGATCTCGGTAGACAGCCCGCCCATGACACCGGCGATGTTGATGGGACCCGACTTGTCGGTGATGAGGATGTCGTCGGGGTCGAGCGTGCGCGTGACGTGGTCGAGCGTCTCCAGTTGCTCGCCTTCACGCGCGGCACGCACGACGATGGGGCCGCTGAGCTTGTCGCGGTCCCAGGCGTGCAGCGGCTGCCCCATTTCGAGCATGACGTAGTTGGTGACGTCGACCGCCAGCGAGATAGCGCGCACTCCACACATGGCCAGCCGCCGCTTGAGCCACATCGGGCTGGGGGCTTGCGGGTCGAAACCGGTGACACCACGCAGCACGTAGCGCGAACACAGCGCAGGATCGGCCACCGTGGCGGGGTAGCCTTCCCCTCCGCTCTCGGGCAGCTTGACGTCGGCGGGGTCACGGAAGGCCGCCTCGTAAAGGGTGGCGACCTCGCGGGCCACCCCACGCACCGACAACGCATAGCCCCGATCGGGGGTGACGGCGATGTCGAGAACCTCGTCGCGCAGCCCCAGCAGCTCGAAGGCGTCGGCGCCGGGAGCGGCCAGACCCTGGTCCAAGACGAGGATGCCGGCGTGGTCCTCCCATAGCCCCAGCTCGGTGGGAGAGCAGATCATGCCTTCCGAGACTTTGCCGTAGGTCGTGCGTGCCGAGATGGCGAACCCGCCGGGCAGGACCGCGCCCGGCAGCGCCACCACGACCAGGTCACCTTCGGAGAAGTTGCGGGCGCCGCAGACGATGTGCTGCTCCTCGCCGGTGCCGTTGGCCTCGCCAACGTCGACACGGCAGTAGCGGATGGGCTTTTTGAAGCCGGTCAGCTCCTCGATGCTGAGGACACGGCCGACCACGAGCGGGCCGGTGATGTCGGTCCCCAGTTCGTCGACGGTCTCGACCTCCAGGCCCGCTGTGATGAGCCGGGTGGCTACGTCGCGAGCCGTGACGTCGGCGGGCAGGTCGACGTAGTCGCGTAGCCAGGAAACGGGGACGCGCATCAGATCTCCATCCCGAAAGCCGAGGTGAACCGCACATCTCCCTCGACCATGTCGTGCATGTCGGAAACACCGTGAGCGAACATCAGGGTCCGCTCCACCCCCAGGCCGAACGCCCAGCCGCTGTAGCGCTCGGTGTCGACGCCGGCAGCGGTGAGGACCCGCGGGTTGACGATGCCGCAGCCGGCCACCTCGATCCACCCCTCCGAACCGCAGGTACGGCAGGGACGGTCGGGGTTGCCCACCGAGGCTCCACGGCAGACGAAGCACTGCATGTCCACTTCGGCCGACGGCTCGGTGAAGGGGAAGTAGGACGGGCGGAAGCGGGTCTTGAGCCCGGCGCCGAACATGCCCGACACGAAGGCGTCAATGGCGCCACGCAGGTGCGCCATGGTGATGCCCTCGTCGACGACCAGCCCCTCTAGTTGGTGGAACACCGGGGTGTGGGTGGCGTCGAGCTCGTCGGTGCGAAACGTCTTGCCGGGAGCGACCACGTAGACCGGTGGCTCCCGGTCGAGCAGGGCCCGGACCTGCACCGGTGAGGTGTGCGTGCGCAGGACCATGTTGGAGGGGCCGCCGGAGGGGGCCTCGACGAAGAAGGTGTCCTGCATGGTGCGCGCCGGGTGGTCGGGCAGGAAGTTGAGCGCGTCAAAGTTGAACCACTCGGCTTCGATCTCGGGCCCCTCGGCCACCTCGAAACCCATCCCGACGAAGATGTCGGTCATGCGCTCGGCGATGGTGGTCAGCGGGTGCCGGGCGCCGCGCTGAGACCGGTCCCAGGGCAAGGTGACGTCGACGGCCTCCTCGACGAGGACACGGGCGTCGCGCTCCGCCTCCAGTTCGGCCTGGCGGGCCTTGATCGCCTCGGAGATCTCGCGCCTGGCGCCCCCCACCCGCTTGCCGGCGTCGGCGCGCGCCGCGGGAGGCAGTGCCCCGATCTCACGGTTGGCCAGTGCCAAGGGCGACCGGTCGCCGGCGTGGGCGAGGCGCACTTCCTTGAGTTGCTCCAGGCTGGCCGCCTCGGCGACGGCTCGCAGCGCCTCGTCGCGCATGCGGGCGACCTCGTCCGGGTGGAGAGGGGTCACCTCGACGGGGTCGTAGGAATTATTGGGTGCAGACATGGTGATTGCCTCGCGCCGCCCGCGCCGCAGGCGCGGCGGCTGTCACGGTCCACCTCCCGTGGAGGTGGACGCAGAGCCGACACGTTGAGCTTGCGGTTCGCCCGCCGCATGGTCCGGATTCGCTCAGGCGAACTCAGGAGTACCGGCGGGCATGATAAATCGGAACTCCGCGCCGCCGCTGGGGGCGCGCCCGACCGTGATCGTGCCGCCGTGGGCCTCGATGAGCCCTTTAACGATGAAGAGCCCCAGACCGGTGCCGCCACGGCGCTTACCGCGCCAGAACTGGCGAAAGACGCGCGGGATGGCCTCAGGCGCGATGCCCTCGCCCTCGTCGCGCACAGACACCGCCGCTCCTCCCTCGTGTGGCTCGATCACAACAGTGACAGTACCAGCGCCGTGCCGCACGGCGTTTTCGACGAGGTTGGTGATGATCTGGTCGACCTTGTCGACGTCGAGCCACATCTCCGGCAGCGGTCCGTTGACATCCAACTGGAACCGCTCGGCGGGCTCACCGGCCACGACTCGACCGTCGATGATCTTGCGGGCGCGTTCGGCGAGATCGACCACCTGGCGACGCAGCTCCAACCGGCCGGACTCGATGCGGGAGATGTCGAGCAGTTCGGTGATCAGCCGCGTTACCCGGTCGGCGTCGGCATTGACGGTACGCAGCATGAAGAGCTTCTGGGGTTCGGTGAAGCTCTCCCATTTGGCGAGCAGGGTCGCTGTGAAGCCTTTGACGCTGGTCAACGGGGAACGTAGCTCGTGGGCCACAGTGGAGACGAGATCGGCCCGACTACGTTCGTGACGCGAACGATGCGTGGCATCACGCAGAGTAACAACTAGGCGCACTAGGTCACCGCCGCGATGGGCACGCACATAGCGGGCCGACATGAGGATCTCGCGGCCGTCCGTCAGATACAGCAGCCGCTCGGGCTGGCGGGTGCGGGTACGCAACCCGTCATAGGGGTCGGTGCACTCCCACCAGTCGCGCCCCTCAGCATCGTAGAGCGGAAGCACCTCGCGCAAGGGCCGGCCCAGCATCGCCGTCGCCGCTGTCCGGGTGAGCCGGGCCGCCATATGGTTGAAGATCACCACCCGGCCGAAGTGGTCGGCTACCACCAAACCGTCGGGTAGTTCGTCGGCGCCGATGCGGTCGCCCGCGGCGAGCGGAGTGTCTCTCACTTCACCCGCTGCCGGCTCCGCTGGAACGGGCTGAGCGCTGTACAACCCGCGGGACGCACCATCCGCCGACTGGTCGCCGCCCACGACCGCCTCCCAAGCCATATATGTGCACATCCGCGCCGCTGAGTGCGAATCCGCTCGTCTTTTCCGCCGCCGAATTCCGAATCAGCCGACGACACCACCGAAAATCAGTACCCGCTTATCGCGCCCGCTACGCACCCGCAGGCGTGCCTGTGCCACGCATGCGCGGTACCGAATGCGGTCGGCCGCCGGGCCCCTTCTCGCGGCACTGAGCGTATCGGCAACCGTGGGTAGGCGAGCAACCCAATCCAACCCACCTCTTCAGTGGTTTTTAATCGGGATTCCGACAAACCACGACAATGCACTTTTCCAGCCAGGGAGCCGCGCGACCCGCACCAGGAAAGATGCAGGTAATACCCGTGTTACGGGTAGTTACGCCTATAAGGCATAGCGCTCACCGCCATGGGCTGATGTCCCGTATCCGACAGGGATTCAGCCCCCCACCGACGCATCCCGACGCTGTTCGCGTGCCGTGGTGTAGAGACACACGGCTGCGGCTGTAGCGAGATTGAGACTTTCGGCGCTGCCATAGATCGGCACACTCACCGCTTGGTCGGTTAGCGCCAGCGTCTCCTCAGGTAGCCCCCACGCTTCGTTGCCGAAAACCCACGCGACCGGACCGGCCAGCTCACCGCTGTCGGTAGCGTCGTCAAGGCTACGATCGCCGCTGCCGTCAGCGGCCAGCACCCGCGCCCCCCTCCCCCGCAGGTGGGTGACGACCTCCCCAATGCGCGGGCCAACCACGACGGGCAGGTGGAAAAGGCTGCCGGCGGAGGCGCGCACACACTTACTGTTGTAGGGGTCGACGGAGGCGTCGGTGAAAACGACGACGTCGGCACCGGCGGCGTCGGCAGTGCGCAGCACCGTACCGGCATTGCCGGGATCGCGGACGTGGGTCAACACCACCGCGAGGCGCACCGGGCCAAGCTCGTCGAGCCCGCGGTCGATGAAGCCACAGACCGCCAACAGCCCTTGCGGGGTGACCGTCTGGGCGAGCTCGGCCATAACCTCCGTACTCACCCGATGCACGGGAGCACCGGAGGCCTCCGCGGCGGCGACCAGATCGGCGTGGCGGTGCGTGGCCTCGGCTGTCCCGAACATCTCGCGCACCACGCCACTGCGCGCCAAAGCTTCACGGACCGCTTGTGGCCCTTCGGCGAGGAACAGTCGCTCGCGCTGACGAAACGCGCGCTTAGCCAAGCGCCGGGCCGCCTTAATCCGGGGCGACCGAGCGCTGGTGAATTCGTGGGTGGGGGTCATGACCGGTTACGCGAACCAGTGGCGGGGCAGGCGCCGGCGCTGGGAACGACCGGGGATCGCCACGGCTGGACGGCCGTGGCGATCGTGGCGACTCCCTGCCACATGGAATCGCTGCTTCTAGGCCGTGGCCTGAGCCTGCTGCGAGCCGGCCTGCGGGGAGGCGGGCAGCGCCTGCTTGGCGGTCTCGACGAGCGTGGCGAAGGCGGCTTCGTCGTTGACGGCGAGCTCGGCGAGCATCCTGCGGTCGACCTCGATACCGGCACTCTTGAGCCCCTGCATGAACCGGTTGTAGGTCAGCCCGTTGGCGCGAGCGGCAGCGTTGATGCGCTGAATCCACAGCTTCCGGAACTGGCCCTTGCGGTCCTTACGGTCCCGGTAGGAGTAGGTCATCGAGTGGAGCATCTGCTCCTTGGCCTTGCGGTACAGGCGTGACCGCTGGCCACGGTATCCGCTGGCGCGTTCGAGGATAACCCGACGCTTCTTCTTGGCGTTGAGAGACCGCTTCACGCGTGCCACTGTGACTCCCTTGTGGGTTTCCGGTGCGCGTTGCGTGCATCACCGGTCGGCTCTGCTCCTCCTGGAGGTGGAGGGGAGCCGGTTGCGAACATGGTCATCCGGGGGTGGTAGAGCGGGGTGCCGCGCGTTCCACTCGGTCCCGGTTCTGCGGCGGCAGAGCCCGCTGCTAGGGGAGCAGCTTCTTGATCCTCCTGGAGTCGGCCCGCGCCATCGGGACCTCTTTGGAGAGGCGCCGGGTGCGCTTGGAGGACTTGTGCTCCAGGAGGTGGTTCTTGTTGGCACGGCGGCGCATGATTTTGCCGGAGCCGGTCACGCGAAAACGCTTGTTGGCTCCACTGTGGGATTTGTTCTTCGGCATAGTCGCCGTCGTCTCCTTACAGCTTCACTCGAAAAAGTGCCGCCGGGATCGGCGGCACGGGCACTGCTCGCTTCACACTGCTCAGGCCCGCGTGAGCACATTCCCCGCTGCGGGGCCGTGTCGCACGCTGTTGTGCCCGGTCGCCCCTGAGGCAGTGGACGGGCCCGGGGAATCCGGCGTGCGCGGGACGCGCACATGCCGGTTCCCCGGGTCCCCCTGGCTGGCGGGGCCCGGTGAACCGCACACCGGGGTTCGGAGGTTAGCTCCCCTGCGCCGCTTGACGCTGCTCACGACGCTGCCGGCCCTGCGAACGGGACTCGGACTTCTGGTCGGAGCGTCGCTTGTGCGGGCCGATCACCATGACCATGTTGCGGCCGTCCTGCTTGGGCTGTGACTCGACCTGCCCAAGCTCTTGGACGTCTTCGGCGAGCCGGCTCAACAGCCGGTACCCCAATTCGGGACGCGACTGCTCACGGCCTCGGAACATGATCGTCACCTTGACCTTGTCGCCCCCCTTGAGGAACCGCTCGACGTGACCCTTCTTGGTCTCGTAGTCGTGCGGGTCGATCTTGGGGCGAAGCTTGATCTCCTTGATGATCGTGTTCGCCTGGTTCTTGCGCGACTCACGCGCCTTGACCGCCGAATCGTACTTGTATTTGCCGTAGTCCATCAGCTTGGCGACCGGCGGGCGGGCGGTCGGCGCGACCTCAACGAGATCGAGGTCAGCCTCCTGAGCGAGGCGCAGCGCGTCCTGCACGGACACGATACCGACCTGCTCGCCATTGGGTCCGACGAGTCGGACCTCGGGAACCCGGATACGGTCATTGATGCGGGGCTCAGCGCTGATGGGACCCCTCCCTAGCCTTGTCGTGTTGCGTATGTGTTGGGGGGCCGCCCAGGCCCTCGGGCCCGAAAGCAAAAACCCCGCCAGCATGTGCAAGCGGGGTGATCCACCGGAAGGCGAAGACGACGGTGGCGCCGAATCTCGGGCGATCACCGACTCTCCTCCGGTCCGTACGACGCAGACGCCGAAGCGCCGGCTCGACCGGCCGGGTACCGGTAACCCACACGGGGGACTACCCCGGTAGGTGGGAGGATCGACCTCCGCTTACGGTTCGACACTCCTCATACTACTACTGGCAGTACGAGCTGCGACGAACAAACTTTCTGGCATTCTATCAGGAAAATGACGGGCGGTTACCGAAATCCGTCGCCCCGCGCGGCCGGATACCGCTGACTGGCCATCGCCACCGGCAACCAACCGAACGCGGAGCCGATTTTTCAGCGACGCGGCCCGGAATCACCGGTTACCCGCGGTCATCCCGGGCCGCGACCTCCCTTGTGTCTTTTCCAACCCTCCAACGGCGAAAGATATTCCGCGATGCGGCGGCGGGCGTTCACTGCGCCGCGGCGGTCCGCTGGGCGAGTTCGGCCTCGCCCGCGGCGCGCATATCCTCGACCGGGATGCCGCATTGGCCCGTCATCAGCTCCACCTGGAACACCGCCTGGTGCAGCAGCATTGGAAATCCCCCCACCACCGTGGCCCCGGCCTCGCGCGCACGGCTGCCCAAAACCGTGGGCCAGGGAGCGTAAACGACGTCGAAGACCGCGGCACCGCTGGCGGCGATCGCCGCGGCGTGGCCGTCGGCAGCTCCTGCCGGGAGCGTGGAGACCACCATGTCGACGTCGAGGTGCTCGGTGAGCTCGCTCAGCGGCGCCACCGCCACCTGCGCCGACATCCGCTGGGCCGCCGCGGTGAAGTCGCCGGCACGGTCCAGAGAGCGCGCCAGCGCCGTCACGGCACCGGGAGCGGTCGCCCCCAGCTCCCGCAGAGCCGCCAGCGCCGAAGCGGCGGTGGCGCCGGCGCCCAGAATGGTCGCCGTGCGCACCCGCTCGATGCCCGCTTCGGTCAACGCTGCCACGATCCCGGCCACGTCGGTGTTGTAGGCGTGGCGCCGACCCTTGTGGAAAACCAGGGTGTTGGCCCCGCCCACGGCGTTGGCCGGCTCGTTGACCTCGTCGGCCAACGACAGCGCGACGCGCTTGAGGGGCATGGTCAACGACAGGCCCGCCCACGTGTCGTCACAGCCGGCCAGGAAATCGGCCAGTTCGGACTCGCCGCACTCGAACCGTTCGTAGCTCCATGTGTCGGCGATGCCGAGCGCGGTGTAGGCGGCGGTGTGCAGCACCGGCGACAGCGAGTGCGCCACGGGTGAGCCCAGCACGGCGGCACGGGTGAACAACGAATCCTCCTAGAAGTGTCCCAGGAACGCCCGAGGTGAGCACGGCGGAGCCACAGCCATGGCTGATGACCTCACTGGGCTTGCTGGTTCTGGTTGAACTCCTCAACCAGGTCCCAGAACTTCGTCTCTGTCTCGGCGAACTTGGTGACCCCGTTTTCCGGATCAGTGGTGACAAAGTACAGCCAATCGCCATCGGCCGGTTGCAGTGCCGCTTCGATAGCGCTCTTACCGGGACTGACGATGGGGCCCACGGGCAGACCTTGGCGGAAGTAGGTCTTGTACTCGCTGTCGGAGGCCTCGCAGCGTTGCTGCTGCTCGTCGTTTAACGCGATGCCGTACTCACCGAGGGCATAGAAGCAGGTGCTGTCCATTTGCAGCATCATGCCCTCGTCGAGCCGGTTGTAGATCACCCGCGCCACCTTGGGCATGTCGGCCACACTGCCCGACTCCGCCTGGATGATGGCGGCCATGGCCATGATCTCGTTGACGGTGTAGCCCTGCTGTTCAGCGCGCTTGCCCAGCTCTATCTCCTCGGCCACTTGCTTGTAGCGATCGACCATGCGGGTCAGGATTTGCGTGGCGTCAGCGCTGGCGTCGAAAGCGTAGGTGTCGGGGAAGAGATACCCTTCAGCGCCCTGCTCGGCGTAGTCGGGCAGCCCCAGCGCCGCCGGGTCCTCGTAGGCGGCTTCGAACTCCTCCAGCGGAACACCGCTCTCCTCGGCGAGCTGCTCCATGATCTCACTGGCGCGTAGCCCTTCCCGGATGGTGATCTGCTCGCCCATGCGCGAGGCGGGATCGAGCAGCATGTCCACGGCGGCTTCGGCGCTCATGCGCAAGCGCAGCTCGTAGGTGCCCGGCTCGAAGTCGGCGGAATTCTCGCCGCGAATGGCGTTGGTGAACGCGCGGACGCTGGCGACCACGCCCTCGTCCTTGAGGGCCTGACCGATCTGGGTGCCGGTGAATCCCTCCTCGACGACGATCTTGACACTGCCCTCGCCCTCACCGTCGTAGTCGGGAGGGAAGACGTAGGTGCGCAGCACGGTAAAGCCGGCCGTGCCGCCCCCGCCGACGATCAACAGCAACACCAGGACCGCGACGATACCGGCGCCACGGTTGCGCCTGCGCTTGCGGACGGCGCGCCGGGACTTTCGGGAGGCAGTGCTGCGGCGCCCGGCGCCGGCAGCCGAGCGACGCTTGCGATCACGCCGCGGCGGCTCGTCGTCCTCGTCGGAGACCTCGCGGGCGCCACGGGAACGGGACCGGCGGCGCGGCCGGTCGTCTTCGCTATCCTCCCCGGCACCGTCGAGCCACCCTGACTCGTCGTCGGTTTCAAACGGGAGATCGAAGGGGGGGGCGGGGTCGTCAGTGCTATGGGGGGGCTCGGCCACGGGGGCCGCTGCGGTGTTGCGGGAGGACGCCTGAGCGGCGGGGGCCGAATCGCCGGGGTCAGTGTCGGTGGGGCGGCGACGCCTGCGGCGGGGGCCGGCGTCCTCTGAGGGGAAACTCTCGGTGACCGACGTGGACTCGACCGTCTCGGCGGAGCGGCGGTGTCGACGACCCCGCGGCTCGGCATCGGGGAGGGGACCCGCCTGCTGGTTGAGCGCCTCGTTCCAACCGGTCTCGGGGTCGGGGGTGGCCTCAGGTCGATGGCGTCGCCCACGGGGACGAGCCTCGCGAAGCTCCTCTGAATCGGTTGGGGAATGGTAGGCCTCTTGGGACGGGCGGGCCCGGCGGCCCCGGCTGGCGCGACTCGACTCGCGCTGCCATGGGTCGGTCAGCGGGTCGGCATCGCGCTCCTCTGCGGTGGCGCCGGCGCCGGTGTCTTGGCGGCGCCGCGAACGGCGCGACACGCCTTCCTGTCCCTGGTAATTGTCGTAGCTCATTGCGGCCCTCCGATGCGTTGCCCCGGAGGGAGGCCGGTCTGCCGCTCGGTGTCAAGGGCGGTTTGCAGCAGGACGGTGGCAGCCGCCTGGTCGATAACCTGACGGCGGGCGCGCCCACCCTGCGCTCCCCGCTTGCCGTAGGACGCTCCGGAGTGCAACTGGTTCTGTGCTGTCACAGTGGTCAGGCGTTCGTCGACCAGACGCACAGGCACGGGCGCGACGCGGCGCGCCAGTGCCTCAGCAAAGGAACGCACTTTGCGCGCCGCAGGGCCTTCGGTGCCTGACAGCGAGGTGGGGTAGCCGACGACGACTTCCTGCGCCTCGTACTCGCGGGCGAGCTTGGCGATGCGATCGAGATCGCCCTTGCCTCGCCGGATGGTCTCGACCGGCGAGGCGAGCGTCGCGCTGGGGTCACTGCGGGCGACCCCGATGCGGGCTTCGCCCGGGTCGACCGCGATCCGTACGCCATGCCTCAACGGGCAGGCTCCTCGGAACGGAGAAAGGTGCCGGTGCCAGACGTGGTTGACGCCGGCACACAGTGGGGGATTCTCATGTGGCCTCCGAGATCCGCTGCTCGACGGCGCGCAGCGCGGCGTCGATGGCAGTGGGGTCGTTGCCGCCGCCCTGGGCGACATCGGGCTTGCCACCGCCGCCACCCCCAAGGGTGCGGGCAGCGGTGCCGACGAGGTCGCCGGCCTTGAGCCCGGCGGCCTGAGCTGACTTGTTGACAGCGACGACGATAACCGGCCGCTCCTGGGGAACCGCGGCGACGGCGACGGCCACCGGACGGTCCTCCCCCAGCCGGCCCCGCACATCCAAGGCGAGTTTACGCAGATCATCGCCGCTGGTGCCGTCCGGCGCGCGGTGGGTGACCAGCCGGGTATCGCCGTGGTCGCGAGCGCCGGCGGCCAGCCCTTCGGCGGCTTGGAGCACCTGGGCGGCGCGCAGCCGCTCGACTTCTTTCTCCGCCGAGCGCAGCCGAGTGAGCACGGTGTCGATGCGTTCGGGCAGCTCCTCACGCGGGGCCTTGAGCTGCTCGGCCAGCCGGCTCACCAGCAGCGACTCACGCGAGAGGCGGCGGAAGGCGTCCAAGCCCACAGCGGCCTCGACACGGCGCACTCCCGAGCCCACCGAAGATTCGCCCAGCAGCTTGACGACGCCGAGCTGGCCAGTGGCGGCAACGTGGGTCCCTCCGCACAGCTCACGGGAGTAGTCGCTCATCTCCACCACGCGCACCTGGTCGCCGTATTTCTCTCCGAACATGGCCAGCGCGCCCATGGCCAGGGCGTCGTCGAGCGAGGTCTGGAAGTCGCGCACCGGGATGTCGCCGGAGAGGACGGTGTTGACCTCCTCCTCGACCTCGGCCAGCTCAGAGGTGTCGAGGGCGCGCTCGGCGGTGAAGTCGAACCGCAGCCGGCCGGGTTGGTTTTCCGAACCGGCCTGCCCGGCTGAAGGCCCCAGCGCGTTGCGCAGCGCCGAGTGGATCAGGTGGGTGGCCGAGTGCGAGCGCGACACCGAGGCGCGCCGGTCGGTGTCGATGGCAGCGTGGACGTGGTCGTCGACGACGAGCTCGCCGCTGCGCACGGTGCCGCGGTGCACGGACAGGCCCGCGATGGGGCGCTGCACATCGTCGATGTCGATGACGCCGCGGCCGTCGACACTGAGCGTGCCTTTGTCGGCGAGTTGGCCGCCGCTCTCGGCGTAGAAGGGGGTGCGGTCGAGGACGACCTCGGCGCGGTCGCCGGCGCGGGCGGCGGGCACCGCCTCCCCGTCGACGATGAGGCCCAGGATGCGGGCTTCGCCCTCGTGGTCGGTGTAGCCGAGGAACTCGGTGGCGCCAGAGGTGTCGAGCAGTTGGGCGTAGGTGCTGATGTCGGCGTTGCCGAGCTTCTTGGCGGCGGCGTCGCGCTTGGCGGTGTCGCGCTGCTGGCTCATCAGCTCGCGGAAGGTGGCCTCGTCGACGGTGAGGCCCTGCTCGGCGGCCATCTCCAAGGTGAGGTCGATGGGGAAACCGTAGGTGTCGTGCAACTGGAAGGCGTCAGAGCCGGAGAACTCGGTGCCGCCGGCGGCCTTGGTGCGCTCGGCGGCGCGGTTGAACAGGGTGGTACCGGCGCGCAGCGTGTCGGCGAAGTTCTTCTCCTCGGCGTCGATCACGCCGTGGATGACGTCGGCGTTGGTGCGCAGCTCACCGTACTGGTCGGCCATGGCGCCGATGGCGGCCTCGGTGAGGTCGTGCAGGTAGAGGTCGTCGTCGCCGGCGAGCAGGCGCAGGTTGCGGATGGTGCGGCGCAGGATGCGGCGCAGCACGTAGCCGCGCTTCTCGTTGCTGGGGCGCACACCGTCGGAGACGAGCATGGTCGCGGTGCGCATGTGGTCGGCGACCACGCGCAGGCTGACATCGGAGCGCTCGCTGTCGCCGTAGTTGACGCCGGTCAACTCGGCGGCGCGGTTGAGGATGGCGCGCAGGGTGTCGGTCTCGTAGATGTTGTCGACGCCTTGCAAGATGGTGGCCAGCCGCTCCAGACCCATCCCGGTGTCGATGTTCTTGCTGGGCAGCTCGCCGAGGATGGGGAAGTCGTCCTTGCCGGAGCCGGGGCCGCGCTCGTACTGCATGAAGACGAGATTCCACACCTCGATGTAGCGGTTCTCGTCGGCGGCGGGGCCGCCCTCGGCGCCGTACTCGGGGCCGCGGTCCCAGAAGATCTCCGAGCAGGGGCCACACGGACCGGGCACGCCCATGGACCAGTAGTTCTCGGCCATGCCGAAGCGCTGAATCCGCTCGGGGGGCACGCCGACCTGCTCGCGCCAGATGGTCTCGGCCTCGTCATCGTCGAGGTAGACGGTGACCCACAGCCGCTCGGGGGGCAGTCCGAAACCGCCCTCGTCGACGGGGGTGGTGAGCAGGTTCCAAGCGAAGGGGATGGCGCTCTCTTTGAAGTAGTCGCCAAACGAGAAGTTGCCCAGCATCTGGAAGAAGGATGCGTGGCGTGAGGTCTTGCCCACCTCGTCGATGTCGATGGTGCGCACGCACTTTTGGACGCTGGTGGCGCGGTCGTAGGGGGGTGTGCGCTGGCCCAGGAAGTAGGGCTTGAACGGCACCATGCCGGCGTTGACCAGCAGCAGTGTCGGGTCCTCAGCGATCAGGTTTGCGGAGGGCACCACAGTGTGTCCGTTTTTTTCAAAGAAAGTAAGGAAGCGGCGAGCGATTTCGGCCGTCTCCATAGTTGCCCTCCTGTGTTGCTACCGCAGCCACCGACCGTGGTGGGCTGAGAATGGTCCCGTGCGTGGGGACGTGACGACGTTCAGCGGGTGCTCAGGCGCCTATGGTAGAGGGATTGGCGGCCGGGACGGGCATCGCGTATGCCGACTGCGGCTCTGGCCGAGCACCGGGGCGAGTCCACTGCTACCGACGGATTCGATCCCGCTTCCCGCTACAGGCGGTGACACCCACCTGTCCTCAAGGCTACTCGCCACACGGGGCCTACGGCAGCCACCAACCGAGCCGTATCTCTCCCCGATTTTCGGACAAGGATACTACCGCTGCCAAACGCTGACCGTATCAAGAACATTCCCGCTCTAGACGGCTTCGCGGCGGCTCGCTTCGGCCGGTAGGTCCGGCATGTGTCCGTCCAGGTTGCGCCCGCCGGGGACTCCCCCGCCAGCCGGAGACTCGTCATCCAACAGCTCAACGATCTTGATTCCGTGTGCCAGCCGCCTGAGTCAACGGTGGTGACGCTAGGCCACACCCGTGTCCTTTGTTGTGAACGGCTGAGCGGAATCATGCGCCATGCCTCACTGGAGTGGAGTGACCCAATTCAGCCCAGGGAACCTGGCGAATTCGGTGTCGTTGGAATGCATCTCGCCCTGACACTCGACGGCGTAGGCGGCCAGTCGGACGTCTGTGGTCAGATTCCCGCCGAGGCCGACTCTTTCGAAGAAGGCCGAGCGCGATCCGAGGGTGGTCAGGGCCAGGTGTTAAAAGATCAACATTGGGATGTGCAAGCCAGTCATGTACGTATTCGACGGCATCATCGATGGGCAAGGGCGATTGGAGTATCCGAGCGTTCGTGGCGATATGCAAAAAGCCGAAAACCGCAGGCTGGGTGAGACCGATCCGGACAGCGCCATTGATCGTCTGCTCCCCAAGCGTGCGCGCGAGGATGCTGCGGGCCCCGGAGACGACGGCATAGAGCAGCAGATTGGCGTCGGGGACGCTCATGATGCCCGCCGTGATTTGTCGATGATCGCCTCGTCCTCCAGGTCATCGGCCAGTCGATTGAAACCGGAGAGACCAAACCCAGAGCGTATCGCCGACTCGTGTGGTGTCAGGTGGTACGGCTGTTGCCGAGCGACACGTTGCGTCAAGGCACTGCGTCCAGCGCAGGCGCCAGCTCTGGCTCCCGCGCTGGACGGTGGCGTCGGCGAGGCGAACTGCCGGCGTGCAGCCGGCGGTAACGCGGTGTGGGCTGGGCTCCGCGGCGGAACCGCGAGCGGATCGCCTCGCGCTCGCGGTCATCGGCCCAGCCGATCGAATCCGGACAGCTCACGTGCCGGAGGTAGTGCCGACTCCTGCGGCGTCAGGCGGCACGGCTCCCGCCAAGGAATGCGATGCGGCACGGCACTGCGCGACGCATGGTTGACGAACTGCTTCGCGGCCGGTGCGTGCGGCGGCCGGCGTCGTCGACGAGCTGAGTGACGTCATTGTCGAATCTCAGAGTGACCCGGGTAAAGGTCATCGTGTAATGCCTCCAGAGCAAAGCATCGCAATGCTGGTAAGGGTGCTGGAACCGGTAGAGCGTTACAGACCGGCGCGCTGGACGGCGTGGAGAAAGGCGTTCCACTCCGAGTGGCCGAAGGAGAGGAACCCGAGGTCGCGCTGTGTGGAGTCGCGCACCGCGAAACGAGCCGAACCGTCAAAGACGGGCCCGGCCTCGACACAGCTCGCGCCCCCGCTGGGGCTGTGGCTGCTGATGTGCCAACCGATCTCGACGCACTTCGCGTTGCCATTGGCGCTGTCACTACTGGCGCGCCAGCCAACCACTGACGACACGTCCGGTCTCATAAAAGGTCCTTCCCAGTGGTCACGACATAGGTGACCGAATTACGGGGCATGGGTGTGGTGTGCGCCGACAATAGTAGGCCGAGCGCTGCGGCTGTAGCTGTGATTACGTGGTTTCGACACGCCGCCAACCCCGGAGAGAAAACGCCGTATGCGCTGGACCGTATATTCCGAAAAGCCGCTATATCAGGACCGCTGGCTGGACATCCGGGTGGCCGATATCGAGATTCCCGGAGGCCGCCGACTGGAGCATCGACTCATCCGTTCCGCCCCTGGCGCTGGTGCTGTTGTGACAAATGGGGCTGGTGAGGTTCTGCTGCTGTGGCGACATCGATTTATTACTGATTCTTGGGGCTATGAGATTCCGGTGGGCGGCATCGAGAGCGGGGAGTCTCCGGAGTCGGCTGCGGCGCGCGAGGTGGAGGAGGAGACGGGGTGGCGCCCGGGGCCGCTGCGGCCCCTTATCTACACCCAACCCACCAGCGGCATCTCTGACTCCGAGCACCACATTTTCCACACTGACAACGCTGAGCACATCGGGGAGCCCACGGAGGTGTGGGAGTCGGAACGCATCGACTGGGTCGCACTACACCGCGTCCCCGAGCTGATCAGCAACCGCGAGATCGTCTCGGGAACGACCATGAACGCGCTGCTCTACCTCATCGCGGCTACAGGGTGAACGGGTGACAGAAGAAACGGCGGGGAATCGGCGAGAGCCGACGATGGCGGGTGGTGGGTGGTGGGTGGAGAGGCGGTGGTTTGGTGACCGAGCGTTGGGGTGCTGGCGATGACGGCGGCAAGGGCAGGTTGGGAGGTTGGGGTGGGGCGGTCCGGTCATCGGTACTGCTCGTTTGGGACGGGGCCGGCGACGGAGGGCAGCGAGGACGAGCGGTGGGTAAGGGTGGTTTGGGTGTCGGTGCCGTGGCGCTTGGGGTTGCCGGCGGTGGGGGCGGGCGGGGTAGGCGAGGCGGTTTCCGGGTGGTGCGGGCGGCGAGAGCGGGGTGGGGTGGCGTTGGGGTTACTGACTGGTAGGGCAGGGGTGTGAAGGGCGAGGGGTTGGGGTGGTGGGGTAGAGGGTGGCTTTGGTGTCGTGATCGTGGCGAGTCGGGGCCGGTGGGCGATCCTGGTGGCCCATAATCGCCGAGCGGGCGCCCTTCGTCGGGATCGTGGCAACACTGGGCGCGGTCACCGACCCCTATCCGCGTCCGGTTTGGCTGGTTATGCCGCTTTCCCGATGGGGGAGAATGTTGATTCTCGAACGAGTGTCTCGCATGTTGGGCGTTCGGGCTGCGGCCGTGGGGGACTATTGGGGCTTTGTCGCTTTTGCGGGTGCGGTTCTCGCGACCTCTCTGACGAGCAGTTCGACCGCTACACCCAAACCGTGACCGCGCTACTGACCGCCCTGGGCCTGGACGTCCACGTCCCTCACCACCGCGCCCCGGGCTCGCTGGAGGTGCGCAACCCCCGCACCGGACAAACCCTCGAACTCGACATGCGCGACGACCGCAGCGCCGAATGGAACCTCGAAGCCGGCGACGACATCCCCGAAGGCACCAGCGCCACCGGAATCGCCACCCAGATCTCACGCATCCTCGGCGCCATACCACCCGGCGACAACTGAACACGACAGCACTCCCGTGGGCGGCCCTTGCCAACCCCGGCGGTCTAACCGCTAAGCAGGGGCCGCCCTTGTGCGGCGGGCTAGCGGCCTCGCCTATCGGCGGCGGTAGTGTTCTGGGGGTTCGGGAAGGCCGTTAGGGCTGGTCCCGTTGGGGAACTTGGGGGTCAGCGCGGGGCGGGCCGAGGCGGGCTCGTGGCGGTTGCGCAGTTCGGCTTCGCGCTGCTGCACGGCCGCGGCGACATCCTCGTTGAACTCGCGCAAGGCGCTGCGGTAGTCGGCCACCCGGTCCTCGACCCGGTGGGCGATGCCCTCGGGGCTCCACGAGCGGGCGGCGCGGTTGAGCTTGTAGACGACGTATCCGCCGAGGGCGGCCCCGGCGGCGAAATAGACGATGCGACCGATCATGCGCGCTCCTTCCGTCGGCGCGTCCGCACGAGGGCCAGCGCACGGCGCTGCCCTAGTACACGGCGCACGCCGTAGGACACCGAGGCGACCTTGACCAGGGGGCCGGTGACCGCCGAGCGTGTCAGTGCGGTCATGCTGGAAACATCCTCGGCGGTGGTGGCGACGTTGCCGGTGATCTCCTCGATGCGCTCCAGCGAGGCGTTGGCCCGCTCCACGGTCGCCGCCACGTCGTCGAGTAGGGGCGCCGTCCGTTGACCGAACTCCGAGACGACCTTGGTCGTCTCGTTGAGCAGCCGGATGAGCTTGACGAGGGCCACGCACAGGAACGCCGTGAGGATCGCCCAGACCACGGCGACGATCAGAGCGGCTACCTCTGCTCCGGTGAGCATGCGGACTCCGTTGACGAGTTGGGGTGAGCTGTCGCCGGGCGGGAGAGGAAGGCAGGGGCTCGCGGGAACCGCTGTAGAGAGGGGGCTCCCCTGCCAGGGTGTGAGGGGTGCTCTCCTACCGGCGCCCGCCGTACCGGCCCGGTCGACGAACCGAAATCTGAATCGGTTCGACCCTATCGTGCCTGGAGGCGTGCCGACCGCTCGACTGAGCGGCGCGTCATGAAAGTCGTGACAGTACTGTGCCTATGTGGTGCCACAGAGCCGAACAGATCGGTCTTTGCGGTGGCCAGCGCAGTGCCTTGCCAGGAAACAGGCGCCATCTCACCCCAAGGTTCGGTCGAGATTCAGGCACAATACCGGATAAGCAATGACCTCTCCCCAGAGGCGGGTCTCCCCGGATCGCCAGTGGACGATTGCCGGGAAGGTCCGCCTCCCGCCGCCCAATCCGCAGAAGACAGGACCCCCGTATGAGTCGACGCGCGGAGCGGACAGTCTCCGTTCTGGTCCCGCCGGATCTCGCTCCCCTGGCCAATGAAGATCCGCGCACGATTGGCCCCTACGTGCTGATCGGGCGCGTCAATTCCGGTCGTGCCGCGACGGTGTACGCGGCAGTGGACCCGGCAGCCACTGGCGACGCCACTGTGGTGGCCGTGAAGGTGCCCCATGCCGCTTACCCGGCTGACGAGGCGGTTCGCGCGGAGTTGGACCGCCGGCTGCGGGCGCTGACGGGGGTGGACGGCCGCGGCTATGTGCGCCCGATCGCGTTCGACGCCAACGCGCGGGTGCCTTGGCTGGCCATGCCCTTCGTGCCCGGGGTCATGCTGGAGCAGTACGTGCGCAAGCGCGGAGCGCTCAGCGATGGCAGGCTGGTCGCCCTGGGGGCGGGGCTGGCGGAGAGCCTTGCGACGCTGCACCGCTTCGAGCTGGCCCACGGTGACCTCAAGCCCGGCAACGTGGTGCTCACCTCGTCGGGGCCGCGGGTGCTGGACTGCGCGCTGCCCGGTGACGCGCTCGCGCCGCCGCACGCGGCGGCGTGGACGAGCCCGGAGCGGCTCCGGGGTGGCCCACCCACGGCGGCCGGCGACGTGTTCGCGTGGGGGGCGGTGGTGGCTTTCGCCTCGACCGGCCGGTTGCCGTTCGGGGAGCAGTCGGGCGACGGCCCCGACCTTGCGGGAGTCAACGCAGAACTTGAGCCTCTGGTACGCGACTGCCTTTCCCCCACCCCCGATGATCGCCCAACGGCACGGGAGTTGCTGGAGGCCGTGGGTGCTGTTGGGGAGTCGCTGTCGTCGGAGGTGGCGGGGGCCACGCCGGTGGCGGGCACGTCGATCACGCGGGTGCTCGCGCGCGAATGGCGGGGGATCGTGGAGCCGGCGGGGCTGCCTCGGGTGGTGCGCCTGGACGGCAAGGGGGCAGGCGGCACATCCGGTACCGGCAGGCCGGGTGGCCGACTGGCGCTTGTGGCCGGCGGTGTGGTACTGGCCGTAGTGGTGGTCGGGGGTGCGACGTGGGCCGGTGTGGCGGCCATGGGTGGTCCGCCTGAGGCGGCGCCTTCCTCCTCGCCCTCGACCACACCGACGTCGACGCCGACGGAGTCGACGACGCCGGAGGGGCCGCGCACGGCGCTGGTGCGTTTCGAGGCGCTGGAGCAGCCCAACCCGGTGCAGGGGCCGTGGGTCTACACGGAGGTGGAGCGCTCCGGGGTCTCGCCGGAGCCGTCGCCGGGAGCCGAGCAGCTCACCCCCGAGCAGTTCAGCAGCGGTTTCGTCGAGGTCGCGGAGTCGTCGCAGCCGTCGGAAGCCTACATCGCCCCCGACGCCGAGGTGATGTGCGCACAGTTCTGCCTGTCCCCGGGGCAGGTCTCCTCCGACCCGCAAGGGCGGGGTACCTACGAGGTCACCGGTCAGGACTTCATCAACTACCTGGGCTGGGGCCAGGTCGTGATCGCTGAGGTGGAGTTCGCCGCGGCGGGTGAGGAGACGCCCGGCGCGAGCGGCACCGCCCCTACGGCCGGGACGTCGAACACCGCTGGAGCGTCCCCGTCCTCGGAGGTGCCTGAGATCGTACGGATCACCGAGATCTTCACCCCGTCGCAGTAGGCGCTGCTGGGCCGAGTGAGCGGCCGAGGCGTCGTCCCGGGCGGGCCGGATGGTTGGGGCGGTGCGCTCGGTCGTGCAGGTTGATGCGGTGACGGCAGGGGATCGTGGTGGGAACCACTCCCCCTTGTGGCGACAGCCGTGGTTCGGACGGGCTTTCCCCTGCCAGCGGTTCACAGCGCCAGAACGCGGCCAGGGTGCGCGGGAAAGATGGTCGGTTTCTGCCGATCCTTAGCGCATGACCGCAAGAACGAGCGAGAATCCGCACAGTAGCCAATAGTTGCCTTATGGGTTTTCTCTTCGCTCTCCCCCATCACTGCTGGCCGTGGATTTCGCGCGCGTGCCAGATCGTCTCAAGGCGTGGGGGCGGCGTCGACGCGCACGGCCGCGGCCACCTGGGGCTGTCGGGGAAGCGCAGCGGTTCCAGCGCCGGACGGCGCCGGGAGTGCTGGGGTTGGCACCCTGGGAAAAGGACTCGGTAGTGCTGCCTGCGAAGCCGGTAAGTGGTCGAGGGAGGCGGCCTTTGGCACAGCAGGACCCGGCCGATCACACGGTTGGGCGCGAAGCGCCGGGGGCTCTTCCCAGTCGAGATGGCCGAGCCGCTGCGAAGCGTGGCGCGGCTGTCGGTTGGCGTAGCTGCGAGCGCGGAAGTTCTCGGTTTCGTCACGGATGCTGCGGAACCGCTGACGGTAACGCGCATCTTCGGCGGTGTCGGCGATCGGGGCCGCATCCGGGGGCAACCACACCGTCCGGGGAGGCAAATGGGAAGAAGAGGACTGACCGCATCTGGCTAGTGGCGGCGCGCCCGTGTGGCGAGGGGGCGCGCCGCGGCGGAGCGGTCATGTCGCGCGCCCGCGCAGGGCCTCCTTGATGCGGGTGAGGATCTCACCGAAGCGGCGCTCGGCACCGTGGGAGGTGGGGCGGTAGTACTCGCGGTCGGCCACGGCGTCGGGGGCGTAGCGTTGGGCGGCTACCCCGCCGGGATGGTCGTGGGCGTACTGGTAGCCCTCGCCGTGGCCCAACTGTTGGGCGCCCTTGTAGTGGGCGTCGCGCAGGTGGAGCGGCACGGGGCCGACTCGCCCGGCGCGCACGTCGGCCATGGCCGCGTCGATGGCGGTGATGACCGCGTTGGACTTGGGGGCCAACGCGATATGGATGACGGCCTGGGCGAGGTTGATGCGGGCCTCGGGCAGCCCGATCAGATCGACGGCCTGGGCGGCGGCCACGGCGGCCTGTAGGGCGGTGGGGTCGGCCATGCCGACGTCCTCGCTGGCGTGGACGACGATGCGGCGGGCGATGAAGCGTGGGTCCTCGCCGGCTTCGATCATGCGCGCCAGGTAGTGCAGGGCCGCGTCGACGTCACTGCCGCGCATGCTCTTGATGAAGGCGCTGACGACGTCGTAATGCTGGTCGCCGGAACGGTCGTAGCGCACGGCATGGCGGTCGACGGCACGTTCGACGTCGTCGCCGGTGATCTCGCGGCGTTGCCCGGCCACGAGCACGGCCGCCTCCAGGTAGGTCAGCGAGCGTCGCGCGTCGCCGCCGGCCAACTGTACGAGGTGGTCGAAGGCCTCGTCGGTGAGCGTGTAGGCCCCGTTGAGGCCGTGCTGCTCGGTTAGGGCGCGCTCGACGACGGTGCGGATGTCGGCGTCGTCAAGGGATTGCAGGGTCAGCAGCAGGGAGCGCGACATGAGGGGGCTGATCACGGAGAAAAACGGGTTCTCGGTGGTGGCGCCGATGAAGCTGACCCACCGGTTCTCCACTGCCGGCAGGAGCGCGTCTTGCTGGGTCTTGGTGAAGCGGTGCACCTCGTCGATGAACAGCAGCGTGCGGGTGCCGCGCATGCCCATCTCGCGGCGCGCCTCGTCGATGACGGCGCGCACGTCCTTGACTCCGGCGGTGACGGCCGACAGTTCCACGAAGCGGCGCTGGGTCACCCGGCTGACGACACTGGCCAGGGTGGTTTTGCCGGTGCCCGGCGGACCCCACAGGAACAGCGACATGGGGGCGTCGTCTTCGACGAGGCGGCGCAGCGGGCTGCCGGGGCCCAGCAAGTGGGGCTGGCCCACTACTTCGTCGAGGGTGCGGGGACGCATGCGCACCGCCAGCGGCTCTTGGCTGCGCTGCGCTTCGGCCCCGGCGTCGTCGAACAGCGTTTCGGACACACCCCCAGCCTATTGGTTGCTCTCGCCTCTCAACGGTCGGGCCTTTCCCCGCCCCTGCCCTGGTTTCCCGGTCCGTCGTCGCCCAGTGCCGTCCAGGAGGGCCATTGTGGTCCTACAGCGGCTGGCTGGCCTACCGCCGGCCCAGCGGCTTCGATGCCGGTCTCGTGCGTCTGGCGCGCGCCCGGGAGGAGCGCAGCGGTGCGTCACGGCGGCCCGGTCGACGTTGCAGAGGGGCCGGTGGTGGGGCCGGGTGGCTCTGCCGGGCAGCCAGCGGGGGACGAGCGGGCCACAGGCCCCACAGCAGCAACGCGATGCCCCACCCGAGGAGGGCCCCGCCGACGGTGTCGGAGAGCCAGTGCGCCCCTAGGTAGATCCTGCTCCAGGCCATGACGACCGTCACGGCCAGCGTCGCCGCCAGTGCCCAGGCGCGGTGGTTCCGCGCCACCGCGACCAGCGCCATCCCCATGACGGCGGCGTAGGCGGTGTGGCCAGAGGGGAAAGCCGAAGTGTGAGTGGCCACGAGTGGCTCAGGGGGGCGCGGACGGCCCAACAGTTCCTTGAATGCCTCCACGGTGATGGCTGAGGTGAAAATCCAGGCCAAGAGCACCAGCGCGAGGTCGCTCCAGCGGCGCGCCCAGGCCAGGGGCGCGAGGATGATCACCATCGGCACGGCTCCCCACGGCCGCATGCCCCCATAGTGCAGCAGCGTGGCAACAGCGGTGAGCGCGGTCTCGCGCCCGGTTACCGCCCAAGTCGTGACGGTTTCGTCCAGGCCGTGGAAGGGCGGCGGAGCCGGACCGATGAGCATGGACAGGGCAAGGGCGCCGAAAAGCGCCAAAGCGGCCACGCCGGCGAGTAGCGGCGCGTAGCGGAGAACGGGAACGCCTCCTCTCGCTGGTCTGAATCCAGCCGCATGCCGGGCGCGCCCGCCCGGTCTCCCCGCTGCCGGGACACCCCGCAACCAGCGGTAGAGCCCCGGCCTGGGGACGTGCCGTCTTCGCGGCCGGCCGGATGGACTACCGGGTCGATTCACCTTCTCCTACCCCGCCCCGCCTCGGGAAAAAGTCCTGGCTGGGCGGGGCCGCCGGGCCACGGCAGCGGTGCACAGCCCCGGCTCGCGCCGGTGGCGGTGTGGCCCTGGGTCGGCGATGGCGCGTGCGCTGGAAGAACACCTGGCTGGGACAACTTCGGCCGCGCTGAGCAGCAGCGACAGGGAGGTCAGCGGGCTGGACGGCGCTGCGACGGCACAGTCACCGTTTGCGGGCGATGAGGATGGCGATGTCGTCGCCGCGGCCGGCCGGCGTGAGATCGGCCAACGAGGTCGCGGCAGCGTGGACGTCGGTGGCCAGGTCGGCCAGGGCACGGCCCACGTGCTGCATACCGTCCTCCATGGGCACCTGGGGGCTTTCGACCAGGCCGTCGGTGCACATGAGCAGAGTCTCGCCCGAGGCGAGGGCGCGCGTGGTGACGGGATACTTGCTGTCGGCGTCAACGCCGACCGGTGGGCCGGTCTCGGGTTCCCAGACCTCGAAGAAGTCGGTGGTGGCGATGACGGCCGGCGGGTGCCCGGCCCAGGCCGCCTGAACATGGCCGTTGTCGAGGTCGAGGACGAGGTAGCCGCAGGTGGCGAAGACGATCTCGCCGGTTTCACTCAGCAGCCGGTTGGTTTCGGACAGTACCGCCCCGGGATCGATCTGGTTGGCGGCGTAGGCACGGAACGCCACGCGAATCTGGCCCATCGCGGCGGCGGCTTCGACACCGTGGCCCTGGACGTCTCCGATGAGCAGCCCGATCCGGCGTTCGGGCAGTTTGATGACGTCGTAGAAGTCGCCGCAGACCCGCCAGCCGGCGCGGGCGGGCAGGTAGCGGGCGGCCACGTCGAGTTCGGGGATGTCGGGAAGCTGAGGCGGCAGCATACGGCGCTGCATCGCGTCGGCCAGTTCGAGTTCGGCCTGCTGGCGGCTGATGCGTTGCAGCGCCTGGCCGGCGAGCCCCGCCAGGGTGAGCATGAGTGCCCGCTCGTCGGGAGTGGCGTGGTGAGGCTGGGTCCACGACACCGACCACACGCCCAGCGCCACCCGGCGGTCCCCGAATATCGGCGCCAGCGCCCAGGACTGCTCGTTGGTGTGGTGCAGCGTGGCCTGCACGATGGGGAAGCGTTCCAGCACCTCGGCGCGGCTCTCGAAAAAGCGAGGCTGGCGGTCGTGCAAGACCGCGGCGATGGGCGAGGAGAGGTCGGAGATGTCTCCGCCGTCGCAAAACTGGATCACGTCGAAGCCGGGGTCGAGCGGAGCGTGCACGCGCAGCCGGCCTTCTTCGACGAGGGTGACGCCGGCGGAGTTGCCGTCGAAGATGGGGACGAAATCCTCAGCGAGCAGCCGGACGACCTCCTCGACGGTGGTCGCGGAGACGAGCTTGGCGGCGAGTTCGTTGACCTGGCGCCCCTGGGCCGCCTCGATGCGGCGGCGATCCGCGAGACGACGCACGAGTTGGACGTGCTCGGTGACGTCGTCGATGATGCCGATGAGGCGAGGTCTGTCGCTGGCCTGGTAACGAGCGCGAGCATGCAGCCACCGTTCGTCGCCGACCTGGTCGAACATGCGAAACCGCTGCTCGTAGTCGTGGCCGCTGTAGGAGGCTTCCAGGGCGTCACGCAGCCGCGCGATGTCATCGCGGTGGACCCTGGCCAGACACTCCTCCAAGGTTTGGCTGTCGCCGGCCAATAGTCGGCCCAGCGGCGAGGGGCCGAACAGTTCCCCCAACTCTCCGGTTTCTAGGTCCAGTGTCCACAGCGCGGTGTCGGAGTTTTCGGTATGCAGTTCAGCGATGGTGCGCAGGGTGTCATCGTCTTCCTGCGCCGGTTGGCACAGCACGACGAGACCAACGGAGCGCTCGTCCTCACTGGGTAGTTGACGCGCTTCGACGACGATCCGGCGCGGGCCGCTGGTTCCGGGGATGTGCAGGGCAGGCCGGGGAGCCTCCGGTGTTCCTTCCACCGCAGCGCGGTGGAGTTGCCACCCCCGCTCGGTGTCCTCCGCGGTGAGCATGGTGGGCCACTGCTGCCCCTGAACTTGTCCTGGGGCGGCTCCTACCAGTTCCTCAAAGGCGTGGTTGGCCAGCAGGATCGTGCCCTCGTGAGCGACGATCACCATGGCCGCCGGCGCGTGCAGAAACGCAGCACCGGAGGGATCGCCCATAGCCGACGTGGCTGTGGTGTCGGCCAATCCCCCCGAGCCGACGAAGCTATCGTTCGTGCCGGTTGTGCCATTCACGTATAGATCATCCCTGCGTGATAACGAATGCCCACCCAACCGCGTGAGTCTCCCAGAGAACATCTTGATTCGGCTCAGTTTATCGAGAAAAAAGACCGTTTGGTCAGGTCAGAGCGCCTCCACCCGAGCTTGTCCAACGTTGGTGGGACGCCCACTGATTCCCGTGGACATTCCGCCACAAGATGCGACAAAACAGACGAAGGGGAGGCTTTCCACCGCTGGAACCAACCACTTTTTGACGTAATACTTACTTGCACATGACGCCGTATAGGTAAACCGCCCCTTGCTTGCCCACGGTATCGACCCTCCGGGATGGACAGGAAAAACAGCCCTCACAGAGGAGGGGATGCCGAGAGGTGCCTCGATGGCTTTTGTCAAGCAGGGTGGGGAGGTGACGTCGTTCGCTCCTACCTCGACCGCTGCGCGATCTCGGCAGCCTGAGGGAGCGCAGAAGCGGATGTGGCCGCAAACGATGCAGGCGGCCACCGGGATCAAAGGACACTGCCATGGCCCGAGACACCACAACGGGTGTCCCTCCCGCCCCCAGGCGCCAGACCGCAACGCCCACCCCCCACACCCCCGGGCGAAGGGGATCTCGGGGGCGGCGTCAGGTTACGACACCTCCCCCAGACACAACCTGCCCCTGGTTGCTGAGATCGCGGAGCGATCGAAGCACGAGCGGCGGGAAACACGCACCCCCACCCCACCTTTCCCGCCGGCAAGAGGCCGGCATCCGCCAGCCGCGCTACGGCGGGGCATACGGTCACGACAGCACGGGACCGCAGCGCCGGCGAATCTTTTCGGAAAGCGAGCGGGGCGATGCGAGTGTGGCGGTGGTGACGCGCCCTTGGTGGGCACCGCACCACCGCCACGGACAGCCAAAACGGTGTTAGGACCGCTTACGCTGATCAGAAGGTGGGACCACGCGGATGTGCACATCGGAAAGCTGGCGCTGCGACACCGGCGCCGGAGCGCCCATCATCAGATCCTGGGCGTTCTGGTTGAGCGGGAACGCGATGGTCTCGCGGAGGTTGGGCTGGTCGGCCAGCAGCATGATGATCCGGTCGACACCGGGGGCGATGCCACCGTGGGGCGGCGCGCCGTACTGGAGGGCGCGCAGCATCCCGCCGAACCTCGCCTCGACCTCCTCGCGGCTGTAGCCGGCGATCGCGAACGCCTTGTACATGATCTCGGGCTGGTGGTTACGGATCGCCCCCGAGGACAGCTCCACCCCGTTACAGACGATGTCGTACTGCCAGGCCAAGATGTCGAGCGGGTCCTGGTTGTCCAGTGCCTCTTCGCCGCCCTGGGGCATGGAGAAGGGGTTGTGGCTGAATTCGATCTCGCCTTCGTCGGAAAGCTCGTACATGGGGAAGTCGACGATCCAGCAGAACCGGAAAGCGTTCTCTTCAAACTGCTCGGCACGGCGGCTCAGCTCGACCCGCACCGGCGCCATGATCCGGTTGATCTGCTCATCGGTGTCGCTGGCGCAGAAGAACAGGCCGCTTCCGGCCTCCCCGCCGGTCTCGGCCAGCAGCTCCTCGGCGATGTCGCCGACGAACTTGGCGATGGGGCCGCTGAACTGCCGGCTCTCGTCGACCTTGAGCCAGGCCAGCCCTTGGGCGCCCATCTCGACGGCGTAGTCGCCGATGCTGTCGTAGAAGGAGCGGGGACGGTCGGCGATGCCGGGAACGGCCACGGCACGCACCCGCTTGCCGGCGAAGGCCTTGAAGTCGGTCTTGGCGAACAGTTCGCTGACATCGGCCATGCGCAGCGGCGCCCGCAGGTCGGGCTTGTCGGTGCCGTACCAGGTCAAAGCGTCGCGGTAGGCGATCCGGGGAAACGGTGACGTCGTCTCCCGCTCCGGGGCGAACTCGTGGAAGAGGTCGGTCATCAAGCGCTCGATGACCTCGAAGACCTCGTCCTGCTCGACGAAGCTCATCTCGACGTCGAGCTGGTAGAACTCCCCCGGCGAGCGGTCGGCGCGGCTGTCTTCGTCCCGGAAGCAGGGCGCGATCTGGAAGTAGCGGTCGAAACCGGCGATCATCAGCATCTGCTTGAACTGCTGGGGCGCTTGCGGCAGTGCGAAAAACTCGCCGGGGTGCAGCCGCGACGGAACCAGGAAGTCGCGTGCCCCCTCTGGACTGGAGCTGGTCAGGATGGGGGTCTGGAACTCGTTGAAGCCCAGTTCGGTCATCCTGCGCCGGATGGCGGCGATGACGCGCGAACGCAGCACCACGTTGTTATGCATGCGTTCGCGCCGCAAGTCCAAGAAGCGGTAGGTCAACCGGCGATCTTCGGACGTGGCGTCCTCGGGGAAGACAGGGAAGGGCAGCTCGGGGCAGGTCCCCAGCACTTCGAGGTCAGTGACCTCGACCTCGACCTCGCCGGTGGCCAGCTCCGGGTTGACGTTTTCCGGGCTGCGCGCGAGGACGGTGCCGTCGACACGGATGACCGTCTCCTTGGAGACGCGGGCCAGCGGCTCAAACATCGGCGACTCGGGGCGAGCCAGCAACTGGACGAGTCCGTAGTGGTCCCGCAGATCGACGAACAGCAGACCGCCGAGGTTGCGACGGTTGTGCACCCAGCCCGACAGGCGCACCTCCGCTCCAACATCGTGGCTACTGAGCTGGCCACAGGTATGAGTCCGATAACGGTGCATGAGGTACCAAGTTCACTAACGACGCGGCTGATGAAGAGCCGGCGGCCCAACATCCGCCCCAGGCGAGGCGGGACGCGGCAAGCCGTCCAGACTTGAGAAATCCTACCGGCAACACGGCCAGTGATCCGCTGTCCAGCCCAGGGCCCGGCTCTGTGCAGGTCAGCCGATACCGCGCAGGAAGGGGTTGGTGGCACGCTCCTGGCCCACTGTGGTCTGCGGTCCGTGACCAGGCAAGACGGTGGTGTCGTCGGGGCGGCTCAGGCAGACACGTTGCAGGCTGTCCAGGATCGTGGGGTGGTCCCCGCCGGGAAAGTCCGTGCGACCGATGGAACCGGCGAAGAGAAGGTCGCCGGTGAACAGCACCTCAGGCTGGTCGTCGCCGGCGGGCAGTGCGAAGACGACCGAGCCGGGCGTATGGCCGGGCACGTGGTGCACGGTGATCTGCAACCCGGCCAAGGCCACCGTGTCGGCGTCGGCTAGTTCCACCAGGTGGTCAGGCTCGCCGGGCACCTGCCCGCCCAGCAGGGCCGAGAGTTGCCCCACCATGGCGGGGTCGAGGCCGGCGGCCGGGTCGGTAAGCAGCCCCCGATCCTGCGGATGGATATGCACGGGAACGTTGTACTCGCGGCTCACGCTGGCAGCCGACCAGACGTGGTCGAAGTGGCCATGGGTCAGCAGCACCCCAGTCGGGGTGAGACGGTGCTCCGCCAACAGCTTCGCCAGCCCCTCCGTAGCCTCCTGGCCAGGATCGACGATGACGCATCCGTTGCCGGCCGCCGGCGCGACCACATAACAGTTCGCGGCCAGTGGCCCGGCGGGGTAAGCGGCGATGAGCACGGCGGCAGATGACCTCGTTTCCGTGTCGAACAGGGCAGCGGGCCGGTCGGTGCGCAGTCCGGCCGTGCCCGCCCAAGCCTATCGGGACCACCGCGGGTGAGCGAGCGGCCGGCGCCGCGAGCAGCGGCTTGCCGAAAATGCCTGCTCATGTAACCGTAAAGGGTGACGAGTGCGACGGATCATCACCATTCGGTCACCGCCCATCGCGAAACTCTTTGCCAAAAGCCACGGCGATGCCATATTGGTCCATGCCCATGGGGCGCGCGAGGACACGTGTGGCCCCGACAATCGGTGGTGTGATCGAGGATCACCGCCCGGACGCCCCTCATCGCGGGACTGGCCAGCGCCTCCGGAACAGGTTTCGACGCACCGTCGCACAGCGGGCGAGAAAATCAGGTCATAGATCGACATAAGTCGCTACAGGTCGATACCTGCCGAACCGTATAGATATTGTGCAGAGTCACGGCAGCTCACCGGACTCGATCCGGATTTCCGAGTTCGCCGCGGCCACGACGACGCTGTGGCGACCAAGCGGACCTGACAAACGTCAGGCTCATGACAGCAGGAGGACACGGTGACCACGGACCCTTGGGGCCGCGTAGACGATGACGGCACGGTCTACGTGCGCACGAGTGAGGGCGAACGTGTCGTCGGGTCGTGGCAGGCCGGAGCGGCCGACGAGGCTCTCACGTTCTTCCGCCGGAAGTACGATGCGCTGGTGACCGAGGTCGAACTGCTAGAGAAGCGGCTCGACACCACGGACCTCTCGGCTTCCCAAGCCATGTCCAACATCGACAAGCTACGGGCCTCGGTACAGAATGCCAATGCCGTCGGTGACCTTGAGGCACTGTCACGGCGGCTGGACGCGCTGGCCGAACGCGCCGAACAGCGCAGAAACGAGCAGAAGCAGGCCGCCGAACAGGCCCGCCACGAGGCGCGCGACACGAAGGAACGCATCGTCGCCGAAGCCGAGCGCGTGGCAGCCGAGACCACGCACTGGAAGTCCGGTGGAGAGCGGATGCGCCAGCTCATCGACGAGTGGAAGGCCGCGCCCCGCGCCGACCGGGCCACGGAGCAGGCGCTGTGGAAGCGGATGTCGGCAGCGCGCAACTCCTTCTCCAAACGCCGCAAAGCCTACTTCGCCGGGTTGGACCAGCAGCGCGAGCAGGTGCGGCTGCAAAAGGAGAAGATCGTCGCCGAGGCCGAGTCGCTGCGCACCTCCACCGACTGGGGCCCCACGGCCGGGCAGTACCGCGAGCTGATGCAGCAGTGGAAGTCCGCTGGCCGCGCCGACCGGGCCAGCGAGGATCAACTGTGGGCACGGTTCAAGGCCGCCCAGGACGAGTTCTTCCAGGCCCGCAACGCCGCCTTCGCCGAACGTGACGCCGAACTGCGCGGCAACGCCGAGGTCAAGGAGCAGATCCTGGAGGAGGCCCGCAACGAGCTGCTTCCGGTCAGCGGCGATCCACGGGAGGCTCGGGCGCGGCTACGCGCCTACCAGGAGCGCTGGGATGCGGCCGGTCCCCTGCCCCGCGACTCCCGGGACCGGCTGGAAGGAGCTTTCCGCAAGCTCGAAGAGGCGGTGCGCAAGGCCGAGGAACAGGAGTGGGAGCGCACGAACCCTGAGGCTCGGGCGCGCGCCGAAGCGACGGTGACGCAACTGCGCGAATCCATCGGGCAACTGGAGCAACAGTTGGAGAAAGCCCGCACGGCCGGCAACGAGCGCAAGATCCGGGAGGCTGAAGACGCGCTCGTGGCTCGGCGTTCCTGGCTCAACGAAGCCGAGAAGGCGCTGGCGGAGATGAGCTAGCGTCCCGCCCGCGGCACCACAGCCGTCGGGCGCGGCGCGTGGAGGGGCGGCCCGGGGTTGCCAGCCGAGGCGTCAGCCTCGATGGCATCGGTCCGGGCCGCTTCAGTTGCGCATGCGGTAGACGTCGTAGACGCCGTCAACCCCCCGAACCGCCTTGAGGACGTGCCCCAAGTGGGTGGGGTCGGCCATCTCGAAGGTGAATCTGCTCAGCGCCACCCGGTCCCGGCTCGTCTGCACCGTAGCGGACAGGATGTTGACGTGCTGGTCGGAGAGCACGCGGGTGATGTCGGAAAGCAGGCGGGTACGGTCGAGGGCCTCGACTTGCAGCGCCACGAGGAACATCGAATCGTCGGTGGGACGCCACTGCACGTGGACCATGCGCTGCTCGTCGAGTGCCTTGGTGTTGACGCAGTCGGCGCGGTGCACCGAGACGCCGTTGCCGCGCGTGACGAAGCCGACGATGTCGTCACCGGGCACGGGGGTGCAGCACTTCGACAGCCGTACCCACACGTCGGCGTCGCCGTCGACCACCACTCCGGGGTTGCCCCCGGGCCGCTGCCGGCTGCGCGAACGTGTGGGCAGCGATGTCTCGGCGATCTCCTCCTCGGCGCTGTCGATGCCGCCCAGGGAGTCGACGAGCTTTTGGACGACGTTTTGCGCGCTGACGTGGCCCTCGCCGACCGCTGCGTAGAGCGCGTCGACGTCGCCGTAGCGCATGTCGCGGGCCAACGCGAGCAGGGCCTCGCCGGTGAACATGCGTTTGACCGGCAATTCCTGCTTGCGCATGACTTTGGCGATGGCGTTCTTGCCGTGTTCGATGGCCGCGTCACGGCGTTCGCGGGTGAACCACTGCCGGATCTTGTTGCGTGCTCGGGCGCTTTTGACGAAATCCAGCCAGTCGCGGCTGGGGCCGGCGTCGGTGGCCTTGGAGGTGAGAATCTCGACGGTCTCGCCGTTTTGGAGCGCGTTCTCCAACGGCACGAGCCGACCGTTGACCCGGGCTCCCACCGTGCGGTGACCGACCTCGGTGTGCACGGCGTAGGCGAAGTCGACCGCCGTGGCCCCTTGGGGCAGGGAGATGACGTCGCCTTGGGGCGTGAAGACGAAAACTTCCTGTACCGAGAGGTCGAAGCGCAGCGACTCCAGGAATTCGCCGGGGTCCTTGGTCTCGGCCTGCCAGTCGATGAGCTGGCGCAGCCAGGCCATGTCGCCGGCGCCTTTGGACTTGCCGCCGCTCTCCTTGGCCGCCCCGCCGCCGCGGTCCTCCTTGTACTTCCAGTGCGCGGCGATGCCGTACTCGGCGCGGCGATGCATGGCGCGGGTGCGGATCTGGAGTTCGACCGGGTTGCCCGCCGGACCGATCACTGTGGTGTGCAGTGACTGGTACATGTTGAACTTCGGCATCGCGATGTAGTCCTTGAACCGTCCCGGTACCGGGTTCCAGCGGGCGTGGATGGTGCCGAGGGCGGCGTAGCAGTCGCGGACACTGTCGACCAGGACCCGGATGCCGACCAGATCGTAGATCTCGTCGAAGCCGCATTCGCGAGCGATCATCTTCTGATAGATCGAGTAGTAGTGCTTGGGCCGGCCGCGCACGGTGGCCTTGATCTTGGCCTCGCGCAGGTCGGCGGAGACGGCCTCGATGACGTCTTGGAGGTAGACGTCGCGGCGGGGGGCGCGCTCAGAGACGAGGCGGGCGATCTCGTCGAAGCGCTTGGGGTAGAGGGTGGCGAACGCGAGATCCTCAAGCTCCCATTTGATGGTGTTCATGCCCAGTCGGTGGGCGAGGGGAGCGAAGATCTCCAGCGTCTCGCGGGCTTTCTTCTCCCGCTTGGCCTGGGGGAGGTAGCGCAGCGTGCGCATGTTGTGGAGCCGGTCGCACAACTTGATGACCAGCACCTTGATGTCGCGCGACATCGCCACGACCATCTTGCGCACCGTCTCGGCCTGAGTGGCCTCGCCGTACTTGACCTTGTCGAGCTTGGTGACCCCGTCGACGAGCTCGGCGATCTCCTCGCCGAAGTCGGAACGCAGCATGTCGAGGGTGTATTCGGTGTCCTCGACGGTGTCGTGCAGCAGCGCGGCGGCGAGCGTGGACTCCTGCATGCCGAGTTCGGCGAGGATCGTGGCCACGGCCAGGGGGTGCGTGATGTAGGGGTCGCCGCTCTTACGCTTCTGATCGCGGTGATAGTAGGCGGCGACCTCGTAGGCGCGTTCGATGAGCCGCACGTCGACCTTGGGGTGGGTCGCTCGGACGGTCTTAACGAGTGGTTCCAGTACTGGGTTCATGGTCACCCCCCGCTGTGCGCCCAGTCGCGCGAGCCTTCGTCGTACTCGCACGGTAGAGGAGCGGCTGTGCGGTGTCGTGGCGGGCGGGCGTGGTGGCGAAGCGTCGTCGGCTGACTGTGGCGGCGAGGCACCGTGGGCGGCGTCGGGCGGCGAAGCCACGGGTAACTCGGATGTGGCCGCCGCGGTGGCGTGGGATGCCGGAGGAGTGTCGGACTCAGATATTTCGGGCGCCGCGGATTCCGCGGCGCCCGGGGGACACTCCGAGGACGCATGCTGCTGTGGGCGCTGGGACTCGTCGGCGGACTCCTCTCGCGTGGGCGCGAGCGTCTGGGGGAATTCGGCCATCGCTTGGTCCGAAACGGCTTCACTGCGCATGGACATTCCTCCCACGGCTCACCCCGGCGGTGTCCTGCTTGAACACGCCGAGCACGTTTGGGGGTCGGCCCATCCCGGCGAGGCCGTGTGGGCCAACGCTCAGCCATCCGATGGCGGAAACGTCTGGGACGTCACTGTCGCCGGCGGAGGCGCGCTCCCCCTGCGGTGAGCATCCGCACTCACCTGTTCCAACGCACCGCCACGGTCCCCTTATGCCTAATGCCTAGATTCTATCGTCGAGGCAACAACAACCACGCACGTCACCAGGGTTAAGACGGGTAGGCGCCGCGAGGTGGGCCCGCCACCGTCGGCTTAGACGGTCGCAAGCGTGTGCAACACCACGTCGGACAATCGTTCTCGGCCGTTGAGGAAAGACAACTCCAACAGCACCGAGAGACCAACGACAGTACCACCGGCCCGCCGGACCAGTTCCACTGCGGCCCGGGCGGTGCCGCCGGTGGCCAAGACATCGTCGACGATCAGCACCCGGCTTCCCGGCGCGACGGCGTCGGTGTGCATCTCGACCGTCGCGGTTCCGTACTCCAGATCATAGGTCTCTTGGAGCACGCGCGCGGGCAGTTTTCCCGCTTTCCTGATCGGCACGAAGCCCGCCCCCAGCGCCAGCGCCGCCGGCGAGCCGAGGATGAACCCCCGCGCCTCCAACCCCACAACCAGGTCGATCTCCGTGGGTGCACAACGGTCGACCAGCGCACGAATGACGTGGGAGAAACCTTCGGGGTCGGCCAGCAGCGGGGTAATGTCTTTGAAGACCACCCCTGGCGTGGGGTAATCGGGGATATCGCGGACACGTTTGTGCAGCAGATCGGTCACATCGAGAGACATATGCTCCGGTGTTTCTGGGTGATCGGGGGAATCACGGCTGGCACGGCCAACACGTGGGAACGGCTAGCGCCAGGGGCGGACGCACGTGGCCCACACGGGGCCAACCCGTGCCTGTCAAGCCGCTCGGACAGCCCGGAAGAGGTCACGGCTGTTTGGGACCGTCGTCGCCTTTGTCGTCGGAGCCCGTGGGAAAGTCGGGACGGTCTTCGGGCGGAATATCTTGCTTGGGGTCGATGACTTCGGCGATACCGGCCTTGACCATCCGGACCCGGGTGCCAGGGGCGATCTCCAGCTCCACCTGATCGTCGCGCACCTCGACGATGGTGCCGAAAAGGCCGGCCTTGGTCAGCACCTCCGAGCCCGGAGCGAGCGAGCTCTGCATCTGCTGCTCCTGCTGCCGGCGCTTCTGCTGGGGCCGCCAGAAGAGCAGGTAGAACACGACGATGATGAGAACGAACGGGAGCAGCGTCCCGAAGATCCCACCCGGAGGCTGTTGAGTTTCGGCTGCAAGAGTGACAAGGCCCACAGGGGCGTCCTTTCCTAGGAATCTGCGGCGGTGGCCGTATCACGTGCCACCACGCGCGGTCGGCATGCGCCACTGCGCCGAACGGGCCGACCGCCGGTCACGGCATGCGCAGTCTAGATTCACGCGCGCGCCCCGAACAATCGCGAGGCTCCCGCCTGAGGTTGTCCCTCCAGCTTATGCTGCCGCTGTAACAACGGTGAGCTGCGAACCCCCAGAGGTTAACGGTTCGGTGTCTGTTGTCCCACTCTCACGTCAACGCGCTCGGCACACCCCGCGGCCCCCTACTGATCCGTCGTGGGTTGACCCGCTTCATCGAACAAGCTCGCCACCCCGAAAGCGGCATCGGGCGGCGGCGTCAGCCCCATGTGCGACCACGCCTCGGGGGTGGCCACCCGGCCGCGCGGGGTGCGGGCGATGAAGCCCGAGCGCACCAGGAACGGTTCGGCCACCGACTCCACAGTCTCGGACTCCTCCCCCACCGACACCGCGAGCGTGGACAGTCCCACCGGGCCACCGCGGAACCGGCGCAGCAGCGCGTACAGCACGGCCCGGTCGAGACGATCCAGCCCCTGCTGGTCGACTTCGTAGAGCTGTAGCGCGGCCTGGGCCACCTCCAGCGACAGCTCACCGTTGCCGTGAACCTCGGCGTAGTCGCGCACCCGGCGCAGCAGCCGGTTGGCGATACGCGGCGTGCCGCGGGATCGCCCCGCCACCTCCCTGGCCGCCTCCGGATGCAGATCGACCCCGAGAAGCCCCGCCGAACGGTTGAGGATCGTCTCCAACTCCTCGGGATGGTAAAAGTCCATGTGTGCGACGAAACCGAAACGGTCCCGCAGCGGCGGCGGCAACAGTCCCGCCCGCGTGGTCGCGCCTACAAGCGTGAAGGGGGCGATGTCGAGCGGGATGGCCGTGGCCCCGGGCCCCTTGCCCACCATGACGTCGACCCGGAAATCCTCCATGGCGACATAGAGCATCTCCTCAGCCGGTCGCGCCATGCGGTGGATTTCGTCGAGGAAGAGCACCTCACCCTCGTGCAGCGTCGACAGCACCGCCGCCAGGTCCCCGGAGCGCTCAATGGCCGGCCCTGAGGTGATGCGCAGCGAGGCCCCCAGTTCGGCGGCGATGATCATCGCCAGTGTCGTCTTGCCCAACCCCGGCGGCCCCGACATCAGCACGTGGTCTGGCGTGCGCCCGCGGCGCTGGGCGCTGCGCAACACCAGGGAAAGCTGTTCGCGCACCCGCCGCTGTCCTACGAAGTCCTCCAGGCGCTTGGGCCGCAGCGCGCCTTCGATGGCGCGGTCGTCCCCATCGGCGTCAGGGGAGACGAGCTCGCGCTCGTGCTCACTCATGACTGTTCGCGCCTCCTGTCAGCATCAGGCTCGGCTCAGTTTGCGCAGCGCGCTGCGCAGCAGGACCGAGACGTCGGTCTCCTCGCCCGCGTCGGCGGCCACAGCCGAGGCCGCAGCCTCGGCGTCCTTGGTGGACCAGCCCAGGTTGACCAGACCGGCCACCACCTGGGGGCGCCAGGCGGCGTTGGCACCGAACACCGGCGCGGCAGCGCCCTCCTCCTCGGTGGCAGCGGGCTCCTCGGCGGGCGGTCCCAGCTTGTCGCGCAACTCCAACACGATGCGTTGGGCGCCCTTGCGACCGATGCCGGGAACGCGGGTCAGCGCCCCCGTATCCTCTGCGGCGACAGCGCGGCGCAGCGTGTCGGGGGTCAACACGGCGAGGACGGCCAGCGCCAACCGCGGCCCCACCCCACTGGCCAACTGCACGCGCTCGAAGACGTCGCGCTCGTCATCGTCGGCGAACCCGTAGAGCGTAAGCGAGTCCTCCCGCACGACCAGCGACGTGGCGACCGTTGCGGTCTCGCCCACCTGGAGCCCCGCCAGGGTGGCCGGTGTGCACCGCACCGTCATGCCGACCCCTCCGACCTCGATGACGGCGGACTCGGCACCACGGGCGGCGACTCGGCCGCTGAGAAAAGCGATCACGGTTACTTGTGCCTCCCCTGTCCATAGTGCCGGGCAGCGCGGGCCGACTCGACCTTACGGGCGAACTCTTCTTGGGCTTTGGCCACCCGGGCGTGCGCGCCGCCGCGCCAGATGTGGCAGATGGCCAGGGCCACCGCGTCGGCGGCGTCGGCGGGCCGGGGCGGGCCGTCGAGCCTGAGCAGTCGGGTCACCATTCCCCCTACCTGGGTCTTATCGGCCCGACCGCTCCCGGAGATGGCGGCCTTGACCTCACTGGGGGTGTGCAGCGCCACCGGCAGCTCGCGGCGGGCCGCGCACGTCATGGCCACGGCCGCGGCCTGGGCGGTGCCCATGACGGTACTGAGATTGTGCTGGGCGAAGACGCGCTCGACGGCGACAGCGGTGGGACGGTAGGTGTCAAGCCACTCCTCTAGCCCCTGCTCGATGCCGAGCAGGCGACGCGGCAACTCCTCCTCGGCTGGGGTCCGCACCACACCGGCGGCCACGAATGCCAAGGGCTGGCCGATGGCTCCGTCGACGACGCCTATGCCGCACCGGGTCAGTCCCGGATCGACTCCCAGCACCCGCACTCGCTCGTCTCCCGTCCTTTCGGCTGCACCCCGGGCCGCACCTGACTGACCTCGAACGCCCGTTCGCGAAAGCCTATCCGGCAGCGCTGTCACGTGGGACACGTCGGCGCGCCACCGCCGGATCACGGCGGACCGTTTTCCGAATCGTCTTCGGCCGATGGGGTGGTGCCTCCGGCAACCGGGAGGGCGAGAGACGACAGGCGCAGGGGCGAGGCGCGGGAATCGGCCCGACGCCCTGCCCTGGCCGGTGGAAAAGCCGTCGAGACAGGCAGCCGAAACGGCGCGGTTCGACCGGTGAGGACGCTGCGCGCCCCCACCGGCGTACGGCGCTGGGGGCTAGAAACCGCCGCGTTCCCGCATGGCGCGCAGATCCTCACCGATCTTGAAGATGACGATCAGCAGTTCCATCCAGATCCGCAACAGGATCAGATAGATCATGCCCAAGATGGGGGTCGCGACGAGCAACACGATGCCCATCCCTGGCGTGTCGCCCATGACCACGAACGCGCTGACTAGGGATATCAACGTGCTCAAAGCGACGGCGACCATACCGAGCACGTAGAGAACCTTGATGACTTTCGACGTCACGAAATAGTCGAAGTTGAAGTCGAAGAGCGCACCGAAGAACCCCTTGTCGGGGGGCGAGGGGTACCCGCCCATGCCAAGAGGAGGGCCGGGCGGCGGCCCCGGCGGGGGCGGCCCCTGCGGCGGGGGGCCTTGGGGTGGCATCCCCGGGGGAGGCATCCCGTGCGGCGGCTGATTGTAAGGGGGCTGCTGGCCGGGGTCCGGCGGGTAAGGGGTAGCCATAAATCTCGTTTTCTAACGTCAAAAGGCACGGAACGTCGGGGGAATCGTACCGCCGGTCGCTGTGCCTGTAGCGCCCCAACAAAACCTGGCAGCCGGCCTGGCAGGCAGCCGGTGACGCTGCCGCCGCAGGCGCACTGCGGCCAACGCAGTCAGCACAGCCAAGGAAAGGAGGGCGAGAGGTCCAGCTCGCTGGGACCCGGCTCTGGGAGCTGGAGCGGCCGTCGTCAAAGAGAAGGCGAGAACGGCGACAGTTGGGCGAGCCCCGCAGCCCGAAGCAACACCGTTTCACCGACCGCCCGCGGTCCTGCGCTGCGGCTCACCCCGCTGCCTGCTAGCACCCCCAGCGCCAGCGTCCGGAACGGAGGCTGCCTAGGGGTGTCACGTCGGGTGTGGGGTGGGTGGTGGCGTTTCCCGCCGCTCGTCCCTCGCCCCGAAGCCACGCCGCATCGCAGGCTTCCGCGTACGCGGGAAGGACGGGAAGGATAGGTGGGGCAGTCCCGTGTGAACAGCGAAAGACGCCCGGTGCCGTGGCGCTCGCACAGGGCTCGTGCCTCGGTCACCGCACCGGGCGCGCAGCGCTCACAACAGCGCTAGCCGATCTTTTCCATCACCTCGTCGGAGATGTCGGCGTTGGTGTAGACGTTCTGGACGTCGTCGGCGTCCTCAAGGACATCGACGATGCGCATAACCTTCTTCGCGGTCTCCTCCTCCAACGGGACCTCCATGCTGGGAAGGAAGTTCACCTCGGCGGAGTCGTACTCCACGCCGTTTTCGCGCAGCGCGGCGGTAACGGCGCTGAGATCCGTGGCTTCGGAGATGATCTCGAAGGTCTCCCCCAGGTCGTTGACGTCCTCGGCGCCGGCGTCGGCCACCGCGAGCATGATGTCGTCCTCGGTGGCGTTGTCCTTGGGCACCAACACGACGCCCTTACGGTTGAACAGATAGGTCACCGAGCCGGCGTCGCCCATGGAGCCGCCGTTGCGGGTGACAGCCGAACGGACGTCGGAGGCGGCGCGGTTGCGGTTGTCGGTGACACACTCCACCAGTAGGGCCACCCCGCCGGGCGCGTAGCCCTCGTACATGACGGTCTGCCAGTCAGCGCCGCCGGCTTCTTCACCGGCGCCGCGTTTGCGCGCACGCTCGATGTTGTCCAACGGAACGGAGTTCTTGCGCGCCTTCTGCATGGCGTCGTACAGGGTGGGGTTGCCATCGGGGTCGCCACCGCCGGTGCGCGCCGCCACTTCGACATTCTTGACCAGCTTGGCGAAGAGCTTGCCGCGCTTGGCGTCGATGACGGCTTTCTTGTGCTTGGTGGTGGCCCACTTGGAGTGGCCGCTCATGCCTGTCCTTTCACCATGTCGACGAAGAGCTGGTGGATACGCGCGTCCCCGGTGAGTTCGGGGTGGAACGCGGTCGCCAACAGGCTCTCCTGGCGTACCGCGACGATCCTACCCGCCCTTTCTCCGCGCGTGACGTGAGCGAGTTCCGCAACGCGCTCGCCGACTGACTCTACCCATGGCGCGCGGATGAAGATGCCCTCGACAGGGCCGCCGTCGAGGCCGCGCACCGCCACCGGCGCCTCGAAGGACTCGACCTGGCGGCCGAAAGCGTTGCGCCGCACGCTCATGTCGATGCCGCCGATGGTCTGCTGGTCGCGCGTACCGTCGAGCACGGTGTCGGCGAGCATGATCATGCCGGCGCAGGAGCCGTAGCAGGGCAGTCCCTCGTAGACCCACTTGCGCAACGGTTCCATCAGGTCGAAGGCGGCGGCGAGTTTGGCCATAGTGGTGGATTCCCCACCGGGGATGACCAGGCCATCGACGGTGTCGAGCTCTTCGGGCCGGCGCACGGCGACGGCTCGGGCCTCACACGATTCGAGGACGCGCGTGTGCTCGCGAACATCGCCTTGGAGGGCGAGTACGCCGATGGTGGGTGTGGCGGTCACGGACAACCTCGCTCACTCACTGCCGCGTCGGATGAGGGGCAGGCGGTTCTGGGGCGGTGACGCCGCCGCGTTGCGGGCGTCATTGTGCGTCAACCACAGCGGACGGCCCGTGCATTCCGCCATGGCGGTAGGTGCGTCTCCCGCCGGCCGGTGGCCAGGAGGAGACGCACCAGGGGGTGTCCGGAGGGCTACCAGCCGCGCTCGGCGTAGCGCTCGGCCTCGGTGAGGTCGTCGAGGTTGATACCGGTCATGGCCTCGCCCAGCCCTCGGGAGACCTTGGCGATGACGTGAGGGTCATCGTAGAAGGTGGTGGCCTTGACGATGGCGTCGGCGCGCTTGGCGGGATCGCCGGACTTGAAGATCCCCGAGCCGACAAAGACGCTTTGGGCGCCGAGCTGGCGCATGAGGCTCGCGTCGGCGGGAGTGGCCACGCCGCCCGCCGAGAACAGCGGCACGGGCAGCTCACCGAGCGCGGCGACTTCCTTGACCAGCTCGTAGGGGGCTTGGAGTTCCTTGGCCGCGCCGAAGAGCTCGGGTTCGTCGAGCGTCGTCAGGCGGTTGATCTCGGCGCGGATACCGCGCATATGGCGGGTGGCCTCGACGACGTTACCGGTGCCGGCCTCCCCCTTGGAGCGGATCATGGCCGCTCCTTCGGCGATGCGGCGCAGCGCCTCGCCCATGTTGGTGGCGCCGCACACGAACGGGACGGTGAACGCCCACTTGTCGATGTGGTGGGCCTCATCGGCGGGGGTGAGGACCTCCGACTCGTCGACGAAGTCGACGCCGAGAGCCTGGAGCACCTGGGCTTCGACGAAGTGGCCGATGCGGGCCTTGGCCATGACCGGGATGGACACGGCGTTGATGATGCCCTCGATCATGTCGGGGTCGGACATACGGGCGACCCCGCCGTGCTGGCGGATGTCGGCGGGAACCCGCTCCAGTGCCATGACCGCCACGGCACCAGCGTCCTCGGCGATCTTGGCCTGCTCCGGGGTGACCACGTCCATGATCACGCCGTTTTTGAGCTGTTCGGCCATGCCCCGCCGGACGCGGGCGGTTCCGACCACGCCTTCGGTGGTGTTCTGGGCAGTGCTGGTCACGGTTGCGGACTCCTGTGTGTGGACGGGTTCTGGGCGGACACGGGTGCCTACCTCACGATTCACGCGCGAGCGAAACCGACGACGGGTACGATCCAGCAGGCGCTGTGGATCACTGTATGTCGTCGTGCTCCTTCCTCTATGGTAGATCCTCGCCGCGCCGCCCCTCGGGGGGAGTCGGCGGCTACCTCCATACCGGGAGCGACTAGGAACGGCCGGGAAATACCGGCGGCTCGTCATCCATGTCGAAGAACACCGGTAGCGGGGCGTGGCCGGCGAGCCGCAGCGTGCGGACGAGTCGACGCGAGCGGACGTCGCGGATCGCGGCGACCGCGTCGTTGTAGAAGCGCCGCGCGATCAGCACCCGCTTGGCCGCCGCCTCGACCTCGGCCAACAGCCCGTCGTCGGCCGCGACATCCCCCAGCGCCTCCCCCAACTCCGGTTCGCTGATAACGGCCCGCAAGGCGCGGGAGAGATTGCTCTCGGCGAGTTCACGCTCGTCGGGATCGTCAGCGCGGCGGGCCCGGCCGGCGGCATCGGCGAGCAGCACGCGCGAGGCCGGCTCCAGCTCCGGCAGTGAGGCCAGTTCCAAGACGACGGAGCTACGGCGCAGCAGGGCGGCGTCCAGTGCCGCGCGGGCCGTCTCCACGCGAGTGTGCAACCGGTCCAGCCGCCCCACCCGCCAGGAAAGGTAGAACGAGAACAGCACCGCCAGCGCGACGGCGGTGACGATGAGCGGAACCCAGTCAAGTCCCATGGTTGGCTCCCCCGCTTCAGAGCGTTACGGCCCCGGATCTGCTCAGAGCGTGTCGGTACGGCCGACGGTGACGCCGCCGCGCGCGGTGCCGTGCGGCAGGACCGTCTCGTAGACCCGCACCACGTCGGCGGCGACCGCGTGCCAGTCGTAGGCGCACACAGCGGCGTTGGCCGCTGCCGATAGTTTGGCGCGGCAGGCGGGGTCGTCGAGCAGTCGTGCGGCCACGCCGGCGAGATCGTCGGGGTCGCCGGTGGCGAAGAGCGCACCGGCCTCGCCGTCGCGCAACACGTGGCGGAAGGCGGGCAAGTCGCTGGCGACGATGGGCGCGCCGGCCGCCATCGCCTCGGCCAGCACGATCCCGAAGCTCTCCCCGCCCAGATTGGGGGCGCAGAAAACGTTCACGGAGTGGTAGGCGCGCACCTTCTCTTCGGCGTCGACCCGGCCAAGGGCGACCACGCGGTCGGCGGCTTCGGCGGCGAGGGCCGCACGAGCCTCGTCGGCATCGCCGGGCCCGGCCAGCAAGAGCCGCAGATCGGGGCGGTCTCGGGCGAGGATGTCGAAGGCTTCGAGGAGCACGGGCAGCCCTTTGCGGGGCTCGTCCATGCGCCCCAGGAAACCGATGGCCTGGCCGCTGCCGGGCCATCCCGGCAGCGGGTCGGCTTTCTCGTACCGGCTGACCGCGACCCCATTGGGGATGAGGACAGCGTCGCCTCCCAGATGTTCCACAAGGGTGGTGCGGGCCGCCTCGGAGACGGCGATACGCCCGTTGATCTTCTCCAGTGCACTGCTGAGTACGGCGGCCGACACGACGAGGGCACGGGAGCGCTGGATCGAGGTGTGGAAAGTGGCCACGATCGGGCCTTCGGCGAGCCAGCACGCCAGCAGCGGCAGGCTGGGGGCCGCGGGCTCGTGGACGTGCAGCAGGTCGAACGCACCCTCGCGAATCCAGCGCCGCACCCGCGCGGTGGCACGCAACCCGAACGCCAGCCGGGCCACCGATCCGTTGTAGGGCACGGGCACGGCCCGTCCGGCCGAGACGATGTGGGGCGGCAGGTCGGTCTCGGAGTCGCAGGGCGCCAGCACCGACACCTCGTGGCCCAACTCCATGAGGGCGTTGGCGAGATCGTCGATGTGCTGCTGCACTCCGCCGGGAACATCCCAGGTATAGGGGCAGACGAGCCCAACGCGCATCAGATCTGCTCTCCTCTCACCGTTGACCTGGGGGCGGGGGCGAGGTGGGGGAGGTCGCTGCGGTGGATCGACCGGCCGGCTCGGCGCCGGGAAGGTCGGCGGTGAAGATCGGCTGGAGCATGTGCCAATCTTGGGGATGTTCGCTGATCTCGGCCTCGAAGACGTGGGCCAATTCCTGGGTCATCGCGCGCGTCTTGGCCGCGGTGTCGCCCGCAGCCGGCACGGGGATCTCCTCGTGGACCCGGATGACCATGTGCCGCCCTTCGTAGTGCAGCGAGACCGGCAGCAGCGCGGCCCCGGTGCGTTGGGCCAACAGCGCAGGTCCGCCCGGCATGCGCGCGCTTTCACCAAAGAACGTCACCCCGACGCCGCTTTCGGTAATGTCACGGTCGGCCAGCAGGCACACTAACCGCCCGGAGCGTAACCGGCGGGCGAGCGTACCGAACGGGTTGGCAGCCCCGGTCAGCGGCAACACCTCCATCCCCAGACTGGAACGGAAGGCGACGAAGCGGTCGAACAGCCGCTCGGGCCGCAGCCGCTGGGCCACAGTCGTGAGCGGGATGCCGCGAGCGGTGATCCACGCGCCGGCCAAGTCCCAGTTGCCCATATGCGGCAGTGCCGCGACCACGCCTCGGCCGGAGGCCACGGCCTGTTCCACACGCTCCACGCCAACGGCGCGGACGCTGTCGTGGAGCTGAGCCGAACTCAGCGCCGGCAGGCGAAACATCTCGTACCAGTAGCGCAGGTAAGAGCGCATACCGGCGCGCGAGAGCGCCCGTAGCTGGTCGTGTCCTACCGGGGCTGCCATAAGGCGCTCCAGATTGGCCTCAAGCTGGCCCACGCCGCTGGTTCTGCGTCGCCACGCTGCGTCGGCGATGCCGGCGAAGGCGTGACGCCCCAGCCGCTCGGGAAGTCGGCGCACCAGCGCCCACCCCAGCGTGTAGGCCGCGGCTGCGACGCGCTCTGCCATGACGTTGCGCCTTTCCTTCCAGGACGTGCCCGTGGGCTGTGCCGGCCGCCGCGGGCCCCTCTAGTTGTTGCCGGCGGGCTGGTGTGGCTCGGCCAGCCGGCTGCGGGTCTCGACCAAGCGCTGCACGATGGTGAAACCGCTGAGCAGCGCAAGCAGCCACAGGCCGCCGGCCAGCGCATAGGGCACATCCATACCGTGCAAGCCGATGGCGACCAAGGCGATGATGAGGCGTTCGGTGCGTTCAGCCACTCCCACATCGCAGTTGGCGCCCAAGCCTTCGGCGCGCGCCTTGATATAGGAGACCCCGAACCCGCTGACGAGGCAGAACAGCGAGAGCCAGGCAAGGGACTGATCGTCGCCTTCTCCCATGAACCACAACAGCAGCCCCGAGAAGATCGAGGCGTCGGCCAACCGATCCAGGGTGGAATCGAGAAACGCTCCCCACCTGCTGGAGCGTTGGGTAGCGCGCGCCACCGCGCCGTCGAGCAGGTCGAACAGCGTGAACACGGTGACGACGATGGTGCCGACGTAAAACTCGCCTCGGGGGTAGAAGACAAGGGAGGCCACGACGACGCCGGCGGTTCCGATGAGGGTGACCATGTTCGGTGTGACACCGATACGGGCAAGCCCTCGGCCTATGGGCTGCAACATCCGGGCGGCAGCGGGACGCAGGATTCTCAGCATGACTTCTCAACATCATAGAGCGCGGGCGCCCGCATCGGGCGAGACGTCCCGCCGTTTCGGAGGGTATGGGGCCGTCGGACGTCCTGCGCTGGGACGGTCACGGGCGGAAAGTGGGAAACGCCGATGTCATTCCTCTCCACTGGGGCACCGGACGACGGCAGGCGCGCCGACCACCGGGGATGCGGCTACGGTTACGCGATAACCACTGGTAGAGCGACACTGCCAGGCCACGACCCCCCGGCAGACGCAGCACTGCCCCCAGCGGCCACCACCGTGGACGGGGCGAGGCCAGCAGCAGCACCGCGATGGCGTGGACTCCGCCCCACACATGGCGACCGTCGGGATGGAGCAACAGGATCTCCTCGGCTGCCCGCCTGCGCAGGTGCGGCGGTAGGTCGGCTGCGTGCCAGGGCACCACGTGACGTCGGCGCCCGCCGTGACGTGGTGCCGCGCGAATTCGGCGCAGGAGGTGCAGAAACCGCACTCGCCGTCGAATATCACCGTGGCCGGTGGCATGGGAACTCCCCCGTTCACGGCCAATGCTCAGCGAGCAGTTCGCGCGTGTCGCGCAGCAACTGCGGCAGTACCTTGGTGCGGCCGACTACCGGCATGAAGTTGGTGTCGCCACCCCACCGGGGGACGATGTGCTGATGCAGGTGGGCGGCGATCCCCGCCCCGGCGACAGCGCCGAGGTTCATCCCGACGTTGAAGCCTTGGGCGTCCATGGCCGAACGCAGCGCCGTGATGGCCGACTGGGTCAGCGCCGACACCTCACCGGCCTCGGCGTCGTCGAGTTCGGTGTAGTCGGCGACGTGACGGTAGGGGCAGACCATGAGGTGCCCACTGTTGTAGGGGTAGAGGTTGAGAACGGCGAACGTGGCCTTGCCGCGCGCGACGACCAGCCCCTCCTCGTCGGAAAGCGACGGGATTCGGCAGAAGGGGCAGCCCGCGCCGGCCGCCGGCCCGGTGGGTTTGTTCTCTCCCTTGATGTAGGCCATCCGGTGCGGGGTCCACAGGCGCTCGAACCCGTCGGCCTCACCGGCCCCGCCCTGGGGCTGCCGTTCCGCCTCGCCCATGCGCTGGCTCACCTCTCCTCGTCTGTGCGCCGCCGGTCGTCGCCTCCCAGCCCTGCACCCGCGGTGCCTTCCGCGGTCGCAGCTCGCCATCCCAGCATAGAAGCTGCGGCCCCACACGGGCGCGCGGGCGGGACACGTCCCGGCCGGGGCCGAAGCGGGCTCACTCTGCCGCCGGTACCGCCGAGGCGTCGGAAGCGCCAGCCCTCGCGGAGTCGCTGGACTCGGCGTAACGGCTGGACAGTTTGACGGGCGTGGCAGTCGTGCCCGCCTTCTTGCTGCGGCGCTTGCTGGCGAGCAGGTTGAGGATCTCGACGAAGAGCGAGAAGCCCATGGCGGTGTAGATGATCGGCTTGTCGATGTGGATGTGGAACCCTTCGGCGACCAGGCTCATGCCGATGAGCAGCAGGAAGGCCAGCGCCAGCATCTTGACGGTGGGGTGGTTGTGGACGAAGCGCCCCAGCGGGCCGGCCGAGACCAGCATGACGATCACGGCGATGATCACCGCGGCCGACATCACCCAGATGGCGCCCTCCTCGTCACCGATCATGCCCACGGCGGTGATGACCGAGTCGAGCGAGAACACGATGTCGAGGATGACGATCTGGGTCACGACCGCGCCAAAGCCCGCGGCGACCTTGGAGCCCTTGTGGTCCTCCTCGCCTTCGAGGCTGTCGTGGATCTCGTAGGTGGCCTTGGCGATGAGGAAGAACCCGCCGGCGAGCAGGATCAGCGACTGGCCGGTGAACTCAAGGCTGAACAGCGCGAACAGCGGGTCGGTGAGCTGCATGATCCAGGTGATGGAGGCCAGCAGCAACAGTCGGGTGATCAGGGCCAAGCCGATGCCCACCTGCCGCGCCCGGTGGCGCTGATGCTCGGGGAGCTTGCCCGACAGGATCGAGATGAACACGAGGTTGTCGATCCCGAGGACGATTTCCAGCGCGGTCAGCGTCAGGAATCCGATGATGAGGTCCGTGGGCATGGTGGCGACTCAACTCCCAGGCGTGTGATCGTCCGTGACGTGCCGAGGCGGTGCAGCGCCCCGAGCAAAGAGCCGGTTCAAGGGCCCGCGGGTTCGCCCCGGACACAACGGAAACCCCGCCGCCGGAAGACCTTACTTTCCCCGCGGCCGTTATCGTAGCGGCTTTACATCGGCGGCGAACCAACGGTAAGGCACTGACCGTGCCCCTCCGAGGTGGCGCGGTCGAGCCGGACGCGCCGTGCCGTCCCGTTCGACCGTCTCACAGGCCGAGCAGCACGCGCAGGTGGCGCGGCGGCGGGCAGCCGTGGCCGAGCATGGCGTCGTGGAGTTCGCGGGGCGAGGCTTTGGGACGAGCGGTCGAGAGGTCTCGGGCAAGGTCGCTGACCTCACGGTAGCCGACGTAGTAGGTGGAAAGCTGGGCACTGGTCAGCCGCGCACGCCGCCACTTGCCGGCGGCCTCGCCCTCCTCCTGGTGGCCGCGCTCGGTCAGCAAAGTCATAGCCTCGGACTCGTCGATGTCGCGGGCGTGCACCCGCACGTCGAGGATGGCGTTGAGGGTCATGCGCAGCCGCATCTTCAACTGCATGAGCCGCAGCGCCAGATCGGCCCAAGGGTCGGCACCCCCGGTCAGCCCGTGGCCGGCCATCAGCTCCTCGGTGTAGACCGCCCACCCCTCGATGAAAGGGCCGCTCCACAGCGCGTGGCGGATCGGGGTGGCGCCCCGGTAGCGGGCGGCATGGGCCAACTGCAAGGCATGGCCGGGCACCCCCTCGTGGACCATGAGGTTACGCACCAGGTGCGCGTTGTACTCGCGGTAGAACGACGCCTGCCGCTGCGGCGCCCACTCCTCGGGGGGCGGGGCGACGGCGATGAGTGTGGGCGCCTCGCTGGTGGGGCTGAGTGGCCCCGGAGGGTCGCAGTAGGCCACGGCCGTGCCGCGTTGGGAAGCGGGCATGTCGATGACCCGCACCGGCTGCTCGGGGATGGTGACGAGGTCCAAATCGGCCACGCGCCGCCACAGGTCGCTCAGTGCCTGCTCGCACAGCGGACGGATCGAGTCGGCGTCGGTGGCGGCGCCGCCGGCCAACTCGTCAAGCACCTCGCGGACCTGGCCGGCCCGCGGCGACTGCCCCGTGTACTCGGCTGCGACCTCGGCGATCTCCTCCTCGGTGGCGATGAGGTCGCTCTCGGCTCGGGTGAGCAGGGTATCGGGGGACAGTTCGGAGTCGAGCGTGTACCACAACTGGGCGGCGTAGTCGCGCTCGCCTAGCCGCGGGTCGGCGGTGGCGGACTCAAGCCGCGACTCCAGCCAGGCCACGTGCTCGTTCAACGCAGCGGCAGCCTCGTCGCGCGCCGGCTCCACTTCCGCGCGCCGCTTGGGCGCCTCGGACAGCAGTGTCTCCAGTGCGTAGGTCAGCAGCTCCACCGTGCCACGGGTGCGTGCGATGGCCGTCTCGACGTGTACGCGCGGCATGCCCCGGCCACCGTCGAGTCGGTCACGGGCGGTGGCCAGGAAATCGCCGACGGCGTGGCAGCGTTCGGTGATCGCGGTCAACCGCTCCTGCAACGGCAGCGTGTCTTTGACGATCAGACTGTAGAGCGCGTCGCTGGGCAACTGGTGCAGCGGGTCCCAGGTGTGGGGGCGCAGCTCGGTGAGTCGCCACAGGTCGGCGCTGATACGCGAGCGCAGCATCTCCAAGTCGACGTGGTCGGCCGCGGGCAGCATGGTGTCGTCGATCTCGTCGAGCGCGCCGATGGCGTCGGTGAGGGTGGCGGCGCGGTGGGTGTCGGCGTCGATGGAGAAGTCGCTGAGCCGGCCGGCGAACCGGGAGTCGCCCAGTCCGCTCGCCCACTCTGGGTTGTCGGCGAGCAGCGCCTCCACGATGGCGGAGGCCACGCTGTGGAACCGGTCGGTCATGGCATTGACGCCGTGCTCAGGCTGGTGGGGGTCTGGCGTTGAGGTCATCGCTCTCATCCTGCCCCTTCAGCAATGGCCGCGCACCTGTTACCCGGCGTTAGACTTGCGGGCCGCGAAAGCGGTGGTGTCCAGCGTCACCGAGAACGGCTCGGGCAGCTTGACCCTCGAACCGATGGCGACTCGGGTGTGGCGGTCATAGCCCTGACCGTGGGGCTCCTCGAACAGGGTGACCGTCTCCTCGACTATGTCGATGAACAGGTAGAGCGGCACCCCGGCCAAGGCGTAGCCGCGCAGCTTGCGCACGCGGTCGTTGTCGGCGTTGCCCGGCGAGGTGACCTCCACCGCCAGCAGCGCCGCCGAGACCGGGAACACCCACTCGTCGTCGGTGATGACGTGCTCAGGCAGCACCACCGGGTCGGGGATGGAACGCTGGTCGAGGTGCGGCGGGGACAGCGTCACCATCTCGACGGGGCCGAACTCTCCCGGCCTGATGTCGAGCAGGGCGCGGTAGAGTTCCCGGACGATCCGGGCATGGCGTCCAAAGGGTGGGGCCGACACGATGATCTGGTCTCCGATGATCTCGACTCGATACCCCTTCGGGACATCCAGTTGGTCGGCGACCTGGGTAAGGGTCAGCTCCGGGTGCTGTACCGCGAACGCCATGTCTTCTTCCTGGCTCCCGTTACTGTCTGCCATGACTCTAATGATGCCCTGTGCCGCTGCGCAGGGAAATGAGCAAGGTGAGCGGGAAACGTGCGACGCGGATCGGAAACAGAGCACATGAACCAAGACGGGATGGTCGACCTCAGCCGGCCCCTTGGACCCGACACCCAGGTCTATCCGGGCGATCCGCCGGTGACGTTCACGCCCGTGGCCACGCCGGCCGAAGACGGGTGCGGCATCACCGCGGTGAGTATGAGCTCGCAGAGCGGCACGCACGCCGACGCGCCGCGGCACTTCTTCGCCGGGGGTGCGGGTATCGATGAACTGCCGCTGGAGCTGTTCACCGGTCCGGCCGTCGTGGTCGACGTGACCGGACGGCCCGACCGCTGCCCCATCGGCTGGGAAGACCTGGCTCCCCGAGAAGCGGATCTGGGTGCGGGCGTGGTCGTGCTGCTGCGCACCGGCTGGTCGGCCCACTACGGCACCCCGCACTACTTCGCCCACCCCTACCTCAGCGGCGAGGCCGCCCGCCGGCTGGTCGCGGCGGGGGTGCGCACGCTCGGCATCGACGCGCCCAGCCCTGATGTCACCCCCGAACCGGGACGTGAGATGCCCGCGGACGGCTTCGCCGTGCACGAGGCGGTGCTGGGCGCGGGCGGGGTGATCGTAGAGAACCTGTGCCGCCTGGAGCTCCTCGACTTTGCCGCGCCGGTGTTCAGCGCACTGCCGATTCCGCTGGCCGGCGCCGACGGGGCGCCGGTGCGCGCGGTGGCCTGGCCGGTCCGGTGAGAACGCCGGGTGGCTACGCGCGGCGGGGGCGGCCGACAGGCCGGTGGCCTTAAGCAGGCGAGCGGGTCGCTGCCTCACCGCCGCGGTGAGGCCAGTGAGGCCGGCGGACAGCGCGCCACCGCGGACAGCCTCGGCTGCACAGCCGGCGTCGCCCCCGTGGGCGGGGCTTGCGGCGCGGCGTGGATGAGGGCTGAGGTGGCGCGTAGTGTTTCCCGTCGCTCGTACCTCGATCGCTGCGCGATCTCGGCAACCTGGGGTGAACTGTGGCCACGGTGGGGGGTTGTTGAGGGGCGGGGCTGGGGCCGGTGCCGCGGCTCAACGCCTTCTGGGGTGCCCTCGGCTCCCACCCCGCAGAGCTTGCCGCCCACCGCTGTAGCCCCGCCACAGCACCATCCCGCGACAGCGAATCCTGGAATACGGCACCGCCCCGAGCCAGAGCAAGATCCCGGCGAAGTTCTGGGGTAGGGCGAGATCGCACGCGCCAGCGACGGTGTCTCACCCCTGGGGCCGTCCGCGTCGTTTCCGCTCACCCCAGCCCCAGCGCCCCCTTCAAGCTGCCGATATCGCGCAGCGATCGAGGCATGAGCGAACAGTCCGCCTTCCCATCCGCCCGACAAAAACATCGAGGCCCCGCCGAGACGGAGGAGAGAGCAGCGCTAGACCTGCCGGTGGGCCTCGACGGCCTTGATGATCTCGGCGACGGCCTCGTCGACGGGGACCCCGTTGTGCTGCGATCCGTCGCGGTAGCGAAACGACACGGCGTCCTTGCTGACGTCGTCATCGCCGGCCAGCAGCATGTAGGGGACCTTCTGCTTCTGGGCGTTGCGGATCTTCTTTTGCATCCGGTCGTCGCTGGCGTCGATCTCCATGCGCACGCCGGCGGCGCGCAGCTTGTCGGCGACGCGCTCCAGATAGGGCACATGCTCGTCGGTGATCGGGATACCCACGGCCTGCACCGGGGCTAGCCACACCGGGAACGCGCCGGCGTAGTGCTCCAGCAGCACGGCGAAGAACCGCTCGATCGAGCCGAACAGGGCGCGGTGGATGACCACCGGGCGCTGCCGGGAACCGTCGGCAGCCTGGTACTCCAGCTCGAAGCGCTTGGGGTGCTGTAGGTCGACCTGGAGGGTCGACATCTGCCAGGTACGGCCGATGGCGTCTTTGGCCTGCACCGAGATCTTGGGGCCGTAGTAGGCGGCGCCGCCGGGGTCCATGACCAGTTCGAGGCTTTGCTGGCCGGCCGCCTGGCGCAGCGCCTCGGTGGCCTCCTCCCACTCCTGAGCCTCGCCGACGAACTTGTCGGACTCGTCGCGCGTGGACAGCTCCAGGTAGAAGTCGCTGAGACCGTAGTCGCGCAGCAGGTCGAGCACGAAGGTCAGCAGCGTGTCGAGCTCACCGGGGAGCTGTTCCCGGGTGGCGTAGATGTGGGCGTCGTCTTGGGTGAAGCCGCGCGCCCGGGTCAGGCCGTGCACCACACCCGACTTCTCATAGCGGTAGACCGTGCCGAACTCGAACAGCCGAAGCGGCAGCTCGCGGTAGGAACGGCCCCGAGAGCGGAAGATGAGGTGGTGCATGGGGCAGTTCATGGGCTTGAGGTAGTACTCGGTGCCCTCGAACTCCATCGGCGGGAACATCCCGTCGGCGAAGTGCGGCAGGTGCCCCGAGGTCTCGAACAGCCCCGACTTGGTGATGTGGGGGGTGTTGACGAACTCGTAGCCCGCCTCCTCGTGGCGGCGGCGCGAGTAGTCCTCCATGACCCGGCGCACCACACCGCCCTTGGGGTGGAACACCGCCATGCCCGACCCGATCTCGTCGGGGAAGGAGAACAGGTCCAGTTCGGCGCCGAGCTTGCGGTGGTCGCGCCGCGCCGCCTCCTCAAGCAGGGTGAGGTAGTCCTTGAGCGCGTCCTTGGACTCCCAAGCGGTGCCGTAGATGCGTTGCAACTGCGGATTCTTCTCGCTACCACGCCAGTAGGCCGCGGCCGAGCGCATGAGCTTGAAGGCCGGGATGACCTTGGTCGTGGGCAGGTGCGGCCCCCGGCACAGGTCCTTCCAGCACAGTTCACCTGTGCGGGGGTGCAGGTTGTCGTAGATGGTGAGCTCACCGGACCCCACCTCGACACCGGCGCCCTCGGCTGCGTGGGAGGCGTCGTCGGCGCCGCCTTTGAGCCCGATCAATTCCAGCTTGTAGGGCTCGGCGGCCAGTTCTTCCTGGGCTTCCTCGTCGCTGACCGCCCGCCGGGCGAAGTGTTGGCCCTGCTTGACGATCTCCTGCATGCGCTTTTCGATGCGCTTGAGGTCCTCGGGGGTGAACGGCTCGGCGACGTCGAAGTCGTAGTAGAACCCGTTCTCCACCGGCGGGCCGATGCCCAGTTTGGCGTTGGGGAACAACTCCTGGACGGCTTGGGCCATGACGTGGGCGGTGGAGTGGCGCAGGATCGCACGGCCCTCGTCGGAGTCGATAGCGATCGGCTCGACGGTGTCGCCGTCGGTCAACTCGTGGGCGAGGTCGCGCTGCTCACCGTTGACGCGGGCGGCGATGACGGTCCGCCCGTCGGCTTCCAATGCCTCGCCCGCCGTCGTGCCGGCCGCCACCACACGCTCGGCTCCGGCGAGGGCGACGCGCAGTTCAGCAACGGCGGACACGGTGACTCCTTGCGAGGATCGAAAAAAGCTGGCAGAGGTGACGACCGCCACAGGGCGGACCCAGGCGATACTAATACTACGGCTTTAGATGCTATCGGTAACGAGCCACCGCCCGGCCCGAATTCCTGCGCGGCAAGCGCCGACGAACCGGTGGTGCGAACCGGTTTACGGGGTGTGACGAGACCCCCAGTGACCGTGGATGCGCGCGTCTATGGAACTGGTACTTGCCCAGACCGATATCGTGATCGCATGTCACCGAGCCCAGTAGCAGGCACCGGTCGTGCGGACCCGGCGACATCCCCCGTCTCGTCTTCCCGCCGACGCGCCCACCATTGGCGCCGACTGCGCGCTCGGCTGCGCGTGTGGCGGATGCGGATGCACTCCCACCCGGTGCTGCACTGGACCTGGTGTAGCGCGGTCATCCTGGTGGGTGGCGTCACCCTACTCGCCGGAATCGTGATGTGCGTGACGCCGGGGCCGGGGGTGGCCGGCATCGTGCTAGGGCTCGCGATCCTGGCGAGCGAGTTCGCGTGGGCGCGTGGCCTGCTGCGGCGCGCGCGATTGTGGGCCCACCACACCAAGGAGATGGCGATCCAGCAAAGCAGCCTCCGGTTTCCTCTTCCTCGCAAGCGGCGGAGCTGAGGACACCTGGCTCGGCGCGTTCCTCCGGCGCGGCACCGAGCGAGGTAGGGGCGGCGAGGGAGGGTGGACGGCTGAGAGGGGCTACGGACGTGTGGTGAACTCCGGCGTGGCAGCGCGGAGTTGCCGAGCATGACGCGCTATGACTGGATTCGGCCACGCTCAAACCGGTGATCGCCCAGCGATCAAATGGAGCGGACGGGCACGCTCATCGCGCGTGTCAGCGCTGCCCTAGGGACGTGTCCCGCGATCATGGGGACGGTGGGGGCGTATCGCCGGTCCCATGATCCCGAGCGGTAACAGGGGGTCAGGGCCGAAACTTCACGAAAAACGGCCGAGTCCCTGTTTTATAGGCCGATCTGTGGCCAAGGTGGGCGATACTGGGGCCAGACCAGAGACGCTGTGGTGTGCCTGAGACCTGGCTGCGGCTGAGCCTCTCGTCGACGTTTCCGATCGGGAAGCGGATGGACGTCAGGTGGAAAGATCCCCCTGACCCGGCGGCCTGTGGGGCGCTGGTCGAACCCTGCCTGCCGAGGAGGGAAACCTTGCCGCGGCGGCGTAGGCGAGGTGGCCCAAAACAAAGATCGGGCTACAGCGGTGTCGACGGCGGGTCGACGGGCGGCGACCCGTGGCTGGTGGGCGATACTGGACTCGAACCAGTGACCTCGTCGGTGTGAACGACGCGCTCTAGCCAACTGAGCTAATCGCCCTCGGTCCGCATCCCCGTGTCTGCGGGGCGGACTACGAAAACTCTAGCGCATTCGACAGCGTGGTCGGCGCACTCACGCCTCCCACGGGGGATACATTCATGTGATCGACATCACACCATGGAATGGGCAAGGCTCATGCTCGACTATGTAAAACGCGAGAAACCCTCGTATCAGGGAGGTGTGGCGCGCGGCTTACGCCGAGCTTGCCCGGCGATGCCCCCTCTCGTGACACGCTCCACAAAACATTGGGAATTTCTTGGTTTGCGCAGCTCATTACAGTGTCGAAGGGTCGAGGAAGGTCGGCGACACGCCGACGCGACGGCCCGAAAGAGTAAAGTTCCACGGTTGCGCGTCATAGACATCGTCCAGCCTCGTTGGAGCGGATGAGGCGTATACCTACCCGCGCACGCGGGGTCAGGACGAGAAAAGGTTTGGCGAACATGAACAGTAGCGACACCACTGCCTCCGCCGAGTTGGGGCTCCGGCTGATCGTCCCCGACCGCCCAGCGGTCCCCCTGGTGGCCCGGCTCGACTACACAGCAGACGACCCCTACGCGATCAAGGTTTCGTTCCACGTCGGTGAAGACGACCCGGTGGAGTGGATCTTCGCCCGCGAACTGCTGACCGTGGGGATCGTCCGGGCTGTCGGCGAGGGCGATGTGCGCGTCTGGCCCGCCAAGGGCAGCGGGGAGCGCACCCTCAACATCACGCTCTCCTCCCCCTTTGGCCACGCCCAGTTCGACGCCGCCGTCGCCCCCGTGGCCGACTTCCTCCACCGCACCTACGAGATCGTGCCCGCTGGCCAGGAGTCGGACTACGTGGACCTCGACGCTGAGATCGAGCAGCATCTCTGTTAGTGACGCCGCGGCAGAGCCAACGGAACAGTCCACGATCGCGCCGGCGCGGCCACTCGGATAGCTCAGGTGACCAGCGGAGGTATACGTGCCGCACACAGAGGCCGTTGCCTACAGATCTGACAGTGGTTTACCCATCCGAAAAACCGCTAAACACACTCCGCGCGACAAAGCGGCGAGAATGCCGCGACTGTCACCAGTCGCGGCATTCTCGGTTCCTGCGGCCAACCGCTGCCTGCTCACCTCACGGGTCCATCTCGGCAGCGCTGCGCTCAGCGAAGACCGCCATGGCCTTGCGGGTGAGGGGACCGGGCGCATCTGCCAAGACGTGCCCGTCAATCGCGCGAATGGGCTGAACGTCGCGCCCTGAAGACGTCAGAAACGCTTCGGTGAGGCCGGCAAGGGCGGACATGGGCACGTCGCTCTGCTCGCCGCCGAACCACTCCAGCACCAACGCGCGCGTGATACCGGCGAGCGGACCAGCCGACAGCGGCGGCGTCGCGAGCTGTCCCTGCGTCGCGGGGCCAGCCACGAAAATATTGCTGCCCGTGCCCTCACACAGGTTGCCGGCGGTATTGGCGAAGATCGCCTCCCCCGCGCCGCGGCGGTGGGCGTAGTCGAGGGCCCGCACGTTCTCGGCATAAGACGTGGTCTTCAAGCCGGTGAGTGCCCCGCGCTCGTTGCGAAGCCAGGGAACCACCGCGACGTCGACGGTGGGCTCGGGCGTGGCGAAATCGGCGACGGCCACTGCGTAGGTCAACGACTCCCCCGAACGCTCCGAGCCCAACGGGCCGGGGCCGGCGGTCACGGTGACGCGAACCCGCGCCGGGTCAACCTCGGGGTTGGCCGCCAGCGCCTCGCCGATTCCGCCGGCAAGCAGATCAAGGTCAGGGGGAAAAAGCCCAAGACCTTCGGCGGAGTGCGCCAATCGCCGCAGGTGCCGGGTGAGCGCGAAGGCTCTCCCACCCACGGCCTTGATGGTCTCGAACACCCCGTCACCCACGGTGATCCCGTGGTCAAACAACGAGATCCTCGCTTCTTCCGCCGGCATTACCCGACCGCTCCCGTAGCCGCTCCCGGCGATCCACACGCGCATCTGAACCATCTCCCTCCCCATCGGCTCACCGGCGTTGACACGCCAGTACCTGAAATCCTGTCACTGCATCCCCGCGGCGGCCCGACAGTGGCTCTTGGACCAAGGCGACCCAGTGTGAAAAAAACCGTGGGGAATCGGCGTGAGCGCTGTAGTGAGCTCTGGGAACGGGTAAGAGCATCCGGGGCAGCGCGCGGCGGACCCTGCGCGTATGCGCCAATGGATCACGAGCCGGTCTCGCACCGCGCGGCGGTGCTGTGGTTCCGAGCTCTTCGTGGGTGAGGTGAACGTCTGGGCCACGAAGCGCGATCGGACCGACTCAACAGTCTGTCCGACAGTGGCCGTTTACGCTGCACGGCCACCCGCGCGGGGTAGCGTAACCAACCGACCACGATCCATTGCGACACGAACGTGACCTAAGCGCCGTGACATGACGCCGAGAGCGCCGGATAAATTACGAATGACTATCATCCGGGCAACACTTATGGGAAGCTACCGCCGTCACCCCTGCCGGCGATCCACTCGACTCCGCCGGCCCATCCCTTCCGTTTCAGCAACCGAAACAGAGCAAGAGAGCCATGACCTCACGGAGCACCGCCCCTGGCGAACTGAGCTGGTTGCTCGACGACCTTCTCACCCGAGCGGACGGCACCCATCACGCCATCGTGCTGTCCACTGACGGACTGCTGATGGCCTCCTCAAGTCAACTCGAACGCCCGGCCGCCGAACACCTGGGAGCGATCGCCTCGGGGCTACACAGCCTTGCCAGCGGCGCCAGCCAGCAGTTCGAGGCCGGGAACATCCGGCAGAGCATCATCGAGATGGACAAGGCGTTCCTGTTCGTGGCCGCGGCCGGAGAAGGCGCCTGCCTCGCCCTCGTCGCCGAGGCCGAATGCGATGTCGGACTCGTCGCCTACGAGATGAACAAGGTGATCCAGCGCGTCGGGCAGTACCTCTCCGCGCCGCCGCGACCGGACATGCCCTCCTCTGCGGCGCGGTTGGAACGCTGAGGCAAGGGGCGGGGCTGAAATCGGCGACAGCGCGGCCGGAGTGCTCCGGCCGCGCTACGAACGAGGGGCACTCGGCGCAGGGGCAGCTTTGGCCAGGGCACGCCAGACACCCGTTTCGAGTTTGTGCCAGCGCTGGAATCAGATAGAGTTTTCTAACGCGAGCAGGGATGAGGCCCACTCACTCGGGGGTTCCACCCGGCTCCGCGCGGACGTGGCTCAGTGGTAGAGCATCACCTTGCCAAGGTGAGGGTCGCGGGTTCGAATCCCGTCGTCCGCTCGAAGCACAGAGATGTACCATGAGGTTTGCCTTATGGCACGCGGACGTGGCTCAGTGGTAGAGCATCACCTTGCCAAGGTGAGGGTCGCGGGTTCGAATCCCGTCGTCCGCTCGGAGAAGCTGCGTGGGTGTCACTCGCGGGAGGCCCGACGGTTCTCGCGGCGGAGTGGCCGAGTGGCTCAGGCAAGGGACTGCAAATCCCTGTACACGGGTTCGATTCCCGTCTCCGCCTCCATTCCCATGGCTCGGGGCGATTAGCTCAGTGGGAGAGCGCTACCTTGACACGGTAGAGGTCGCTGGTTCAATCCCAGCATCGCCCACCAGCAGGACGTAGGTCCGGACAAGGTCTCTCCGTCCTCCCCAAGCGGGTTCGCGCTTGCGGAGGACGGAGAGACCTTTTTCTGTTCCTGCTTTCCGGGGAGGCGCCGGTCGGATCAGGCTGGGCCCCAGCTCCCCGTTCAAAACGGAGTCGGCCCACCAGGCACGTGTGCCGCCGAGGGCGAGCAGGCCATCGAAACCTCTGGGGCCGGAGATGGCACCCGCATGGTTGGGCGGAGCACATGTTCATACAAGAGTTTTCGATAATTTCTAATATTATAACCTCCCCCCGCTTGAACTTACCATGAAATGGAAAAGGGGGATGTTATTCCTTCACAAGATCGCCGCTGTCTATGCAATTCATCGCCAACGATATCCATCATGACACGCCGCTGAAACATTTTGTGGCAAGTTGCCAACGATGGGAGCCTCACCGCAACGCAGCAGGGTTCACGCCAGTGTCACCTTGCCAGAACCACTGACCTGCCGCTGTCCGACGGCGCCACAGCACGGTAGGGCGGGACGGGCGCCCCAGGCAGGACCGCCGTATCGCAGCAGCGGTGGCTATAGGCCGACCACCATCATCGACTGGCCTAATTCACCAGGCCCGATACAGCGGTATTCTCGGCGCGGTCCCTTCGCAGCCAACGGTACCGCGATGCACAACCCCAGCACCGCGCATGCGTTTCAGTCGATCATGTTGGCCCTGAAACCGGGACGGCAATTTTCCATATAGGACGATCCGACACTTTTCTAGACCGACCGCGATCCCCTCACTGGACCGACTGAGAGCCTCTCCTAAAATTCCATGATCACCAAACGGTCGGCGTCTCCACGCAGCCGAAACCGACCAACACGGCAGCATGGAACGGGCACCCCGCCCCTGAAGCCGCAGTCACGGCAAGATCTGACCGGAATCGCTGGTCACATCAAGAACACGGATTGCCGATCTTCCTCATCAGAGCAGCTCCGATGATCTGATTCCTGGCTATTTTTAGAAAAAATCCCAGCAGATGATCAAGTTTCTTATATCACACCCTCCCACTTTCAATGCCACCCTGAACTGCTTGTTTCACTTCCAACAACCGATCAAATACTTTCCATTTTTCTTGGCAAGCCCGGCTGGCTATTGGTAAAACTCTCCTACACAACAACCAGTTCAGGTCCAAATTGAATGGGAGGGCTCAATGATCACTCCGCAACGTAATCAACCAAGTTCAAAGAGAACGATCCAGGCGAGCCCCTCGGCGGTGGACGATGCCCAAGTTCACGGCATTCGCCGAGCACGTCTTCCAGCATCTGCCGCGCATCGAGCAGCGCACCACAGCGGCCTCCTACATCCAGGGAATCCTCACCACCCCCGACAAGAAGTCGATCAACCGAGCCGCCGACGCCTTGGGCCTGTCCGGAGCGGCACGCCACGCCCTGCGCCACTTCATCAACGACAACCCCTGGCCCTGGGACGACGTTCGCCAGGAGTTGGCCAGGTGAATCTGTCAACGCGAGACCGTGCACGCCTGGGTACTGGTACCCGTGTTCATCCCCAAACGAGGTGCGAAGTCGGCCGGCGTGCACAAGGCGTTCGTTTCGATCATCGAACGTGCCCTCAACTGCCAGATCGGGATCGGCCTGTTCCCGGCCACCGCCGACCGCACCATCCCGGTCGACTGGCGGCTGATGCTGCCGCGCCAGTGGCTGCAAGACGCCGAACTATGCCGACAGGCTCGCATCCCCGAGGACGCCAAGCCCCTCTCGTTGTGGTCGTCCATGCTCGACCTGAGAGACACGCTCTCGGGCCACCACGTCGGCAGTCCCGCCCCGCTCATCGCCAAAGTGTGTACGCCCGCCGACGCCCGGGGACTGGTAACCGGACTGACACAGCGACAGCAGAGTTTCACCGTCACCGTGCCTGAACGGGTCCCTTTCTTCGCCGGCTCACCGTTTCCCGAGGGCGCACGGGGCTCCCTGTCCCAGTACTCGGCGTTGGACGTGCTCAGCGGCACCAACCGGCCCGGCACCCGACACCACGCCTCTCCGCTGCTGGAGGGCCCCGCCGACAACCAGCGCCTAGCCGAGCGCTCCGGTGACTCCCGCGCCACGCAAACCCACCGACTGTTCGCCGAGTGACTGCCGGGAGCGGCCTCACCGACCCAAACATGGCTAACGAACATGGCCTCCCAGCCGGTGGAAGAACTGTTCAAGCTCGCGGCTTCGCACCGGCGCGCGCTGCAAACGGTGGACGACCTGCGCGACAGCTTCGGCTTCCTCGACTTTGAGGGGCCTACCTTCCCCGGTTGCCACCACCACGCCACACTGGTGTCGGCCGCCTACTGTGTCAGCAACCTTTCCGCTCGCGCCGCCTTTGCAGCCTGATTCGACAATTCGGCGCGCTGGCGTAGGCGGCCCGGTCACCGGCCTTACGGGTGTGCCTGCGCCTGCCCGTCTCGTTGGCCACGGGCGTTGTCACGCTTGTGACGGGCGGCGGTGTCGGCGACGGCGCCGCCCAGCAGTCGCAGGGCGCCCTCCGAGGCGCTTCCCGGCTCAGCACTGTAGGCGATGATGCGCTGGCCTGGACTTCCCGGGATTTGAAGCGTCTCGAAGGCCAACTCCATCGTGCCCACCGTCGGATGGTGCAACCGCTTGGTGCCAGAGGTACACGTGCGCACGGGATGGCGAGTCCAGCGCTCGGCAAAGGCCGGGCTTTGCATCGTGAGCTGCCCGATCAGCTCGGCCAGCCGCCGGTCGTCGGGGTAGCGCCCAGCGGTGAGGCGCAGGGAAGCCACGGCCAAGGCGGCCTCCTCGGCCCAGTCGGTGTAGAGCTCGTGGAAGTGCTCGTCCAAGAAGAGCAACCGCGTCAGATTGGGACGGCGCTCTGGCGCGTCGACGCTGTCGAAGTCGAGGTGGCCCGCCAGCAGCGCGTGGCCGAGCGGGTTCCATGCGAGTACGTCGTTACGCCGGTCCAACACCAGCGCAGGCACGTCGGCCATGGCGTTGATGAGCTGGCGGGCCGAGGAGCTGGCATGCTCTGGGCACAGGGAGCCAGGGGCAACGCAGCGTCCGGGAGCGGCCAGGTTCATCAGGTGCGCGGTCTCGTCCTCGTCGAGCCGCAAGGCCTGGGCGATCGCGTTGAGAACCTCCTGGGATGCGCTGTTGCTGCGCCCCTGCTCCAGCCGGGTGTAGTGAGTGACGCTCACCCCGGCCAGCATGCACAGTTCTTCCCTGCGCAGTCCAGGTACACGGCGCCGATCACCGTAGGGGACGAGCCCGACGTCTTCGGGAAGCAGGGCCGCGCGGCGGTTTTTGAGGAAATTGCCCAGCTCGGATGCGGGGGGCATTGAATCCCTCTCTCTGTGGAGTTGGCAGGTCCGGCTGACCGCCACCGGCCCGGAGTGGGCCGGCCTGCTCGTGAAAACGCCGCCGCCGCACTGTCCCATCCCGACGTGAGACGCGCAGGGTAGTCACGTCATGACTACCCTGCGGTGAGCTATTCAATACGGAGTCCTAGCTGCCCCCCGTCGAAGGCGCGACGGTTTTCTCGTCGGCGAAGACAACCGAGAGGAAGACCATCGCCATGTCGGCGAAGACGGAAACGGCCGCCACTGGCGTCCATGAAGCTCCCCCCACCCGGTTGACCCCCCGCTTGCGGGTCGTCTTGGTGGTGCTGTTGTCCGCACAGTTCATGCTGGCCGTGGACTTCTCCATCCTCAACGTCGCGTTGCCGATCATCGGCAACGGCTTGGGATTCACACTGGCCAATCTACAGTGGATCACCACCTCGTTCGCGCTGTGCGCGGCCGGGTTCACCCTACTGTTCGGGCGCATCGCCGACCTGTTCGGGCGTAGGCGGCTGTTTCTCTCCGCCCTGGCGGTGCTGGGGCTGGCCTCTCTGGTGGGCGGCCTCGCGACCACCCCCGAGGTCCTCATCGTCGCCCGCGTCTTCCAGGGGTTGGCCACCGCAGCAATGACCCCCGCCGGGTTGTCGCTACTGACCACCTCCTTTCCCGAAGGGCCGCTGCGGGACAAGGCGCTGGGGCTCAACGGGGCCCTAATGTCGGCCGGGTTCACCACTGGCGCGATCCTCGGTGGGCTGCTGACCGATCTGCTGTCGTGGCGCTGGGCGTTTTTCATCAACGTCCCGGTCGCCGTCATCGTGCTGATCGTGGCCCCCATCGTGATCAAGGAATCGCTGCCCCAGGACCGGCCCAAGCTCGACGTACCGGGCGCCCTGCTGGTGACGGCCGGTCTGCTGTCGGTCGTCTTCGGTTTGACACAGGCCGGTGAGGCGGGCTGGGGCTCGTCGATGGCGCTGGGGCCGATCGTGCTCGGCGCAGCGCTGCTGGTGGTGTTCTACCTGGTCGAGCGGAAGGTTGCCGCACCGCTGGTGCCGATCGGGGTCCTGCGCCGCCGCACGGTGGCTTGGGGCAACGTCGCCGGACTTATCGCTTTCCTCACCGAGACCTCATTGGTGTTCCTGATGACCCTGTACGTGCAGCGGGTCCTCGGATTCACGCCGCTGGCCGCGGGGGTGTCCTTTGCGGTGCTCGGCGTGGGCACCGTGTTGGGCGGCACCTTCGCGCCTAAGGTCATCGGTGCCAGCTCCCCCAAGACCACGCTGATATTGGGCGGCGTCGTGCAGGCCGTGTCCACCTTCGCCCTACTAGGGCTGGGAACCACGCAGGCGACCATGTGGCTGCTACTGGCGGTCACGTTCCTGGGCGGTGTGGGCAACATGTTCGTGATCGTCGGATTCATGGTCACCGCAACCTCGGGTCTTCCCGATAACGAGCAGGGGTTGGCCACCGGGCTGGCCACCATGACCCAGCAGGTCGGCATCACCATGGGCACGCCGATCATGAGCGCCATCGCCAACTACGCGATCGTGGGCGCCGGAGCCGTGGCGATCCTGGACGGACTGAGCGTGGCGGTGGCCGCCAACGCCGCGATCGTCCTGCTCGCTGTCCTCACCAGCGCACTGTTCCTGAAGCGTCCCCAGCAGGCCGCCGCATGACATGGCAACGCTCGGGGCTGCTTCCCGAGAGCCTGCGAGCCGGCCGGAAATCGGCCAGTGACTGGCGGCCGATCGAGATCGCGGGCAAAGCGGGAACGGTGGGAGCGCGGCTGTACATCCCGACCCGCCCCCACGCGGGCTGGTTGGTCTGGGCCCATGGTGGGAGCTGGCAGGGCGGGTCGGTCGAAGGGTGGCACCACGCCACGGTCGAGCTCGCGCGGAACTCGGGGTGGCTGGTGGTCAGCGTCGACTACCGGCTCGCCCCCCGCCACCCCCACCCCGCGCCCGTGGCCGACGTGCTGGCCGCGCTGTCATGGGTGCGCAGTGTGGCCGGAGACAGCGGCACACCCGCCCCCGTGGCGGTGGGTGGAGACAGCGCCGGAGGCACAATCGCCGCGACCGCCGCCGTAGCAGCGCGTGACGCCGAGGATCAGGGGGCGGGGCCGGCTCAGGCGCCGGGTCCGTGGCGGCGCAGCGCGTCGGCCAGCGGGGCGAGTTGGGGGTCGCGTTCGGCGGTGCGCAAGATCTCGGCGAGGGCGGCGTCGTTGGTGGGGCGGGCCTCGGCCAGCAGCCGGTGTCCGGCCTCGGTGACGGAGGTGTAGATACCGCGTCGGTCGGTGTCGCACAGGACCCGGCTGAGCAGACCGCGGTTTTCCAGCCGGTTGACCAGGCGGGTGGTGGCGCTCTGGCTGAGGACGATGGCCTCGGAGAGTTCGCTCATCCGCATCTTGGCCCCCTGGCGCTCACTCAGGGCCGCGAGGACGGAGAACTCGCGACTGCTGATGCCGTGGGCAGCCTGGAGCGCCTGCTCGACGTGGGCCTCGATGGTGTTGTGCAGCAGCGAGAGGACGCACCACCCCTGGGCGAGAGCCGACCCCGAGGTCTCTTCCTCGACAGCCGCGCCTTCCATAACGATTCTCCCGTGCGTTCGCGTCCTGTGCCGCCCCAGCTCATGGGCACCCCTTCCAGGATAACCCCACACACAAATACCTGCGCTTGCAAATAATACGCTTCTGCATATATTTTTTACGCTTACAACCAGCGTGCACAACTTCTATGTTGGGACCCCCTATGCCACTTGCACTGTGGGCACTGGCGATCGGAGCCTTCGGGATCGGGACCACCGAGTTCGTCGTCGCCGGCGTCCTACCCGGCGTCATCGACGAGTTCGGTGTTTCGGTATCGACCGGTGGCTACATGGCCACCGGCTACGCCACCGGCGTATTCATCGGAGCCCCGCTGACCACCGCCCTCGGCACCCGCGTCGAACGCAAGCACATGCTCGCCGCCCTGATGGGCCTATTCATCCTCGGCAACATCACCACCGCCCTCGCGCCCGCCTTCGGCGTGGTGCTGGTAGGACGGGTAGTGGCCTCCCTGACCCACGGCGCCTTCTTCGGCATCGGGTCCGTGGTCGCCGCCGAACTCGTCGGCCCGAAGAAGGGCGCCAGCGCCATCGCGTTCATGTTCAGTGGGTTGACGCTAGCCAACGTCGTGGGCGTGCCCGCTGGGACGCTGTTGAGCCAGCACACCGACTGGCGCACGACTTTCGGCGCCATCGCCCTGCTGGGGGTGATCGGCCTGCTCGGCGTCCTCGCCCTCGTCCCCCGCGGTTCCCGCCCCGAGGGGGCACGCCTGCGTCCCGAGGTGGCGGCGCTGCGCAACCCGCAGGTGCTGCTGGCGATGGGGATGACCGTGCTCGGCTTCGGCGGCGTCTTCGTCTCCATCACCTACGTGGCCCCCATGCTCACCGACGTCGCCGGCTTCAGTGAGTCCGGTGTGACCTGGGTGCTCGTGCTGTTCGGCCTGGGGATGGTGGTAGGCAACTCCCTGGGCGGGCGCTTCGCCGACAAGGCCCTGATGCCGATGCTCTACGTCGCGCTGGTATCGCTGTCACTGGTGCTGCTGGTGTTCACCTGGGGCGCCCACAGCACGATCGTCGCCCCGATCTGTGTCTTCCTGGTCGGCGGTTTCGGGTTCGCGACCGTGCCGCCGCTACAGAAGCGGGTCATGGACAAGGCGTCGGCGGCCCCGACGCTGGCCTCAGCGATCAACATCGGCTTCTTCAACCTCGGCAACGCCATCGGCGCGTGGCTCGGCGGGCTGGCCATCGCTTTCGGATTCGGTCTGACCTCCCCCAACTGGGTGGGCGCGCTGCTGCCGGTGGGAGCGCTGGGGCTGGCCGCGCTGTCGGCGGCGCTGGACCGCCGCGACGCCCGCCGCGTCGAACGCGCCGCCACGATCTCGACCTCTCGTGGCTGACCCCGGGTCATCCCACGGGGTCAAGCGGACGAACGTAGGTGCCAAAGAATGACTGACGTCGGAGCCGACTCCTGCGCACCGGCAACCGCCTGCTACGTCTAGCTGTCACGAGAGGTTCGTCGAAGGCTTCGACGGGGGTGCGCTAGTCCCGCGGGGCCAGTCGATGCCCACAGCGGGAAAAGGTGTCCGACGGTGGCCACATCGGCCTCGCAGGCGCGACGGAACTCGTCGGTGCCGGTAGCGACGGCGCGCTCGGGAGGCTCCGGGGAACTCAAGGGGCTTGAACAACCCCACTGGATTTGTCTTCCAATACCAGTCTAGGGTTGTGGACACATGCCGCAGTGCAACTGTACGGCTACCTCATGCCCCAAGTACCCAGGGAGAGGGATGACCACGACCAAACAAGCGCGGGAGGCCGTGCGGCTCACCGCCCCGGTCGCGATGGCCTATGTTCCGTTGGGCCTGGCCTTCGGCGTCTTGGTGGTGAAGAGCGGGATCGCCTGGTACTGGGCCCCGTTGTCGGCTGTACTGATCTTCGCCGGCTCGATCGAGTTCCTGACGGTCAGCCTCATCGCGGGAGGCGTGCCTTTCGTGCAAGTGGCCGCCACCGCCTTTGTCGTCAACTTCCGGCATATCTTTTACGGCTTGACGTTTCCGCTGGAAAGGATTCGCGACCGCCTGGCCAAGATCTATGGCGTGTGGGCGCTGACAGACGAGACGTATGCCATCACATCCGCCGGCGAAGGAGCGGCGCTGAACGGATTCCAGATCACGGTCCTGCAACTCGTCAGCCATTTCTGGTGGGCCGGTGCCGCGTTCACGGGGGCGCTCGTCGGCTCGATCATCCCCGGTTACATCGTCGGATTCGGATTCGCCCTGACGGCGATGTTCGTGACCCTGCTGGTCGATTCGCTCCGCAACAATCCCTCGGCTTTTCAGATCGCAGCCGCACTCAGCAGCGTCCTCGTGGCGGTGATCGCCGACGCGTTCTTCCCCAACTGGTTCCTGATCTCGGGACTCGCGGCCTACCTGGTGCTCATGACGGGACGCTATTTCATGACCTCCACCAACCGCCGTAAGGAGCTGGTATGAATCAGCAGGCCCTGATGGTGATCTTGACCATCAGCGCGGTCACGATGGCCCTGCGCGTCGTGCCCTTCGTCGCTCTCGACGTCCTCCGCGAAAACCTCTACCTGCGTTACCTCGGCCGAGTCATGCCGGTGGGGGTCATGACCCTGCTCGTGGCCTACTCCCTCCGCGAGACCGACTTCCTCACCTTTCCCTACGGCATTCCCGAGATCGGCATCGCGGTCGCCTCCGGTCTGCTTTACTGGAAGACCAAGGCTTCCCTGTTGTCGATCGGGACCGGCCTCATCGCCTATGTGCTGCTTGCTTCCTTCGTGCTCTAGGAAAGACGGGCGTAGACCTCTCCTAGGCGGCTTATACCCTCGCTCAGCACCTCTGGAGGCTGGACCAACGGAATGCGGAGGCAGTCGGAGAACGACTGGTCGAAACCGAAGTAGGACCCCGGCCGCACACGGACCCCCATTCCCTTGGCGGCCGCGCAGAGAGCGGGTGCCAAGGATTCGCCCAGCCGGACCCATAGTGTGAAACCGTCCCCTGGTGTGCATACAGCGTCAGGCAGGAAATCCGCCAGCGCCTGTACCGCCGCGGCTCGGCTCCGTCGCAACTGAGCCGATCGGATCTCCCGCACCTTCTCCATATTCGTGAAAACCTGTATCGCGGTTAGTTGGTCCATAATCGAGCAGCTCGTCTCGTCGCTCGACTGCGACATGGTGAGCGAGGCGATCACTTCCGGACAAGCTCGAACCCAACCAACCCGAAGCCCCGGCCAGTAGATCTTCGACAGTGATCCGATGGTGATCCCAAGGCGGTGATTGCGCAGGTATGACGCCAACGGGCGCGGACGAGGACGATCCGGGTAGGAGGTCAGTTCCGTCGTCGTCTCGTCGATGAGCAGTACCGTTTCCTGGGCCTCGGCTGCCGAGGCCAGGCTCTGCCGAGCTTCGTCGCTCATCACCAGCCCTGTCGGGTTGTGCCCATCGGGAATCGTGTAGTGGCAGGTCGGTCGGACGAGCTCGTAACGGGCCGTGATGTCCTCGCTGTTCCAGCCCACGCCTTCCCGCCGCGGGTCGATCGGCATGGACACGGGCACACGTCCCGTGCGGGTCACCAGGTTGGTCGCTTGAGGGTAGGTGGGTTGTTCGACGAGCACCGAATCGCCACGGCGGCTCTCGACCTCCAAAACCCTGCGTAGTGCGTCCTGAGCACCGGCGGTGACGAGGATCTGCTCTTCCTGGGTCGGCAGCCCCCTGTCGGTGAAGCGCTGTGCCACTAGCCGCCGAAGCTCCGAGAGTCCGTAAGCGGGCAGGGAGGTCCGACTGAAGAAAGCCGGCAGCATGCCCGCGGCTTTGCGGTAGAGCGACTCCAGGAGTTCGCTGTGCGGCATCGGGGCGCCGGTCGCCAGGTCGATCGTCTCGTCCTCTTGGGGCAGCGGCATGAAATCCGCCATGCCCCCACGCGGAATTTGCAGCACCGCGCGTCGCCCTTGAGATGTGGTGATGAGGCCGGATGCCCGCAGTTCGCGATAGGCCGCCGACGCGGTCGTGCGGCTGATGCCGAGCGCTTCTGCGGACGCTCGCTCGCTGGGCAGTTGAGCGCCGATGGGCAGTTGGCCCGATAGCACCAGGGATCTAATGCCGTTCGCTATCGCCAAGTAGGCGGGAAGGTCCTCCGCTGGGCGAACGTCTTGAATCAGGCTCTTCAATGACTCAACCGAAATTCGGCTCATATATCCAGTTTAGCAAACTGGACCCGTTGACCTTATCCATTCGTATGACTACTCTTCTTCAGAGTCGTAAATATACTTTTCACTCGCAATATCACTCCCAACGACACCCCCACTGAGCTCAGAATCAGAGCGGGAGCGTTTTTCCATGCCTCGCACCCCACGTCGCGATGCTTTACTGCAACACATGCCCTCTTATGACGAGGCATTCTCCGACTCCGGAGAGATCAATTGGACCCCCTACACCATCTTTTTCCACCCTCGCAATTACTCGTCTCCCGTCGTCAACACGGACCGCTTGGGATTCCGTCTTTCGACAGATGCGGGGGGACGGCGGGTGTCCCTGGCAGAGTACGCGGGTCCGGAACCGGTGAATATCATGGCCGGCAGTTCCACGACGTTTGGCATAGGAGCCAGCAGCGACGCCACCACCCTGGCTTCACTTCTCTCTGAGGCGGGGCCGACATGGCTGAACTTCGGCGGCCGGAGCTTCAACGCCATCCAGGAATACCTGCTGCTGGCGCTCCACCAGCATCTTCTTCCCCCCGTCGGGGAGATCGTCCTGCTGTCCGGCTTCAACAATCTCGGACTCGCGCGCCAGCCAGTGTCGACCTTGGGCGAGCACGGCACCTTCTTCATGCACGGTCGCTATGAGCGCCTGCGCGAGCAGCCGACGAAACTCAGCTCGATTCTCCGTGGATCTTCACGAGCAGATCACGGCGAACCGGATACGGCGAGGCTCCCACTCGACGAACAGATCGAGTTCGCCATCACGACGACCGCCCGGGCCTTGGAGCTGTGGTCCATTCTGGCCCGGCACCTGGGGGCGCGACTCACCTACGTACTTCAACCTCTCGCCAACTGGGTCCGTGAGAATCCGTGCCCGGAAGAGGCCGAGATCTTCGCGGAACTGGACGAGGTCGGTGGATTCACCGAAATGTATGGTGAAATCCTGGCTGCGGAGGTGCACACCCGATACTCCCGCGGCCTGGAGCAGGTAACCAACGACTTGGGCATCCGGTATGTGGACAGCGTGCCGCTCTTCGCCGAATCGTTGAAGCCCGAAGACTGGGCCTATGTGGACCGGATTCACTTCACCGACGAGGGTCACCGCACGTTCACCGATCTACTGACCTCCGTGATCTGACACCTCCGAATGCAAGGGACACCACATGAAAAGCTTGATCCGCCACATCCTGAGTATCTTCAAGAAGAAAAAGAAGAAGAATCGAAAGAACGATCCCTCGATCTATCCGATGTTCTGACCTGAGCGGTATCGGAGAAATGTGGAAACAGGTATTCAGAAAAGCACTCGACCCAGAAAAACCGTGGTCCGTCGAAGAACTCCATGAGCTCCTGGGCGAGGTGGACCGCCTAACCGGAGCGCAGGAGGCGGGGGCCGCCTGCCCCGACGCTGACACGAGGACTCCCTCCCCCGTGTTCATACGCTCGGTGCTCCGCGGGACGCAGCCCATGGCGGCCGCCCTGGGCGCCACGCTGCACTCGCTCACGTCACCGAGCGTCTTCGAGGATGACCAACACCTCGTGCTGCTTGCCGTCTACTCCCACGACATCGGTGTCGGCGCACCGCATGCCGCGCGATTCGACGCCTTCCAGCGGACCCTCGCGACACACGGCCTCACCGAGGACGCGACCACACGCGCCAAACTGAGCGACCTCAGCGGACTCGCCGACGAGGTCTTCGTCGCCCCGGCGGTTATCTTGGCGCTGAGCCGCAGACCCGACTGCTATCTAGCGGAGCTGCTGGGCGCCGACCTGCATCTGCGCCGCACCGGGCTCCTCGCGCCGTGGTCCCGACTGGCCCGCTGCGGCGTCCAGGGAGAATGGTCCCGGCTCGACCTGGGCGCCTCGTATGATGCAACCGAGCCGCGGCTCCACCAGCGCGTCAGCGAGGTGATCAGCGCCGCCCCGATCGACATGGAACGTGTGCGGTGGGGTGAGGAACTGATGCGGGCGCTCCTGCGGCACTGGGAGCACGCCGTCTGGCGCAACGCCTCCAACGACGACGATCCACACGCCGCGATGCTGAGCCTGATGCGCCAACGGGCACGCGAGGCCTCCGTCTACCACCAGCAGTCCCGACTCGCCGGCCGCACCATCCAGGAGTGGTTCGCAGAAGCTCGGGAGGACCCGAGCGGACTCGTGGCCGCGCTGGCCGAGTCACGGTATGTGAAACCGGGCGCCCCCGACGAGAGCCGGCTCCTCACAAAGCTCACCGACTTCGGCGGTCCTATGTTCCGCATCTTCTCCCCGGAGGATCGCGACGTCATCTCTCGCTGGATCGCCTCTCTCGCCGAGCCCGACCGGCAAAGCGCAGACGAGGCTCCCGGCTCATCGGCACCGCAGGAGTCGTCACCGGCGGCCCCGCGCTTCGGCGCCCACCGTTGCCGCCACGTCTCCACGGCAGACGAGCCTCCCTCGAACATCCGCGAAGCTTACGTGGCGCTCCAGGGGCGCCACTGTGCCCCACGTGTCCGCCGGTTCGCCGACGACTACATCGACTACTGGCTCGACCTGGCGCGGAACAGCCTTGACCGGCACCCTTTCCCGCTCCCCGCCCAACCGCCGGCGCCCGGCGGGCTCAGGGAGTGGCTGCTGCGCGCGCATGAGCAGCACGCCGAGGAGATCGATCTGGAGTCCGCACGAAGCGAGCTTCCCTCCCGTGAGGAACTCATCGAGTCCACCGTCCAACTGGCACCGCTCACCCTCATCGACGGGAGTTGGCTCCTCGGCTTCACCGATGTGACCCTCGCATCCTCGCGCATCGGCTTCTCGCTGTTCGAAACCTACTGGGATGAACTGGGCAATGGGGATATCACAATCAACCACCCGAAGCTGTACCGCGATGTTTTGCACGGGATGGGGGTGACCCTGCCCCCGACCGCGAGCCCGGAGTTCGCCCGTTCCGAACTGCTGAACGATTCGTCTTTCGAGCTTCCGGTGTACTGGCTGGCGATCGGACACGTCCCCAATAGCCGGCAGCCGGAAGTGTTGGGCCTCAACCTCGCGATGGAGCTTTCCGGCGTGGGGGGCTCCTACCGGACCGCCCGAGAGGCGCTGAAGGCCTATGGCTTCCCCACGGTGTTCGTGGACATCCACAACACCATCGACAACGTGTCAACCGGCCATTCGGCGTGGGCGGCGGACGCCATCGAGTCGTTCATGGACGCCGCGGCGACGATGGGAACCGACGACACGGCGTTGGCGGCTCTGTGGGAGCGCATCCGCGTGGGATTCGCCTCGCTCGCCCCACGCCGCGACAAGCCGGGATTCTTCGAGGAGTCGGGAGTGGGCAAGGCGCTCCGGCGGTTACGCGCCGCCCGGGCCACCGACAACCGCTCCATATCCCAAAACGCCCGTGCAACCCACAACGAGGAGCTGAACGGACCCTGGCGGCAGCAGACTCCCGCACCCGCCCATTAGCCATAACCGAAAAGGAGGAAGCAGTGGGCAATGCCTATCTGGGCATAGCGAGTTTCTACCATGACAGCGCTGCCACCCTCGTGGTCGACGGCGTTGTCCGCGCCGCCGCCCAGGAAGAGCGATTCACGCGCCGCCGCCACGACCCGTCTTTTCCCAAGAACGCCGTCGCCTACTGTCTCTCGTCGGCCGGCCTGAAGCTGGGCGACCTTGAGGCCGTCGTCTACTACGAAGACCCGGAACTGAAATACGACCGCGTGCGGTCGAACTTCCGCTCCGCCGGCCCGCGAGCTTTCAAGGCGTTCGTCAACGCGATGCCCGAGTGGGACTCGTGGAAGCGGAACGTACTCGCCACGGTCCGCCACGAGTTATCGGAACTCTTCCCCGGCCAGTCCTGCGAGATAAGGCACTCCACCCACCACCGCTCGCACGCCGCGTCCGCGTTCTTTCCGTCGCCCTACGAAAAGGCGGCCGTTCTCACCATCGACGGCGTCGGGGAGTGGGAGACGACCTCCATATGGCGCGGCGACGGAACGGCTCTCGAACAGATCGCAGCGATCCACTACCCGCACTCCCTCGGTTTCCTGTACTCGGCGTTCACCCAGTACTGCGGGTTCAAGGTCGACTCGGGCGAGTACAAGCTCATGGGCCTGGCCCCCTACGGCCGGCCCCGATACGCCGACCTCGTCCGCGACGAGCTCATCGACCTCAAGGTGGACGGCTCCTTCGAGCTCAACACGTGGTACTTCGACTATCAGCACGGGCAGCGGATGGTGGGACGCACCTTCGAGCGTCTCTTCGGGCGGCGCTGCCGCACCGAGAGCGAGGACATCGAGCAGTTCCACTGCGACATGGCAGCCTCGGTGCAGCAGGTCACTGAGGAAGCCGTGCTCGGCCTTGCGCGGCACGCGCAGGAGGTCACCGGGCTCGATCATCTGGTGATGGCCGGCGGTGTGGCTCTCAACTGCGTCGCCAACGGGGTCCTGGATCGCACAGAGATGTTTCGCGAGCTGTGGATCCAGCCCGCCGCGGGCGATGCCGGCTGCTCGCTGGGAGCCGCCATGGACGCCTCGGTGCGGGACATGGGCAAGCGCCCCCACCTCTTTACCGCCGGTAACGACGGCATGCACGGATCTCTCCTGGGGCCCGAATACGCCCCCGAAGAGATCCGACGTCGCCTCGACGCCTTCGGTGCTGTCTACGAGGACCACGGTGAGGACGTCTGGGAGGCCACCGCGGCGCGCCTTGCCGAGGGAGACGTCGTGGGCTGGTTCCAGGACCGCATGGAGTTCGGGCCGCGTGCCTTGGGAAACCGCTCCATCCTGGGAGATCCCCGCGACACGGCCATGCAGCGCACCATGAACCTGAAGATCAAGTACCGGGAGTCGTTTCGCCCGTTCGCGCCCGCGGTGTTGGACGAGTACGCTGACGAGTTCTTCCTGCGGCGGAGCCCGAGCCCTTACATGCTTGTGGTCTCCGACGTCGTACCGCACCTGCGCCGAGAGACCGCGGGCGGGCTGGGATCGATCAACGATGTCCGTAGCACCGTGCCGGCCGTGACCCACGTCGACTACTCCGCACGGGTGCAGACGGTCACATCGACCAGCAACCCGTCGTTTCACAAGCTGCTTTCCCGGTTCGCGGCTCGCACGGGGTGCCCGGTGCTGGTGAACACGTCGTTCAATGTTCGAGGCGAGCCCATCGTCATGACGCCCGAGCACGCCTACACCTGCTTTATGCGCACCGAAATGGACACGCTCGCCATTGGACCTTTCCTGCTGCGAAAACAGGACCAGCCTGAGTTCAGGGATTCGCAGGAGGACTGGAGGTCCGAGATCCCGCTGGACTAGGAGCCCGCGATGCAGACGATGAAGTACAGTGCCCGGTTCGTTGTGGGCTACCTGCCGCCGTGGCTGTTGGCGGTGCTTCACCCCAGTTCTTGGCGGCGCCGAGACATGCGTCGGCGTCGTAGCAGCATGTGGACCACGCCCGCTCGTCGGACGGAGAAGTGACTGTGGCAACACCGACCCCGCTCATCAGCAAGAGTCTGCATGTCCCGCCGATCGAGATCGTCGACGGTCAGGGATTGACACTGGTCTCGCGCGACGGCGACCGCTACCTGGACTCTTGCGGCGGCGTGGCCGTATCGGCCCTGGGACACCGCCATCCTCGCATCGTCGAAGCCATGGAAGCCTCGACCCGGGACGTCACCTGGGTCCACGCCGGCAGCTTCACGACCCGGGCCGTCCAGGACCTCGCCGCGTACCTGACGGATCGCAGTGCGGGGCTCGACCACGTGTACTTCATGTCGGGCGGTTCCGAAATCATGGAGGTCGCGCTCAAGCTGGTGCTACAGCACCACATGGAGCGCGGGCAGGCGTCTCGCACCGTCTTCGTCTCACGACGCCAGAGCTATCACGGCAGTACTCTGGCGACGCTCTCCCTGTCGGGGAACACCCAGCGTCGCGCCTGCTTCGATCCGGCGCTCACGACACCCGTGGAATTCGTCAGCCCCTGCTACAGCTTCCGCGAGAAACGGCAGGGCGAGACCGACTCCGGCTATGTGGCGCGACTCGCCGGAGAGCTCGACGAGACCATCACGCGGGTCGGAAGCCGGCGCGTGGCGGCCTTCGTCATGGAGACGGTGGTCGGCTCCACCTCAGGAGCCGTTCCCCCCGTCCCCGGGTACCTCGCTGCCATGAAGGAGGTGTGCAGCAAGCACGGAGTCCTGCTGCTTCTCGACGAGATCATGTGCGGGCTGGGTCGGACCGGACGCTACTTCGCCTTCCACGACGACGACGTCGAGCCCGACATCGTCACGGTGGGTAAGGGACTCGGCGCCGGCTACGCGCCGATGTCGGCCCTGCTCGCCACTGAAGAGGTCATGCGTCCGCTTCGCGAGGGGTCGGGCGTCCTCGAAAACGGGCAGACCCACGTCAACAACCCCCACGGCGCAGCCGTGGCTCTCGCCGTCCAGAAGGCGGTCTGTGAAGAGGGCGTTCTCGAGAACTCGGTCGGTGTGGCACGGTACCTGAGATCCCTTCTGGAGGAAGTGAAGACCCAGACGCCGGTAGTGGGCGACGTGCGCGGCCGTGGCATGTTCCTCGGCCTGGAGTTCGTCGATCCGGAGGACGGTCGATCCCCGCTTCCTCACGCGAAACGGTTCTCCCAGCTCCTCAAATCGTCGGGACTGGCGAACGGCGTGCTGCTGTATCCCGGTCACGGAACCGTGGACGGCACTGCGGGAGCCCACCTGCTCCTGGCACCTCCGCTGGTGACCACCGACGCCGAGGCCGCCACGATGGTCGAGCGGGTCCAGGCGTCGATCACGGCCGCCTTCGAGGCGTGGCGCCAGGAGCTTTCTCCCGTGTAGCGCTGGGCCGGCCGGTTCCGCGGTTCGCCCAGGAAAAACCGGATGCCCCACCGCCCTGTCTCCAAGGCACTCGATAGGCGGGCTACCGCTTCCGGCGCGGGCGGTGGCCCGCCGCAGCTTCCCGGCACCCGCTGGGCGGGAACCGTGCCCCGGAACCGCTGGCGACGCCGTCCACACGGTGACTCCCCGTCTGGGGCAGGCAGCGGCCCAGCCGAGCGGAAGGAGCTGCGCTCGACCGGGCCGGGGCTTGAGCGGCTGCGGGAGCCGGCTCAGCTCAGGATGTCGCGGACCTCCGCTGATACCCCGTCGTCGTTGAGGAAGGAGATGTGGCCCACGCAGCCGGCGTAGCGGTTGTCGGCCCCGGAGAGGGTGACGTTGGAGCTGGGGCGGACGATGAAGTCACACAACGACCGGAAGGTCGTGTACGTGACGTCGCCGGGGGTGGGGTCACCGGAGTTGAGCTGGGACAGAAACGAAGAGCCGACGACGACCTCCTGGCACGACGGCTCGGTCTGCACACACGGCAGTTCCACGATGGAGCCCTCGTTGGGGCCGGCCAGCGAGATCCAGTTGTCGACGTGGTCTTGGCCACCGAGGAACTTCACGTACCAGCGAGAGGACAGCGAGCCCATGGAGTGGGCGACAATGTCGACCTTGTCGTGGGCCGGGTCGGCGAGGACGGCGTCGACCTCGTCGGCGATCAGCTCGGCGGTCTCCACGTTGGAGGCGTTGTAGTCGTAGGTGATCGGGTGCAGGTCTTGGGCCTGCCACCCGTCGGCGATGAAGTCGGAAATCATCGAATCCCAGTTGCCGGCGTCTCCGCTGTAGCCGTGCACGAAGAGAACGGGGTCGCGTTCCTGAGCGTGCGCAGTCGTCGGCACCAGGGCCATGGCGAGCAACGTCAGCGCGGCCGCCACAGGCGTGAGAACAAGTCGCATTACGCGCTCTCCTTTCGGGTCGACCTCCGAGTATCAAGAACCCTTACAATGCCGCACATCGGTCGAAACACCGGTTGGGTGACTATTTTTCTCTCCGGCCACCTGGGCTCTGCTCGTGCCGAGGCGACTGGAGGCGACAGCGCCGATCGTGACCGCGTGAACAGGGGCGGGTCCCACATGTCGGGACACTCGAGGGAATCGACGGGACCGTCCCACGTCCGTCGCACACGCACCCGCACCACCTGCGGCAAGGCGCACACCCCTGGACGGGTCCACTGTCGGTGCAGGCGCGCGGCTGGCAGCTCGACGACGAAGGGTCCGACGAGGACGTCGCGCGGCTGAGCGCCCGCGCCGTCGACGGTGCCGAGTCGCAGATCGACGTGGCCTACGACGCTGCCCCATCGACAAGTCCGACGACGCCGCATCCGCCCGTGCGCTCTGGCGACGGCCACTGGTGTGGTCCGTGGTGGCGCTGTTCTTTCTCAACGGTTCGGGCCATGCCGCGTTGGCGTCCCGGCTGCCTGAGTTGCAGCCGGTGCTGGGCCTGTCGGGGCCGCGGCTAGAAGCTGGCACGCAGCGGGTCCGTGGTGGGCGTCACTGCCACCATGCTGGTGGCACCACAGATCGTCGGGCGCTACCGCGCCCGACGGGTGGCTCCCATCGCCGCGGGGCTCTAGGCGTGCAGCGTCTGTCTGGCGGTCGCCGGGGGCGGGGCGCCTCCTTTGTGGGGTGGCTGATCGCCGCCGGTGCGCTCAACGCACTCGTCGACCTCGGGCAGAACGTCCTGGTGGTGCGGCTGGAGAGGAGTGGGATGTGCATGCTCGCCCGGACACGCCCCAACAGCCTGCTGTCACCCCTGGAGGGCTTGCCGGCCGTGGGGCACCGCCGGGACCGGGTTCAGTCTGCTCACCACCGGCCGATTCCCGCCGGTGTACGGTTTCACAGTTCTGGCTGTCGTGGGCGTGCTGGTGGCGGTCCTCGCCTTCGCGGTCTTGCGCAGCCTTGACGCGGTAGACGAGAACGCCGACCCCCGGCCACGACCGCCACCGCGCGCGACGAGCACGACAGAGCCGCATCGGAGGGGCGGTGCGCCCGAGCGCCGGCTGCACGGGATCACCGATGAGCATGTCCCCTGGTGGCGCTCATCCGCGACGGCGACGCCGAGTCCCGCCAGGCGGCCCTGTACGAGCACATCGTGCTCGCCGCGGAAAAGCGGCCCGACAACGGCGGCCCCGACGAGGCGGCGCAAAGACAGCGGTGACAACCGGGGGAAGCCCCGGGGTGACGGCCCCGGAGCCGGCGTCTCCTCTTCTGCCCCCTCTCTAGGCAGATACGTGGGCCGCGCGGTGCAACCCTTTCGCCGGTCACGGTGTTCCTTTCGGGGAAAGCGGAACACACCGCTCGCCCCGCCCTACGTGAGCGGGCAAGCCCCCGAAACCGCGAAGGAACTCCATGGACCTGCAACTTTCCGGCCGTGTCGCCCTCGTTACCGGCGCTTCCAAAGGCATCGGGCTGGCCGTCGCCGCCACCCTGCTCGACGAAGGCGCCAAGGTCGTGGCGGTCTCGCGCTCCAGCAGCCCCGAACTCGACAAGCTCGCCGGAGCGGGGCTGGTTCACCTGCCGGCCGACCTGACAGCGGCCGAAGCGCCCGCCCAGGTGGTGAACCAGGCCGTCGAGATCTTCGGTGGGCTCGACATCCTCGTCAACAACGCGGGCGGCCCGCCCCCCGGTGTCGTATTGCCGCGCCAGTCGTTCCTGGACGCCACCGACGAGGAGTGGCGCGCCATGTTCGAGTTCAACCTGTTCTCGGCCGCGCGCGCCATCCGTGCCGCCATCCCGCACCTGCGCAAGCGCGGCGGCGGGGCGATCATCAACGTCTCCTCGGTCAACGCTCGCCAGCCCTCCCCCATCAACGTCGACTACGGGGCGGCCAAGGCCGGGATGAGCAACCTCACCAAGGAACTCTCCAGCGAATTCGGCCCGGAGGGCATCCGGGTGAACACGGTCTCGCCGGGGCCGGTGCGCACGCCGTGGTGGACCGACGAGGGCGGGGTCGCCGACATGATCGCCGCCCAAGCCGGAACCGATCGCGACAGCGTGCTGAACACCGTCGTACCGGAGATGATGAACCTGACCACCGGCCGACTCGTCGAGGCCCAAGAGGTCGCCGACGCGGTCGCGCTGCTCGCTTCGCCGCGCTCGGCCGCCACGACCGGCGCGGACCTCGCCGTCGACGCCGGCTTCCTCAAGGAGATCTAGGTTCTGTTTTTTGAAAAGGGCGGCGAGGGCCGGCGGCGGGCGCGGGCGGGTGAGCGCGCCCGCTGTCGCCCACGCGGGCTGCCGAGATCGCGCAGCGATCGAAGCACGAGCCGACGACGAACACCCTCCACAGCCCACACTCCAGCCGTTGGAAAAACAACAACCTAACTCGGCCGCGGCACCGGCGGGGCACGGCCTTCCCGGTTTCCCTGCCCGTTTTCGCCACGGTTACCGGTCGGTGCGGCTCGTAAGCGTGGGCCACCGCGCCACGTGAGCAAGGTTGGTGTCACTGCCGGTGGGCAGAGGGTCTCCATGGAGATTGCAGGAACCCGAGTCCTGGTCACAGGTGCCACCGGGGTGTTGGGCTCCGGGCTGGTCGACGCGCTGTGGCAGGCGAAGGCGAACGTGGCCCTGGCGGGGCGCGACCGGCAGCGGCTGACGCGGGCGAGCGCCCATTATGGCGACGCCCCCACGCTGCAATTCGACGCGATGGACCTGGAACGCTGCTCTGAGCTCGCGGCGGAAGCCGCGGGGACACTCGGTGGGCTGGACGCCGTCGTGGTTGCGCACGGAATAGCCGCGTTCGGCGCTGCCACCGACGAGGATGACGCCGACAACGAACAACTGATGCTGGTGAACGCGCTGTCGCCAATGGCGGTGCTGCGCGGAGCCGTCCCACACGTGGGGCCCGGGGGAACGCTGGCCGCGATCAGCGCTGTGCTGGTCGACACCCCCACCGCGGGGATGGCCGCCTATTCGGCGAGCAAGGCCGCGCTGTCCGCATGGCTCAGCGCCCTGCGTGGGGAACTGCGGCGCCGCAAGGTCTCCGTGCTCGACATCCGCGCGCCGCACATGGCCACCGGCCTGGTGGAGCGCCCGATCGCCGGCTCGCCGCCGCGGGTGCTCCCCCGCCCCTTCGACCAGCACGAGTTCTTCGCCACGGTACTCAAGGCGCTCGGAGACCGAACCGCCGTACTGCACTACGACGCCAAGGAGCGCAGCCTCCAGCCCGCGTAACGGCCTTTTCCGCCTCGGCTATCGCCGAAACGGGGCGTGTCGCTACGTGCCGGTGCGCGCCGAAACGTCGGCTCGCCGGCCGATGAGGGGCGCCGGTGGCTGCGGCCTCGGCCTCGCCGAGCATGCGCCCCGGCTCGCTGCGCACGGTCTGCTCGCAACGAGCTACCTTTCACCTTTCTGGATACGCTCGAACGCTTCGACGTTTCCCATAGCGTCGTTGACCGGATTGTGGTCGTGAACGGTCTCCCGAAGCCGTTTCCATGCCTGGGTGTTGTCCCAACTTCCGGTAAGGCCGGCGTAGTAGTCGCTGATCCGCCGTCCGGAGTGGCCGAAGGGGTTGCCCATACCGGCCCGGTCGAACATGGCCGCGACCCATTGCCAGTCGTAAGCGACGTTGTCACTCACGAAGGAAGGACGGTTTCTACCGCAGACCTGCCGTAGCCACTCGGCGAATGCGGCGGCGACCTCCTGATCGCTCGCCACTCGCTCGCCGACAACGGGGATCGCTGGATTCGCCGGATCGGGGCTGCCTTTGAAAAGGCGCCCGTGGAACGTTGTGCGGGTCGTGTAGTGGACCGCACCGAACTCGGTGAGTGTGCCGTTGACCGGGCTTGTGCCGCGGGCTTCGCAGTCCACGAACACGAGATTGTTCATTGATGCTCCCTGTGGCCTCGGTGGTGTGCGGAGGTGGCCGGTCGGGTGATCTCGAATTGCCGCTTGCCGAGCCCGGAGGAGCGAGCCAAGCACTCCTTGTTGTCAGGGGGGTTTCTATAGGGGTTGTCAAGCAGGGTGGGAAGGCGGCACCGTTCGCTCGTGCCTCGATCGCTGCGCGATCTCGGCAGCCTGCGGGGCGCGGTAGCTAAGGTGGCCTCAAAAGCCGCAGGCGGCACTGGGGTGAGGGAGATGCAGGCGGCCACGGAGTGAAAGAACGCCGTTATAGCTCGGGACACAGTCACGGTCGGCCCTCCCCTGCGACGGCGTCAGTTACGGCGCCCACCCTGGACACAGCCGCGAGGCGAAGGGAAGAGCGACCTTAACGACGCCAAGCCATTGTCACTCACCCTGGACACAGCCCCCTAGCTGCCGAGATCGCGAAGCGATCGAGGCACGAGCGGCGGAAAACTCACACGCTGTCGGTGCTGTCGGTCTGGGGTGACCGGTGGTCAAGAAAGGCAGCGAGAACGACCGGCGGGCGGGAGTCGCTGCTGTCGCCATAGCGATCCGCATCGAGTCGGACGGCTGGGCGGCGATCCCCTCCTCGGCTGCGGCAAGCGCGCTTTTGCTATCCAGTTTCCCAGAATTTTGCTGTAGGACAAAACGCTTTGAGCTCGCTCGGCTTGAGATTCCCAGGGCACGTGGGGTAACGCCTCGACCGGAGGTGACACTGGGGAAACGCCCCGGCGCTCCTTGCGGATCTCGAAGTCGTCCATCGCACCCCTTCAGGAGTGGGGTGTCGCAACGACCACTAGAACTCGAGCCCAGGAGGCAGGGCACAACGAACTCCACTTCGGGGCGTGAGCTGCGTACGGACACACCCAACACGGAGACCGACTAGACGGTATGCAAGAGTGGTGTGACACACCCCTACTTTCGCCGCCCCCGACACGGCTGGTGCCGGTCGCTTCGGGACGGCCGACGAGGACAAGGAGACAGCGATGGCAGTCGATCCCACAGGCTCCGCTCTCGCGCAACTGATGGCCGAGGACCCGGGCGGCCCCGTCGTTATGCTCAACCTGCTGCGCTTCGCCCCGGAGGGCCGCGCTTCCTACGAGGAGTACAGCCGCAAGGCGGGCAAATTTCTGAAGCGTTACGGAGCCGAACTGCTCTACGCCGGCGACGGCACCTCCCCCTTGGTCGCCGAAGAGAGACAAGCCTGGGACGCGGTGCTGCTGGTGCGCTACCCCAGCCGGGAGGCGTTCAGCCGCATGGTCGCCGACCCCGAGTACCGGGAGATCACCGAACTACGCACCCGGGGCCTGGAAGAGGCCGTGCTCCAGCCCACCGTGCCCTGGAGCTCTCGCGGCGGCTCCTAGGTTCTGTTTTTTGAAAAGGTCGGCGCGGGCGGGGGTGGGCGCACGCGGGTGAGCACGCCCGCTGTCGCCCCCGCGGGCTGCCGAGATCGCGCAGCGATCGAGGCACGAGCGAACGACGAACACCCCCACGCATCCCACACCCCGGCCGTTCGAACAACACCAACCTAGCCGACCTCTGGGCGGTGCTTCCGCCGTAACCACCCCTCCTTGCCCCTCCCAGCGGGTTCACCGGGACAACGGAGGCGCGTACTTCGTAGCCGTGTGGGCAGGGGCAACGGCAGAAAACGGTAAGGATAGCGCGAGGGCAGCACGCGCCCGGGGCGGTTGTGTGGACCGTTCCTGCCGTGGAGGTGCCGAGACTGCGTTGGAGGGGTGAAGGTGGCATTCACCGGTGTGGAGAATCTCGACCGCAGTATTCACAATTCCAACACGTGGCTTGCTGATGTCGCCAACGGGTTCGAGACGACGGATCGACAGTTCACCTACCGGGTGCTGCGGGCGTGGTTGCATACGCTGCGCGACCGGCTCAGTGTCGAGGCCGCCGCGCACTTGGCGGCGGGGTTCCCCGAACTGTTGCGCGGGGTGTTCTACGACGGGTGGAGCCCCAACAAAGTGCCCGAAAAGTACGACCGCGCCGAGTTCGTGGCCAGGTTCGCGCAAGAGGCCCGGATCGGAAACGGCGAAGCGTCGGAGAAGATCGCGGTGGTCTCAGGGGTGATCCGCGCCCGCCTGGGCAATGGCGCGTTCGATCACACCCTCGCCCAACTGCCCAACGAGCTTCGCCAGTTGGTCTCCCCAGAGTCGACGTAACCGTCCCGGCACACGCCACAACAGCCAGCGCCGCCGTGTCCCCGCCCATCGCCTATGACGCTACGGGCGCAGGGACACGGCGGGACGGTCACCGGGTGGCCTCCTGCGGGGTGGGCAGGGCGAACTCGGCCCACACGACGGTACCCAGACCGGCGCAGAAGGGGAAGGCGACCAGCGGGTGGCTGCCCCAGGCGGCGGCGAGGGTGTCGATGAGCAGCAGGCCGCGCCCGCGTTCGGCGTAGTCGCCCTCGTCCTGGGCTGCGGTGTGTTCGGCCGTGGACTCGCCGGGGCTGTCGGGGTAGGGCTCGGCGGCGCCGTCGTCGACGATGACCAGCCGCAGCCGCTGCGGCGTCGGCGCGGACAGCACGCGCAGCACCTCTCCCCCGGGCTCGCCGGAGCGGGTGTGTTCGACGGCGTTGGCGAAGGCTTCGCTGGCGCACAGCACGACCGTGTCGACCAGGTCGTCGGGCAGGCCGATCGGGTCGTCCTGTGTGCTGCGCAGCCGGGCCAGGTCGCTGCGCAGTTCGGCGCGCACGCGGGAGGTCTGGGCCAAGTCGCCGGGATAGACGCGCGGAGTAAGTTCACCCCGACGCACGGTTACCGGTCCGGTGCTGATGTAAGGCACAATGGACATGTCAGTTGCTCCGTTCCATTGGCTGGTTGACTGACCGCGCTCTGGGGGTGTTGTGGCACCCGCCAGAGCTTTTTCGTGCGCGGCCGTCACCCAGCGGGACGAGGGTCTTAGTCGGCGGCTGCGGGCGCCGGGCGCTGCCGGGTGTGCCGGCTGCTGTGCTGGGCGAGCGGGTCGCCGGGGTCGGGGGTGGTGCCGCTGGTGATGGCTTTACGCGGCTGGGCCTGTTCGATGGTCTCCTCCAGCAGCGTCAGGGAGGCGTCTGCGGGAAGGGCAGCGCCTTGCAGGGTGGCGTAGAGGTCGATGTAGCCCTTGATCTGAGTGGCGTCGGTGACCAGCGCGCCGGGGCCGCGCGGGTGCGGCGTGTAGGCCAGGGTGTGGCGCGGCGAGAAGTCCAGTGTCCAGAACGCGCCGCGCAGCCCGGGGTGGTGGGCCGTGCCGGAGGGGATGAGGTGGAGGGTGATGTAGGAGGCTTGGGCCAGCCGGTGCAGGTGGGCGAGCTGTTCGCGCATGACTTCGGGGGTGCCGACCCTGCGGTGCAGGACGGCCTCGTCCAGGATCAGGCAGTGGAACGGCGGCCCGGACCCGGTGGCCATGAGCGAGCGCAGCTTGGGCCGGTCGGCGACGTAGGAGGTGCACTCCATCGGACGCTCGACCCGGTTCAGCGCTTGATGGTATGCCTCGGTCTGGTACCAGTCGGGCAGCATCAGCGGCGAGAACGCGCGGATCTGGGACGCCTCCCGCTGCAACTGGTCCACACGTGAGCCGCTGCGGACGTGGTGGCTGATGTAGACCTGCGCCCAGGCGTCGGCGAGCACCCCTTCGGCGCCGAATTTGGCATCGAGGAGGTCGATCACCCGCCGCCCGGGATCGTCCTCGCCCGCCTCGATCTGGCCCATCGTGTACTCCCCGACATGCACCCACTCGGCCAGGTCGGCCAACGACAACCCGAGCTTCTTCCGGGCCGCTCGAATCCGCTCCCCGAGCCGGGACCAGTCCGCAGTGTGTGAAGCGGCCTCGTAGTTGTCGTTCCGCTGGTTTGCGTCGCGACGGCTATCGACACCCATCTCAAACCCCTTCCTGAAGTAGATCTAACGCTGCGCTTCGAGGCAAAAGCCCTCGGTAGCCAAGAACAAAGATAGAAACTTATGCGATATCTGTCAACGCTTATGCAATAAGTTGTGGAGAGTCTGACAGCATGACCATGCCGTGACGGAGGCGAGCCACCGCTACGGTAAAGACGCGAGTACACACATGTCGGAAGGTGACAGTCGGATGAGCACCCTCGAACCGCCGAAAGCGCGGTACAAGCAGGTGGCCGCTCTCCTGCGAGAGGCCATCAAGAGGGGCGACTACGCTCCCGGCTCTTCCCTGCCCAGCCAACCGGATCTTGCTCGCAAGTTTGACCTGAACCAGAGTTCGATCAGCCGTGCCATGGCCATGCTCCAGGCAGAAGGATGGATACGCACCGAGCACGGACGAGGATCTGTGGTGCTGGAGATCCCCACCGTCAAACGCGTGCGCAAGATAGACAAGGACTACCGCAGAAGCCAGAGTGGAAGCTCTTATGCCGAAGGGCTGTCCGAAGCTGGGCTGACACCACACACAGAGCTGGTGCACTGGGGCGCCGCACAAGCGCCGGAGCACATAGCTGAAGTTCTCGGCCTGGATGAGTCGGAGCAGGTACTGGTCCGTAAGAGGCACATGTTCGCTGACGCCAAACCGATCCAGATCGCCACGTCCTACATCCCCATGGAGGTCGCCGGAGATGTGGAGATCGCCATGCCCGACGTCGGCCCCAGTGGCATTTATGAACGGATCTCAGCACGCGGGTTCCCGCCGGCGCGCTTCACCGAAGATATCGAGGTACGCGGTGCCACGCAGGAAGAAGCTACGTTCTTTGACGTCACTTCAGGGCAACCCGTGTTCTCTATCTTACGCACAGCATTTGATACCACCGAGCGGCCGGTTGAGGCATGCTCGAACATCCTGGCCGCATCCCAATGGCGGCTCACCTACTCCTGGAAGCAGGAGGCATGAGCACAGACCCTCTTCATAGCGTCAGCGTCACAGGCATCGTGGTCCGACCTGACGACGGTCAGGTTCTCGTCATCAAACGTGCCGATGACGGCAGGTGGGTTCCACCGGGTGGCGTACTCGAACTCTCGGAAACACCCGAAAAGTGCGTGGCCCGAGAAGTGTACGAAGAGACTGGCATCCAGGCGCAACCGATTCGGCTGGTCGGCGTCTACAAAAACATGAAACTTGGCGTAGTATCACTCGCGTTTCTGTGTGAACCAATCGGCGGGGAGCTAAGGACCAGCGAAGAAGCTCACGAAGCCGCATGGATGACTCCCGACGACGCCATAGAAGCCGCACCAGAGGCACGTGGAGTGCGCATCGCTGACGCTCTCTCCACCGGAGGCCCTTTCGTGCGATCCCACGACGGAACTTTCCTCCTTTATGAGTGACGAAGCTAGGCACACAGCCATGCCCTGTATGCCCTGCTTTCCGTTGAGCCCTCCCCTGCCGCAACCGGAAGCGAATCACAGTTGACGGAAGACGTCGCATGCTGGAGTGTCATCACAGAGAGCAGCCACCGACTGCTGACTGTTTGGGAGAACAAGTTCATGCGGCTCACATTCCTCGGCAAGGACTCCAAGCCTGACGAGTCCCCAACGCTGTATGCGACAGATCAGGACTCTTACGTCATACAGGGGTGGATCGTCACAGACATCGCAATCCTCTCCCAGCTGGACCTCCATGATCATGAAACGGTCGTTGAAGTCCCCAGTCAACTTCTTTCTCATCTCAATAAAAATGGCCTGGAAGGGGATGTGGCCCACATTGCTCCTCCCATAGTCCACGTCAAGGAAGATGGGAATTACCTTATGCAAGGTCAACGAGTCACTGACTCGGAAACATTGTCCCAGATGGACATCCCCAGCCACGAAACCTGCGTCAATATCCCACGCCTCGCAATAGAACGCCTACTGGAAACCGGGTAGATGTGAAGCTAATCAGCAACAAAGAGCGAAAAGATTATTTTGCAAACTTCAAAAAAGAAGCCCTCCACCTGGAGATGTGGGATACCTATGGCACTGAGGCAGAGAAGCCTCATCTTCAGAAATGGAAAGAACAAGGGAAAGATAACAGCGAATGGTTGAAGCCCTGGTTTGACAACGTACGAGCAGCAACGGCATCCGGCAAGGTGTTCCGGCGAGCGCGCATCGTGTCTGAGCCCGTCACCGACTACATTCGCTGGGTTCTGATGGATGCCCACTTGTTCGTTGATGCCGGCGAGGAGATCCGCTGGCTCCCTCGCCGGCTCGCTTCAGCGATCGCCCTTCCCGGTAACGACTTCTGGCTGTTCGACGACGAGACGGTGATCTTCAGTGTCTTCGGTGGTGACGGTAGAGTGACGGAACGACAGTTGACCACTGACCCCAGTGTGGTTGGGCTGTGCAAGTCGGCCTTCACCGCGGTCTGGGAATTGGCGATACCCAACCACGAGTACCAACCTGACTGAGTTTTTTCGTGTCTCAACCGGCCCAGCAGGCCAGGGAAGCCCTGGGGCAACGTCTTAGGGAGATTCGCCAGAACGCTGGCCATACTGGCCGCCGGCTAGCCTCCCTGGCGGGCTGGCACTACACCAAAGTCTCCAAGCTGGAAAACGCGGTGACCAGCCCGTCTGAGGCCGATATCCACGCTTGGTGTTCCCACTGCTCCGCCGAAGAGCAAATCCCTGAACTGATAGCAACTATCCGCAATATCGACGGGATGTATGTCGAATGGCGCCGTCGACTCAGTGACGGATTAAAACAAGTCCAGGAATCCTCTTTCTCATTATATGAGCAGAATCTTCGATTCCGCATATACGAGGCTAGCATCATTCCCGGATTATTGCAAAACGCCAATTATATTGCCGCCACACTACAGATCGCCGACAATTTCTACAATTCCAGTAGCGATGTTGATGCGGCAGTAGCGACACGCGTAGAACGTCAGCGTTTTCTTTATCAGGGTGACCGTCGGTTCCTATTTCTCGTGGAAGAGAGCGCGCTGCGTACGGTGCTTGGCTCCCGTGAGGTGCTGCTCGGCCAGTTGGACCGGCTTCTCGCCGTCATGAACTTGCCGCGGGTCTCACTCGGCGTCATCCCCGCCCAGACGCCGCGGGAACTATGGCCTGGAGAGTCATTCCTGATTTTCGACGAACATACGGTTCGCATCGAGACCACCTCGGCGCATCTGACGATCACCCAACCTCGGGAGATCGCTCTCTACGTCAAGGCGTTCTCGTGGCTAGAACGCTCAGCCCTATACGGCGACCAAGCTCGTGTGCTCATCCGAGAAATCATGGCTGAGATTGCTGCAACCTGAAGCAACATCCTTGGAATCGAGCCAAGCAGGGCTTTAATGTTGTGACGTTCCCAACCGGACGGCAGCGGCTGGCTACACGCAGAGAACAGCGCACAGTCCAGCGGTTGCCCGATTTTTTCATGACCTATTCAAACGGAGCTGATGAATTATGAGTGATCAGGACGAACTACTTGTAGCGGTCGAGTACCTAGCCGCGGCGCATGATCGATTCGACGCCGAACACTCCGATCCCACAGGAACTTCGGTGGGAGACGATGGGGAGAACCGAGACGGATTCGTGCATGTCGAGCCCTGACCTGTTGGCCTCTGGCTCCCTCATCAGACTCCACCTCCAATTGAAGCAAGGGAATCCATGGATCATCGGTTCGTCGACGCGATCGAAAAGGCTTTCGGTTGGCCCGGTCCCGATGCGTTAGGTACGGAGTTTGCTCGCGGCAATATCGGCGATTCCGAACTGCCAGCTCGCCTACTGCCCCCAGACCGGCTGCTTGATCTGGTGATGCGGCGAAGTCTATCCGCTCCGCAGTTCCGGTGCTTTCGCTCCGGTGAAGAGCTGCACCCCGCACGCTTCCTCACCGATGCGGTCAGCAGGCGGGGGCAGAGCGTCCGGATAGCCGACATGTCTCGGCTCGGACGACTCCTGGACGACGGCTGCACTCTTGTACTTGATGAAGTCAACTTCTTCGACCCCACAATGGAGGTCGCCTGTCGGGCACTGCAATGGTGGTCCCATGAACTTGTCCAGGTCAACTCCTACTTGACTACCCAAGAGGCGGCGGGTTTCTCGCTTCACTGGGACGATCATGACGTATTAATTCTTCAACTGGCAGGGGAGAAGAGCTGGGAGGTCCGTAATGCCTCCCGCCCGGCACCGATGTACCGAGATGCCGAGCCCAACGACATGCCAAGCGAGGAAGTCCTCTGGTCAGGCATCATGCGGCCAGGCGACCTCATGCACATACCGCGAGGTTTCTGGCACCAGGCCACCCGAATGGAACATGGTCCGGGATTCAGCCTGCACGCCACCTTCGGATTCGTGAAGCGCGCTGGCGTGAACTGGATCGCCTGGCTAGCCGATCGTGCCCGTGAACACGAACTCTTCCGTCATGACCTGTACCGAGGGAGCGATCCAAGCGCACACGCCGCCCAGCGCGAGGAACTCACTTCCTCTACTTCTCAACTCATCAAGTCTCATCCTCCCGAAGAATTCCTCGCAGCCCGAGAGCAGCAGCGCCCCACACCTCGACACGTTCCGTACCTGCCCGTCTTCGGCCCACCGACCGAGATCGTGTGCATCACTGAGTTTCCACCAAAAATCGAGGAGAGCAGTGAAACAGTCGCTGTTCTCGCAGCCGGAAAGAAGCTCACGTTCACAGCGAAGGCCGGACCGGCACTGCGTTCTTTTCTCAGTGGAAACCCTGTACGTATCACTGAGGTCGGTGAGTCAACCGACATCGACGCTGGACAGATAGCCAAAATCCTATTAAAGGAAGAACTGTGCGCGGAACTGACTCCGGAGTTGTCCTCGGGCTTTACCGGTCTCGTTGCAAACGCAGGCTACTCGAAGACGCCCTGAGCTTAGGTGTGCGCAAGATCGACACCAGCTACAACTATCATGGGTTCAGAGCCCATGAGATCCTCAGCAAGCGGGCCGGCGACCTGCTGGGAGATTTCGATATCTCAACTAAAGTCGGTTTTTTTCGGACGAGCAACGGCTTTGAACACTCGTTGTCTCCTTCGCGGCTCCGGCAGGCGGTAGAAGAAGCCGTCGAGCAGCTAGGAATCCCTCCAGCCGTGATATTCCTACATAACCCGGAACATACTCTTACCGGCCTGAATCCGGCATATGGTCAAGCGCTCTTAGCGGCTGCCTGCACCTCCTTAGAGGAGGCGGCTAGTGATGGCTTGTGCCAATCCTGGGGTATCGCCTCATGGAATCCGATTCCGCTTCTGAGACTCTTTACCGACCGCTATAATTCAACGCTGCCAGCACCAAAGATACTAATGCTTCGATCCGGACTGACGGTCAATGCCGCTACTCTCGCCGCAGGCGAGGCATTGACCCAGAACTTCGCGCTTACACCGGAAGCGCGGTGGGGAATGAGCCCGTTTGGAGGAAGTAGTACAGATCCGATTTGGCACCAGATCGATACACGCATTTTCCTGCCTCCAAGCGAACGAGACTGCTCTTACCTGCAAGCAGCGTTCCGAGTGTCTTTCCACCTTCCCAACGTCAGCCGGGTCGCGGTAGGCACCGATAGAACCGACCATCTCCACGAGCTACTCGCTGCCACAGAGCGAAGCGTCAATGCAGCCGCCGTAACACGTTACCGGCACCTTCTCTCCAAACGGAAGACGAGAAATCTGTCACAGTAAGCCATGGTTTCTGTAAAAATGAAGCGGCTGACAGCGAAGGTTTCATGATCGAAGGGCTGGCCCATGACGAGTGCCTCGCCGCAAAGCGGTGAAGCGGATATGCGCACGCAGATTCCTGAAGATGTTCTTGATCTGGTCCAGCGTTGGCTGGGCCTGCGGCTGGAGCGGGACACAGCGGCCTACGGGAACACCGGAACGACAGCGGGGTTCCGTAGCGACGCGGGAACCTGGGTGCGGCTGCAGCGGCGCAGTGTGTTCTCCATGAATGGTCAGTCCTGGACCGGAGCCGAATGCGCCTCAGTACTGCAGGGAGTGGCCAAGCCCGAACTCCTGCGTTCGGTGCGCTGGCGAGACGACGACCGCGAGGCGGTATGGCGGGCCGATGAAATGACGCTGGTCGACTCCGCGGTTATCTCCCCCAACGGCAGCGTTACCGCTGATCCGCAGCTTCCCGACGCTTGGTGGAGCGGACTCGCCACGTCACTCGCAGCGCTGTCAAGACACGAGACCGAGCGCGTGGGAATGCGTCAGGAGCACGTGACACGACGCATCCGCGAGGTCTTCGGCGACGGTATCGAAACGACAATCGACGAATGGCGCACGGCCCACGCCGACCTGCATTGGGGCAATCTCACCGCTCCTACCTGTCACTTGCTGGATTGGGAAGACTGGGGCTCCGGGCCGCGTGGCCTGGACGCGGCCACTCTCTGGGGATTCTCGCTGGGGGTACCATCTCTGGCCGACCGGATTCAGCACGAGTTCAGCGACGAACTCCAGTCACGGTCCGGCACGATCGCGATGTTGCTGTTCTGCGCCAACGCCTTAAGAGCCGCAACGCGTACCGGCCGGTCAATGCCGTTCACCGAGCCTGCCCGAACAGCGGCGTCCGGTCTGATGACACAACTCGACCAGTAAGGGACTCCCGAAAAAGCAAAGGACACGAACACCTAAAACTCCCGCCGTCCTTGACAGCTCAAGTACATAACCATGCCTTCGATCTGATCGGACTACTGATCTTTTCATTAACCGGGTGGGATGGGTGGGTGGCCTGCGATCATCACGGCATGCCCCCATGGTTGAGCGTGATGCCGCTGATGTGCCCCCATTGACACGGCCGCAGACGGCCGAGGCCCGACGGATGCGCGTCGCCGAACCGCTGGAACGGGGTCACTCCCAAGCTGAGGTGGCGCGGATGGTGGGAGTCTCGCCCGAGAGCGTGCGGCGCTGGAAACGCTGCATCGAACAGGGCGGCACCGCCGTGCTGCAGCGACGCTCGGCCGCTTCGGGGCCGCTGCGGCTGCGGGCGCCCCCGCCTGAGGAGAATCGGCGCCCGCGCGGCGCGGCGAGGACGTCGCGCACCCGCGAAGCGGGGCGCTCCCCCGGGCGGGCGCTGCGGCGGAGGGCGTCTCGGAGGCGAGGGGTGTGGCGGCTGGTCATCGGGCGGGGCGGTCAGGGCGAACTCGGCCCATACGGCGGTGCCCAGGCCGGCGCAGAAGGACATATCAGTCTTGAGGGCAAGGAGGAAGTGGCGCTCCACCGAACGCGGTTCACCTATGCCTGCGGAGCAGCACTCTCGCAAGAGCAGTCCGTCCAACTTCTCAAAAGCTTGCTGACGAGCCACGCCTAAACCGACAGAAAACCGATACCCCATGGATAAAATCCCAGATCAGTACGAAGCGCCCTTCCACACTTCCACCTACTCAAGTGCCTCCGCTAATTGTGTCGAGGTAGCCCACGCCCCACTTTCGTTTCAGAAAGCCAGCTACAGCGCGACTGAAAGTCACTGCGTGGAAGTAGCCGGCTGGGAGACCGGCGCCGCCATCCGGGACACCAAGCATCGGGACCTGGGCGCCCTGGCCTTCCCCGCTGCCGAGTGGCGTGCCTTCATCGACGCCGTCAAAGGACACGGTCTCTAACCCTCGCCTCCGAGCGATACCCGCGCCTGTGGTCATGGGCTCCCGCCTCCGGTCAGACCGCGAGCAACGTGACGGCGTCACCTGCGTGACGGCGCACAACACTGATGTAGGCAGGGTCGGCGGCGGGGTCGTCGATCCAGACGAGGGCCTGGGACAGGAACCACTCCACAGCCCAGACCCGATGCCAGCCCAGCGCCCAGTGCTCGGCTTCGAGCCCTCCCCGAGATGCCAGCGCGCCGGATTCGCCTCCCGCGGCGACGTAGGCTTCAAGCAGGCCACGCGTGGCCGCGGGATCGGGCTCGTCCACGGTCCCGTGCCAGGAAGCCAGGTCGAGCAGACCGGGACCGTGGAAGGCGCGTGCGAAGTCGTAGAGGCGAACGCGCTCGTCACGGATGTGCAGGCTCTCCGGGTGGAACTCGGAGTGGACCCACCCGTAGGGCGGAACGAGAACACCTTCGCAGCGGTGCACACTGCCGACGCTGAGTTGTTGAAGCATCCGGGTGATGTCGTCGACACCTTCCCAACGGTTCTTCTCCTGCAAGAGTCGCAGGCTGCGCAACGCGCGATCGGGCAGGGAGGCCAGCCAGGCGTGATCTGCCGGCGGCAGGTGTGGAGGCGTAGCTGCCGCATGCAGGTGGACGGCCGCTGCCACCCCGTCGGCGTCTTCAGGCACACGATCGGGCTCTCCCATATCTTCCAGCACCATCCCGAGCAGCGGGCCGCTGCGAACGGCGACACGCAGCCGGGGGACATCGACGCCCGCCTGCCAGAGGGCACTAAGAGCCTCGTGCTCATGGGTGAAGGGATCGCTCGCGCATTTGAAGATGACAGTATGCCCGCCGGAGAACCTGATGCGCTCCACGTGCGAGAGTTCCCAGCTGTGGAGCACCTCCCTCTGCGTAATGGACTCGGCGGCGTCGATACGTTTCAGCAGCGTGGCTCGTGCCTGCTCAATGTCGCCTGCGCGCATGGCGGTTCGTTCCTCTCCTTCCGGGGGAAGCTCCCCTCCGCCGCTCGGCGGGGAACGATGCCCAGATGCCTTCAGTCGGAGGTACGGCAGAGGTCACGCACGCGCGCTCCAGGCGTCGCGGAACTGTGCGAGTTCGTCGCGGAAACGATCCATGGGTGTGCCGTAGGGAGCCACGGCTCCGCCTCGCCGGTCGGGTACGGACTGGCAGCCATGCACCAGCCGCCCGCCAAGAGCGGCGTGGGCCTTGACGCTCTCGATTCGACGGTTCTCGTTGAACCATCCTCCGTGGTACACCTCATCGAGCAGTCCCACCGTCCTCTCATCGAGTTCAAACACGACTTGAGCCGCGTCGGCGAAGAACCAGCAGGGACCCACATTGGTGATCCTGCCGTCCTGCTCGACCTTGTTGAGGGCGGTGAAAGTGGAAACTTCCGCGAGCATCCGCAGGTGGGCTTCGGTTATTCCGTCCAGCCCCAGCGTCGGCGCGTACTCGGCACGGAAGAGATAGCTGTAGACGCGCCATGCGGTGGCCAGCACCTCGGCGGGATTCTCGGTGGTTCGGGCGTTGTCGGTGATGTAATCCAGGGTGATCTGCTCGATTGAGGTTACGGAGGTCTCCTCTACTGGCAGCAACTCAGCGGTGACCTTCTCCCAGTCAATCAACTTCCAGGTACGCGCCTGCTGACGGAAGAAATACTCCTGGGGTGCGAGGCGGATGATGCGCCCATCCACGGTAATTCCGGGCATCCGGCTCCAACGTGGGTCAAAGGACACCGGAAGCTCAACAGTAACCAGGGGGTTCGGAGCGCTCATACATCTTTCCTTTCGAGATCCGCACGGTTGAGGGTTGGGTAGGAGCACAGCAAGACAATGGAACGTCACCCTTCTCACCGTTAGGAATCCCGCGGCGATATACACAGGCGGTATGTGTGAGCGGCTCTTCTTTCCCCCCTCGGCTTCCGATACCGAATACGTTCTGGCGACGGGCTGATGTGGCACAAGCGCTCATCGAGCACGATGCTGGGGAACTGCTACGGCTCGTACGCCAATTCGCTGGAGCGAGTCAGCACGCGATCGGCGCGGCAGTCGACATGCCCCAGCCCCACGTCAGTGTGATCATGCGAGGGCGCCGCGAGATCTCAGCGCTTCGTACCTGGCAGCGCATTGCCGATGGCTTGGGGATGCCAGACGAATCCCGCAGACTCCTTGGCCTCGCGGACTCCGCAATCACACACGTTGGCGGAATAGGGGCGAGCGGCGTGGCTCCCGCCGACTCCGGTGATCTATGGTCGGCGTCGAGCACACTCCTTGATATCTCCGAGAACACGCTGAAGGACTTGATGAAGCGAAGAGAGGCCCTCAGGACGGGGGGGCGCGTTGATTGTCGGCGCGGCGCTGACGGAGACGTTCGAGCACTGGCTGCTGCCAAGCCCTGGCCTCGTTCCCCGAGGCAGCAAGGCCATCGGGGAAGAAGAACTCCAGCGAATCGAGGCGACTAGCGCTGCTCTACGCCACTGGGACGACCGCTGGCGCCTGGGTATCCGACGCAAAGCCGTCCTCGGTCAACTCGCGGAGGTTTCCGAAATCGCCGAGGAGGTGCGCTCCCCCACCGACCAGGCTCGCCTGTTTCTGGTGATGGGCGAACTGTCGAAAATCAGTGGCGCCATGGCCTATGACGAGGGCGAGCACAGCGCAGCACAGAAGTACTACACCTTGTCCCTACGTGCGTTTCACCAAGCCGGTCCGGAGCATCGACTTTACGGGGTGGGCGTCTTGGCCGACCTGGCCCGCCAGATGCTGGATCTACAACGCCCGCAGGAGGCCCTGGAACTCTCTCGGATCGCATTGGACAGTGCTCAAGCCCACGAGACGCCCCCTTCAGTGCTGTCCATGCTGCGGACTCGTGAGGGCTGGTGCTACGCGCAGATGGGCCGTGCCAAGTCATATCACCGCAGCGTTTCCCAAGCCGAAGAACTGATCGGTTCCGGGAACGGTCGAGACGTTCCCGAATGGGCATGCGGCTTCGACCATGCCGAACTGGCCGGGGTCGTGGGGGCACGCTACCGGGACCTGGCTGCCATCGAGAAAGACCCCTCGATACGGCGAAAGCAAGCTGAGCGCTCCGCCGGCTACATCAGTCGGGCACTGGAGCTGCGCCCCTCCAGTAAAGTACGCAACCGTGCCTTCGATCTGATTGGACTAGGCAGGACCTATCTGGTCTTGGGCGAACCCGTGGAGGCTGCCCGGGTTGTGGGAGAAGCGGCATCACTCGAAAGTCGACTCGGATCAGGCCGCGTACGTCGCCGGCTGGGTGACTGGTATGCCGAAGCTGCCGCCTATAACCGAACCTCTTCTGTGGCGCAACTTCGGGAACAGGTGTCACATACGTTGCTACGCGAATCATCGAACACGGAGGAGCGCGCCTAATGCGCATCGGGATCACTGGTCACTCGAACCTTTCTGCGGAGACCGTGCCGATCGTGCGCCGGGCACTCGACGCCGCACTCACCCCCACGCCACAGGAGAGCTGGTTGGGCTCTCCTGCCTGGCGCGCGGCGCCGATCAACTGTTCGCCGAAGCTGTCCTAGAGGCGGGGGCCGCCTGGAGGTTGTCCTGCCCTCCGTCGACTACCGCGAGACCAAGGTCAAGCCCGAGAACAAGGACGTCTTCGACGAGCTGCTCATGCGCTCGGCGCTGGTGCGCTACATGCCGTATCGCACCGCGGGGCGAACCGCCTACGAAGCAGCCAATTCCACCATTCTCGGTAATATCGATCGCCTGTTCGCCGTATGGGACGGCCACCCCGCCGACGGCAAAGGCGGCACCGGCGACACGGTTGAAACGGCGCACGCCAAAGGTGTCCCGGTGGAAATCATCTGGCCCGAAGGCGCACGGCGCGAGTGACCTTCCCTCCTCTGCCGCTGCTTCCGACAAAAACAGGGACCTCTCACCGCTGTCGTTTCCTTTCGCCGGGAAGGACGAACCAAAGGTTTCATGATCGAAGGGCTGGCCCATGGCGGGTGTCTCGCCGCAAAGCGGTGAAGCGGATATGCGCACGCAGATTCCTGAAGATGTTCTTGATCTGGTCCAGCGTTGGCTGGGGCTGCGGCTGGAGCGGGACACAACGGCCTACGGGAACACCGGAACGACAGCGGGGTTCCGTACCCAGGCCAGCGCAGAAAGGAAAAGCGACCAACGAGTGGCCGCCCCACACGGCGGCGAGGGTGTCGACGACGGCAGATGGATTCTGCCGGGTGGCGCACTCGAACTCTCGGAAACGCCCGAACGGAATCCAAGACTCACCCCACGGCGCGGTAGTGGTAACGGCAGACCTCGCTGAACCCCACCCGCTCGTACAGTCGCAAGGCCGGGGAGTTGTCGCGCTCTACCTGCAAATACATACGGTTGGCTCGGTGGCCGGCGGCCCAGTCGGCAAGCGCGGCGAGTACGCTGCGGGCCGCGCCCTTCCCACGCGCGTCGGGAAGCGAAGCCATACCGAACACTCCCGCCCAACCGGTGTCGACGACCGCGCGGCCCACCGTCACCACATCGCCTCCGATCACCGCGCGGGCGTAGGCGGAGGGCCGCTGCACACGAGTGAGCATGTCCCACTCGCCGCGGGCGTCGCCGCTATGCCCCTGCACCGCGTGCCAGACCTCGAACCACGCCCGGCTCGGCTGGCCGTCGAGTCGAACCCGCGGCGCCCCTGTCGGCGCCTGTTCCAGGACATGCACGGTCGAGGCCGTCTGCAACGACAAGCTGCCCTGACGGCGGTAGCCGCGCTGCGCCAAAACAGTGTCGAGCGCTTCCGGGCACGCCGGCGGGGTGATCTGGAACCGTGCGGCTGCGCCGTGAGCAGCGTAGAACTTCTCCGCTGCGACGACCCGTCGCACCAACGCATCCTGCTCGACCTCGCCGTGAGGGAGCACTGTCCCTATCCACCAGGAGCAGCGGGGAGCATGGCGCAGCCACCACCCGTCCATATCCGCCACGTACTCCGCCGGCAGCGCCCGGGCCGCCCGCTCCTGCACGCCCCGCACCATTTCCGAACTGCTCATCGCAGACGGCATCGAGGGACGCTCTTCCTGCTGTGCCCTGGTCTATGCCCTGCCCCCATGACATCGCCGCTCCGCGGGCGCCGTCCACCCCACAAGCCAGGGCGTAACCGCGGGCGTCCACCCAGGCATAAGATACCGGTGTATATCCGTGCCCGAAGGGGTCTCGGCGTACAGCCGTGACGGTTCCTCGCTCTCGGCGGAGAAGCGCCCGCGAAGGTCAGGGGAGTCGGTTTCTCCTCTAGGGGCTAGGTTGTTGTTTTTTGCATGGCTGGAGTGTGGGCCGTGGGGAGTGTTCTCCGTTCGCTCGTGCCTCGATCGCTGCGCGATCTCGGCAGCCTGCGGGGCGCTACCCGCGTGCGCCCACCGACCGCTCTCGTCGCCCTTTTCAAAAACAACAACCTAGCCCGCGAAGCGGGTGAAGCCCGCCAGGCGCGGGTGAATCGTGATCGGGACATCGCCGCTGGAGCTACGCAGGGTGTCCACTATGACTTGGTCGGGTTCCCCGTAGACGTCGAGCCGTTCCACCGAGCAGTGCTCCATGATGTCGCTGATGTAAGAACCCGACATCCGCCAGTGGGCGCGGATGGCGTCGGAGTCTTCGTAGAGCTGGAAGCTGTGGGCGAGCATACGATCCTCGTCAGCGAAGATCTCCACCATGAGCTGGGGAGCCTGTTCCTCGGTGAAGGCCACCGCGTGCTCGGCAGCCCGGCGGAAGCTTTCCCAGTGGCCTTCCGCCACACGCATCGTGTTGTGAAACAGAATCGGAGCGCTACGTTCGGTCGGCATAGGTCGATACATTTCCCGCGAAGCGGCAAGCCAAGCCTGGCTTGCCGTGTCGATCGGGTAGAAGGCTCCGGCTCCCGGAGAAGGTCATCGTCATACCCCTCCCCCAACAGCCTGTCCGATTCGCACGGAGCAACGACAGAACCGTTCTCCTTCTCGGGCCATGGGGGTGTGTGGAGATCCCACCGGCGAAAAGCAGCAACGAACCAATACGGACCTCCGCAAACACGGCCACGCCCTGTGTACCCTGGCTCCTCGCGCGCCCGGCCGCGGGTAGTCGTGGACACAACGAGGTTGACGGAACCTGCCGCATACTGGAGCCTCACCACGGAGAGCAGCCACCGACTGCTAGTTGTTTGGGAGAACACGTTGATGCGGCTGACGTTCCTCGGCAAGGAGTCCACAGCCAACGAGTCGCCGACCCTCTACGCCACCGACCAGGACTCCTACGTCGTGCAAGGCTGGATCGTCACCGACCTGGCGGTTCTCTCCCACCTGGAACTGGCCGACGACGAAACGGTCGTCGAAGTACCCGACCGGCTCCTCTCCTACCTCAACAACGACGGTTTGGAAGGTGCCGTGACCCGCCCCGTTCCTCCCATCGTCCACGTGCGAGACAACGGGAACTACATCCTCCAAGGAGTCCGGGTCACCGACGCGGAGACGCTGTCCCAGATGGACATCCCCAACCACGAGACCTGCGTGAACATCCCCCGCACCGAGATGGAGAACCTCCTCGGCGAAGGGTGAGCCGCGCTGGCCGGTAGCGGCGCCCCCTCCCCTACGAACCTCTTGATCGCCGCCGGAGTCGCCTGGCGGCGATATTCGAGGCCGAAAACAGCCTAATGGCGATTCTCGCGAGGATCGTTGACCCGCTCCCGCAGGGTGGTGGCTCGCGTGTCGGGGAAGTCGTCCAGCAGGGTACTCGCCTCTTCCCAGTGCCGGCGGGCCTCCGCCGGCCGTTCGGCTTCGGTGAGGGCAGTGGCCAGGTTGTCGAGTGCGACCGCGAACTGCCACCGGTCGCTCAACTCCCGGTGTTGCCTGGCGGCCTGGAGGTGGAACTTGACGCCTTCTTGTGATTGGCCCAGTTCCCGGTAGGTCTCGCCGGTGCAGTCGAGGGCCATCGCCTCGCGGCTGTGGTCGCCGATCCTGCGTTGTATCGCCGCGGCTCGTTGCAGCGGCTCCAAGGCTTCGGCGGGGCGTCCCCAGCCGAAGCACCCGCGCCCGCTCCACGGACCAGTAGGCGAGCCAGACCGAGTTCTGCTCGCTGTCGGCGATGTCGAGCGCGGCCTCGACCGAGCGCAGCGCCTCCGAGGCCCGACCGAGCTCACGCTGGGCCATGCTCAAAAACAGCAGCGAATTCCCTTCTTGCACCCGGTCGCCGAGTTCGCGCTGGATAGCGAGAGCCTGCTCGAGCGGGCTCCCCGCTTCGCGGGGGTGGCCGGGCTCGCACAACGCCTCGCCGATATTGCTCAGCATCAGCGCTTCCCAGCGCGGCTTGTCGAGGTCGCGGAAGATCGCGAGGCTCTGCCGGAAGTGGGAAACGGAATCGTCGAGACGGCGCCACCACAACCCCAACAGACCAAGGGCGTTGGTCGACACGGCCTCCCCGAACCGGTTGCCGATCTCGCGGCGGATCTCCAGCGCGACCAGGTGGTGCTCCTGCACCTCGGTCAACCGGCGCGCCTGGAAGTACGCCTTGCCGAGGCTTTCCAACATCTCCGACTCGCCGTAGCGGTTCCCCGCGGCACGAGCCGCCGCCAGCCCGACCTCTCCCGTGGCGAGCCAGTCCTCGAACACGTTCTGGTGCATGAAGACGCTGCGGAGCACAGCCGCGAGTTGCCAGGCCGTCTCGTGCAGGCCGTTCTCGCCCGCGGCCCTCGTGGCCGCGACCAGGTTGTCGCGTTCCACCTCGATACGGCTCACGGTCGGTTCACTCTCCAGGGTTGATCGCGGAATACACACGGGCGAGGTTCTTCTTGCTGCATGAGCCTCGAATGGGGTTCATCGCCTCGCTGAGGGGCCCGGAATCCGAGACGGCGGCGTTACGGAACGGCACGAGCTGCTTGGCGTCGCGGTCAAGGGGTTGGCCAGTCTCTTCTCCAGGTAGCTCGTCCTGGGAATGGTGGTAGGGGTGGGTGCCGTCCCGCAGGTACACGGGGACGAACATCCGGATGAATTGGAGCCACGCAGGTGAATCATAGGCGTGGTTGGCCGGCCACGCGGGGGCGCTGAGTTGGGGTCAGTTCGGCGGTACGACGGTGATGACGACGTTGCCGACCTTCTGCCCGGTCTCGACGTAGCGGTAGGCGTCGAGGATCTGATCCAGCGGATACCGCCGGTCGATGACCGGCTTGAACGCTCCGGACTCCATCAGGTCCCGAAAGTGCCGCACCATCTCCTGGTCGTGCTTGGGCACGGGAAACTTCACCTTCCTGCCGCGGAACAGGGGCGTGACGAGCGGCAGAATCAGGTTCTGCCCCCAGGGGCCCAGGTCTGAGGACAGATACGCGCCGCCGGGCTTCAGCAGCCGCTTGCAGCGGCCGAACGTGCTCTTGCCGACCGCGTCGAACACCGCGTCGTAGCGCTGCTCGTCCTTGGTGAAGTCCTGGGCCGTGTAGTCGACGACCCGGTCCGCGCCCAGGCTCTTCACGAGTTCCAGGTTCGCCGTGTCGCACACCGCGGTCACGGTGAGCCCGCGATGCTTCAAAAGCTGCACCGTCGCCGAGCCGATGGCTCCGGTCGCGCCGTAGACGAGGACGTCTTGCCCGGCCCGCACGCCCGCCACGGTGAGGAACGCCAGCGCGTAGTGCGAGCCTTCGGTGCCGGGAGCGGCCTCCTCGAAGGTCACGTCCTTCGGCATGGTCGCGATGGAGGCGCCCTGCGGAACCGACAGGTACTCGGCCTGGGCTCCGAACGCGCCCTCGTTGTAGCCGAACACCCGGTCGCCGACGGTAAAGGACGTGACCCCGCTGCCGACGGCTTCCACCACTCCCGCGTACTCGGTCCCGAGCACGCTACGCCGCGGCCGGGTCAGACCGGTGAACGCGCGCACGATGAAGGGCCGGGCCGCCCGGTAGGCACAGTCCGTCCGATTGACCGTCGTCGCATGCACCCGCACAAGAACGTCATGATCCCCGATCGAGGGCTTGTCCACCTCGGCGACCCGGACTACCTCCGGCGCCCCGTACCGACTGTGCATCGCTGCCTTCATGGACGCAAAGCTTAGCGGGGGCGCGGCTTGCGCCACACCCTGCTTGTCTCGAACAGCACCCGACACCCTTCTGAGGCAGGTTCTACGTCAGGCGGGCTCGTGCCGTGGACCGTGGCCGGGGGGTGGGGTGAGGTCGGAGGTGAAGTTCTCGCCGTCGACGACCGGGGTGTCGAGGGAGATACCGGCTTGGGCCATCCGGTCGTAGTTGTCGAGGATGAGGTCCTTGGTGCGGTAGGTGCCGTACTTCTCCTCGTCCTTGCGCTTGACGATGGGGAAGGTGTCCATGATGTAGTCCACATCGTCACGATCGATCCCGTAGAGACGGAAGAAGAAGGCGTCCAACTCGGCACGGATGACGGCGCGGCGCTCGTAATCCCAGCAGAAGGGACTGCCACCGTCTTCCATATCTCGCGCAAAGGGAGTCATGTCGTAGGTGGTGTAGACGAGTTCACATACGCGGGGAACGAGGAACGCAGCGTGAGGTGACAGACTATCGGGCGCTGGAACAGGGAGTTGTTTCCACGTCATGAGCGCCATGTGTACACCGCTGATTTTCTGACGACTGATGTAGTCATAGATAAAGGAACTCTGTGCGGTGCTCAGTGCTGCGACTAAGGGTGGCTCTTTCACTGTGAACATGAGGGGGAATGTGTGCCCAACCCCAGTTCGCGGGGTAAACGCGGGAACGGCCGTTCGTTCATCGGTCGCGCGGCAGACGTCCCGCCATCCGTAGAGCCATCCTCGCTCCCAGCCCACTGAACTCAAACCGGTGTCGACTCCCTCGGCCATAACAGGCATGCCGTCACGCCCCGTTTCCCCTGTCGGGACGTCGACCTCCGGAACCCAGTAGCGGGGCAGCACCGTAGTTTCAGGATTCCGCTTCTCGTCCGGCGTGAGGTTACGGCAGTCCTCTGTAGCCATGCCCGTGAAGGAATTCCACCGATGGTCGAAGTGGTGGGTCATCTTGCCCTCGTACAAGGGCAGCATCCGCTCCTCACCCCGAACGAAGACGTTTCCTTCCAGACTCCAGCCCTCGTCTTCCAACGACTTACGAGTACGAAAGAGAGCAGAGTCATCGGTCATATCAAAAAGCCGTTTAAAATCAATTTTCCATAGATTCCCGTTTTCCCTAAACTCACCCCAGAGCACGGGGAGCCGCTTGTAGACTTCCGCGGTAATCCGGGCGTCTCGTCGACAACGAAAAACCGGCAGATTTCTCGTATTGGGGTTAATGAGGGAGATTTCTTCCGGCGTGAGCGTGAACACCTTATCGACATCATCGAGTTCGCCGGTATCACCCAGGAAGAAGGCGAGCTGAGCTCTCGATCCCTGGAGCCCTTTCCCAACCAGGGAAATCACACAAAACGGGTAACTGGAATGCACACTCGGGAACAGCGGCTTGCGGTTCTCGAAGCCGTATAGCGCGCCGATCGCACCACGCTGAGTGAGACTCGCGAACAGTTGCTGCGCCCCGGCTCCCGTGGCGATCGTAGTGGGGATGATAGCGGCATAACGCCCTTTCGGCGCAGCGAGAGCAGAAAAACGCTCAGCAAAAAGATGGTCCGTCTGGAGCGAGTTGACTCCCTTGATTTTGAGCCCTTCCGCGCACCATGAGAAGTTCCCGGAACTCGCTGCGAAGTGGAAGGTGGATTTCACCGCACGGCGAGCCGCGAGGTAACGGGTTCCCTCGTGGGGGTTCTCTTCGATCCATTCGGCGATGCGGGTACGGCGAGCGGTACCGGAGATCGCCGCGATGGAGGGGGCGACGCTCGCGAAGTACTTCTTGTCCTCGAAGTCCACTTTGTCCCACGGTGGATTGCCCAGCACACAGTCGAAACCGCCTACCCAGCCAGTCTCTGCGTCCACGCCCGTGCCGTCGTCCGGGACGGTGAACACCTCGGGGAACTCCAGGTGCCAGTGGAAGAAGTTGTATTGCCGGCGCAGGCGGACGATCTCGGCGTTGGTCTCGGCCGAAGCGCCCCTCCCCTGCGGCTCCTCCAGTGCGCGCAGCACGTCGTGTGTCACTGCCGGCGGCGCGTCTTTGGCCTTGACCCACATGAACGCCGCGCACCAGGCATCCGCGACATGCAGGGCATGGACGTACTCGGCGGACTGTTCCCAATCGCGGTAGGCGGCCTCCTGGTCGCGGACGTCACGCAGGGAGTCGGCCCTGACCGTGGTGATCTGGCTCAGCCGATGAGCGAGAACGGTGTTGGCGACCTTGACCGTGTCCTCTTCGATGTCGAAGAGGCTCTCCTGCCCGCCACGCTCCTTGGCGTTGGCCCGCTCCAGAGTCTTGGCGTACTTCTTGTCGTCGCCTTCCACCGGCTTGAACGCCGCGTCGGGAACCCCGTCCTTCAGCAGAGCCGGTGTCGCGCCGATCAGGGCGTTGCCGTGTTTGACGTGGGCGTCCAGGAAACCCAGCGGCTTGCCCGGCTCCAACGCCTCCAGCCACAGCGAGACCTTGGCCAGTTCCACGGCCATGGGGTTGAGATCCACACCGTAGATGCAGTGGGTGATGACCTCGTGCAAGGCGTGGCGGACGGAGTCGAGGGTGGGCTCGGGGTTGCCCTCGCGCACGGCGGCCAGGCGTTTGGCGATACGGCGGGCCGCCGCCACCAGGAAATGGCCGGAGCCGCAGGCCGGGTCGCAGACCTGCAACTCCAACAGCTCGACAGCGATGTGGCCCGCCGGGTCGGGCTCACCGTCCTCGGTGGCTTTGACCTCGCCGCGTTTGACCGCGTCGTCGATGACCGGGTCCAGCGAGGAGTCCAGCAGGGTCTCGATCAGCGAACCCGGCGTGTAGTAGGAACCGGTGGTCTTACGGGTGTTGCCCGCAAGCTCCACCAGTTCGAAGGTGCGCTCGGCCGCGCTGTGTTTGGGCACCAGCTCCAACAGCGACTCATACACCGAGCCCAACTCCTCGGCGTCGAGGTCGCGGTAGTTGACCCAGCGCCAGCGCCGCGACGCCGGGTCGCGCACCTGAGCCAGATGGCGCACCGCCCCCAACAGCGCCTCGTTGGACAACTCCAACCCCCGCAGCGGCGCATCAACCTCTGCCTCGTCGAACAGACCGCCCAGGGCGGGCAGCGCCAACTCGGGGCGACCGTTCTCGTCACCGAGCGCCCCCAACACGATGCGCAACGCCCGATACAGGTCCCCATGCGCACTGCCCTGACGGCGGCGGGCATGACGGCGCAGCCGCGCTGAGGAGAAGTAGGTCGCATAGCGTTCTTTCGCCCGTTCGTGGGCGTGCCGCTGCTCTTGGGGCGCGTCCTCGTCCAGCCTGGAGTGCAGGGCGTCGCGGTCCTCGGCCACGAACAGGAACAGCATCCGATAGACCAACCGCAGCAGAGCCGCGTGGAACTCGCGCACGTCCAGGTTCTCGCGCAGCCCGGCGTTGGCGGGGTGGCGCAGGAAGCCGGTGCCCAAAACGGTGATGGCCCGCTGCACCCCCTCGCGCAACTGGTCCAGTGCCCGAGTGCCGGAGTTGACGGCCTCGCCGCGCCACTTCTCCAACCAGCACGCCGAGGGCGGCTGCTCCTCGGCGACCTCGAACCGGGACACGTGCAGCAGCCGATACAACAACACGAAATCGCTGAACAGCTCACCGTCGAAGATCGCCTCCAAGTCGAACTCGACATAGGAGGCCGTCGCCAACGCGTTGGAGTCACGCAGCAACCGCAACCGGCGCCCGTTGGTCACCATCGCCCACAGGTGCGCCGAGGTGCGGTTGAGGCACTCCTGCACCAGCGACTGCGGCGGGACGGCGCCGGCACGCCCGCCCGGGCGGCTGTCGAGGCCGGTGGCCCAGTCCGCGACGTGGACGGGCACGTGCTGCCAGCGGTGGCTGATCTTGAAGACCTTCGCGGCGTCGTTGTCGGCGACGATCCCGGCCTCGCCCACCTTTGGCAGGCGACCGAACCCCAACTCCTCGAACAAGGGCCGCACCCACTGCGACAGAGCCACCCCCGTCGAATCGGCGGGCACGTCGGCGTCGGGGGCGGCGGGCAGGTAGACGTAGGCGCCGAGGATGTCGGCGGGCTGCTGGGGGGTGACCTTGAGGCCGCGGATGATCTCGCCGGCGGCGGTGCGCACCCGGCGGTGCGACTCGGCCAACTCGGCGGCCAGCTCCGCGCCGTAGGCGTCGAGGTGGGCGGTGGTGTGGTCGAGGGCGTCGAGCAGCCGGCCCATGGTCTTCTCGCCGAAGGCGGGGTCGGTGTTCTCGGTGGCGCGGGCGGCCGGCAGCGCGAGGGCCTGCTCGCGGTCGAGCCATTCGGCGCTGTCGGGCGAGCCGGTGAAGGCGAGCAGCCGGGCGTCCTCGGCGACCAACTGGGTGGTGCCGTTGCGCGAAGGCAGCGTGAGGTGGAAGCGGTAGCGCACCAGCAGCAGTGTGGTGCGCCGGGACACCGCGTCGGTGCGGATCACGCCGCAGCGGCACGCCGGCCGGGGGCCGTCGCCGCCGGTGTCGAGGGCGCTGTCGAGCACGTGGGAGGCGAGCGCGCCCACGACCGGGTCGGTGCGCACCAGGGCGGCCTCGCCGCGGGCCACGGCCGCCGTGTCGCGAAACGCCACGGGCCTTCCGGTCTCGACGGCGTCGACGCCCACGGCGGGGGCGAGCGCGTCGCGCAGCCCCGCGGGGGTGGCCGAGACGTCGGCGGTGAACCCGTCGTCGTCGGGGCGCAGCACCGCGCCCAGCGCGGCCAGGGCGTGTTCGACGAACGCGCGGACCTCGTCGGGGCCGCCCAGGGCGTCGCGGACCGCGGCGACCTCGCGGGCCACCTCCTCGGGGTGGATGGCGCGCTGGGCGTAGCGCGACCGGGAGGTCTTCTCGCGTTCGGCGGCCGACTTCCACTCGGCTTCCACCTGGGCGGCCTTGGCGCCCAGCTCCTCGCTGCCGAACAGGGCGTCCTGCTCGCCGCGGCTGCCGCGCATGAGCACCCACTCGATGAGGGCGTTGGTGACGCCGGCGGAACTCTCGTCGGGCACCGAGACGCTGATGCCCAGGTCGGCGCGGATCTGGCGGTGTTTCTTGATCAACATCTCCAAGACCTTGCCGTCGATGCCGTTGTCGTGGCCGTAAAGGGTGAGCACCCGCACCTGGTCGCGTTTCTGCCCGTAGCGGTCCACGCGGCCTTCGCGCTGGTCGTGGCGGGTGGGGTTCCAGGCGAGGTCGTAGTGGACGACGGCGTCGAAGTAGTGCTGCAGGTTGACGCCTTCGGACAGGCAGTCGGTGGCCACCAGTACCCGGCGCGCGCCGCGGCCCTCGGTGGTCTCCCGGGCGGCCTGGTCGGCCAGATCCTCGATGCGTTCGACGCGCTGCTGGGGCGACAGGGTGCCGGTGACCGCGCGCACGACGGTGGTCCAGCCGTTCTTTCCGCCCTTGTCGAGCGGGGACTTCTTGGCTTTGGTCGCGGTCTTGGCGCTCTTGGTGCTCTTGGCGTCCTCGGTGTCGGCGCTGTCCCGGGTGTCGTGCTCGTCGGTGCCCGACAGGTGAGCGGCGACGTATTCGGCGGTGTCGATGTAGCGGCAGAAGACGATGGGGTTGTAGCCCTCGGCCAGCAGTTTCTTGAGGTGGCCGATGAGGGCGTTGAGTTTGGGGTCGCGATCGGGGCCTTCGAGGTCGCGGGCGCGCCGGGCCAGGTCGAGCAGTCGCGCCGCCGGGCCGGCGGCGGCCCGCTCGGGCGTTTCGGTCTCTTCGGCTTCGGCACCGGGGACGGTGTCCATTCCTTCCATGGCGTCGGCTTCGGGGGCGTCGCGGGTGACGGCGGCGCCGATCCGGTCGGCTTCGGCGGGGGTTCGGGCCGCCGCCCTGGCCCGCGAGGGCCTCACCAACGGCGCCCTCGCCCTGGCCGCAGAGAGCGGAGAGACCGAGGGGCCGGGGAAGGCCGAGGGGCGCGGGAAAACTGAGGGGGCTTGAGGGGGCCGAATCCTCCCGGCGCTGCCTAGTTCCGCAGCCCCGGGAGGACCGCCGGCCGCACGGTTTGCGTGCGCCTCGCGCTCGCCGGAGTGAGGGCGCCGCATGTGGACTCGCCTGCGAGAACGCGCGGGAAGAGGCAGCCGGCCGGGCGCATGACCGGCGACCTTGGAAAAGTTCCCCGCCGCTCGCACCTCGATCGCTCCGCGATCTCGGCAGCCTAAGGTCCACGACAAACCGGGCGGACTCGGGTATCGGTGCTGTGCACCGAGGTCAAGGCGTGTGACGTGAAGCAGCGACGGCGGATGGTGGCCGGGCGGATGCGGGGTAGGTTCCGGTTCGCTGGGGCGGGCGCGGGTAGCCGCTGCGGGGTCGGGCCAAGGGGCGGGCCTCCATGATCACTACGAGTGTTGCCGCTCGGCGATCCTCACGGCCTAGAATCGCCAACCCCGACCTCCTCGTCGTGGCCATGGCGGCCTCGGGCTGGAGGAGCGACAGCGGCCGTTCGGCCCCTCGCCCGGACACGCGGGGGAGAGGCCGAGCGGCGCCGGTTCCACGGAGACGCTCAGCCGGCAGTGTCTCTGAAAGCGGCCACAACGGTGTCGAAGCCGGTGAGGTAGCGGTCGCGGCAAGCGCGGCGTTGGATCTTGCCGCTGCTGGTCTTGGGGATCTTGCCGGGGCGGGTCAAGACGACGTCGAAGACGTCGATGCTGTGGTCGCGCCCGATCGCCTGGCGTACACGGGTGATCGCGGCTTCGGCGTCGAGGGCCTTGATGCGGCCGGCCTCGATCTCACCCACGATCACCAGCCCGCCCGTGCCGGGCTCGTCGACCTGGAAAGCGGCCACGTGCCAAGGCCGCAACTGGGGAAGCGCCTCGGCGACGGTGGCCTCCAGGTCGAACGGGGAATGGTTGGCGCCGTTGACGATCACCACATCCTTGAGCCGCGAGGTCACATAGACGCTGCCGCGGTGGACGAACCCGAGATCGCCGGTGCGCAGCCAGCCGCGAGCCGGGTAGGTCGGATCGTCGTGGACGAGTTCGGGCGGGGGCACCGGACGCGCATCGAAGACCTCGGCGCTCTCGGCGGGACGGCGGTAGTAGCCGGCGCACACGTTGGGGCCGTGGACCCACAACTCCCCCACCTGGCCTTCGGGCAGCGGAGCACAGGTGTCGGGGTCGACCACGATCACGTCCTGCTGCCAAGGGACCCCGCAGCCCACTTGGGCCGTCGCGCCGGAGGCGTGGGGTTCGGTCTCGCGTACGCGACCGGCTCCCAGTTCGGTGCGGTCGAACCAGCGGATGGGGGTGTGCTCGGACAGCGGCACCCCGGTGACGAGACAGCCGGCTTCGGCCAGTCCCCACCCGCCGGAGAAGGCGCGCGGGTCAAGGCCGTGCTCGCGGTAGGTCTCGGTGAAGGCCGTGACCGACTCGGGGCGGATGGGTTCGGCCCCCACGAGGACCAGCCGCAGCGCCGACAGGTCGAACTCGGTGTGCTGCTGAACGGAAAACGCCTGGACCGCGCGGTCTAGGCCGAAGTTGGGGGTGGCTGTGGCCACGGCCCGGTAGTCGCTGAGCAACTGCACCCATCTTCGTGGTCGCTGCACGAACGCGTGGGGAGCCAGATAGACGCCGTGGGCGCCGCAGCGCAGCGCGTGGACCACGGCCAGCAGCAGCCCCATGTCGTGGAAGAAGGGGGTCCAGGCGGCCAGCGCTTCCCCAGGGGCCAACCCGGAGAAGGCGCTGACCTGCTCGGCCTGGCTCCACAGGTTGCCGTGGGTGACCATGACGCCGGCGGGCCGACGGGTGGAGCCGGAGGTGTACTGAAGGTAGGCGACGGTGTTGGCGTCGGGCCGGTCGGGGGTGAAGTCGGGGCCGGGCTCGATGGTGTCGCAGGCGATGATGCGGCCCAGGTCCGCTCTGCGCTCCTCGACCAGCTCGCCCAGGTTGGCGACCGAGGCCGTGTCGGTCAGCGTGACGGCGGGGGCGCAGTCGTGGGCGACGCTGACCAGCCGGCCACTGGAGACCAGTAGGTGAGGGGCGTACAGCGGGACGCTGATCACCCCGGCGTACAGGCAACCGACGAAGGCGGCGATATAGGACAGCCCCTGCGGCAGGGCCAGCAGGACGCGGTCGCCGGGGTCGGCGGTTTCGCGGACCCTCTGGGCGATGGCACGGGCGTGGGCGTCGAGTTCGGCGTAGGTCCAGGTGTGGGCGAGGCCGTCGCGGTGGCGCCCGTAGTCGACAAAGGTGCAGGCGAAGTCGTGGGGGCGTTTCCTGGCCCAGTGGCGGATCGCGTCGATAAGGCTGTAGGGGTGGGACGCTGCCGACTCAGGCTCGGCAAGCAGGAGTTCTGCCATGTCGACCACTTTTCTCCAAGTGTGCGATGCAGGTGACGATGGGAAGGTGACGCGAACATCGGGGGTGGAGAGGCGCGGCGCGCCTGCCGTAAGGACGGCTCCCGCGCGGCGGTGCGCGGGGGCGCGGCGCGCCCGTGTCGTCGTTGACCGGCGGGCCCCTGCGCGCGGAGGCGCAGGGGCGGCTATGGCAGGATCACGGTGGTAGCCCTGTCGCCAAGCGGGAGGAACGCGCGCGAACGATGGCTGAACCCGGTGCATCCTTGCGTGACCTGGACAAATGGTTGACTGCCGAGGTGGCCCGACTGGTCGGTGTGTCACCGGCCGCCGTTGACCGCGACATGCCCTTCCGGGAGTTGGGGCTGTCCTCTGTGCAGGCCGTGGATCTGGTGGCGATGACCGAGGATCGCTACGGTCTCGCTCTCAGCCCGACATTGCTGTTCGAACACCCGACGCTGTCTCAGGTCGTAGCCGCGATCCGCGATGAGGCGGCGGGCCGCTCGGAATGACCCGAGCGCACAAGGAGACACCGCTCACCGCAGCCATATGATCACAGTAAGTTAACTTGATAGGTGGGGAAGTAGGTGGTGATCCTGCCGGCGGCGTAGTCGGCGGCCAACTGCGGCACGTCGTCGAAGGCGTAGGTGGTGACGGTCTCGCGCGGGGGCATCCATGCGGTGGCGTTTTGGAAGTCGCGGATGCGGGCGGAGTCGTGGATGCGCCACACGTGGGTGTTGACGTGCAGGTGGCGTTTGATGCACTCGCTGGCGCGCAGGGTGCTGGTGGTCATGCCGTGTTTCCAGCCGACGGTGGCGAGCACGCCCTGGCGTGCCATGGCCTTGAGGGTGGCCTTGTACAGCGGTGAGCCGATGTTGTCGAGGAAGATGGCGGCGCCGGCGCCGTCGCTGAGTTCGCCGATGATGCGGAGGAACTCCTTCTCGCTGGCACGGTAGCGCGCCAGCGCCTCGGGGTCGTCGGCGACCTCGGCGCTGTAGGACAGGTCGGGGAAGAGTCGCCGGTCCACCCCGGTGATGCCGTGTTCGGCCAAAAAGGACAGCCGCGCGTCGGTGCTGGCGGTCATGGCCACGCGAAAGCCCGCGCGGCGGGCCAGTTCGAGTTCGGCCATGGCCACGCCGCCGCCCCAGCCGAAGACGAGGTGCTTAGCGGGGTCCTCGTCGCGCATCTGGGCGCTCCAGCAGGCGTGGGCGACGTTCCAGTTGTCCCAGGCGGTGAAGTAGCGGCCGTAGGTGGCCCACTGGGCCAGCGAGAAGGGGGTGTCTTCGGGCAGCGGCAGCAGGATGCCGGCGTGGAGCTTGGTGCGTTTGGCCAGCAGGCCGACGGTGTGGGGCATGTCATAGGCGTAGACGCGCTCGACGTAGCCGTAGCGGTCGCATTCGCCGAAGGGCAGCACGAGGCACGTGTCGCCTTCGCTGACCGAGGTGACATCGGCGCCGGTGCGCAGCACCCGCACGACGGCGAGGTTGCCCAAGACCACGGAGCTTTCACCGCGCTGGCGGCAGATGTCGATGGGATCGCGCGAGAGCGCGTGGTCGAGGTTGGCCTCCCATGAGCCTACGAGCGGCTCTACGAGGGCTTCGTGGTCGGCTACGTCGGCGAAGGAGAAGGTTTCCCGGCTGAGTTCGCCCCGCTTGGGCACGGCGGGGTCGTCGGGTCTGCGGTGCAGGACCCAGGCGTCAGTGGTGATCATCGCTGTGGCCTCCCAAATACAGACAGGAGTCATAAGGGGTACGGAAAACGCTCGAGGGCAGCGGCCGAGCGCTGATTGGAGAGTGGGGACTCTCCGAGGGCAGGGGGCGGTCAGGCGGGTGGTGTGTCGAGCAGGGACAGGATCGTGTGGACACCCTCGTCGCTGGGGAAGTGGTCGCCGGGGACGGTGCGGGCCTGGAACGGCCCCGAGGTCAGCTCGGCCCACTGGTCGAGGTCACCTCGGGTGATTCCGGGATCGTCGTGGCCGGCCAGAGCGGTCAACGCCACGTCGATGGGCTCGCCCCCGAAGCTGCGATAGGTGTTGTGCAAGGTGAGGTCGGCGTGGAGGTTGCTCCCGAAGATGCGGGCGAGTTCGTCGTCGGCGCGGATCTCGGCGGGGACCGCGCCGTAGCGTCGCCCGACGGCGTCGAGGAGTTCGTGGGGATCGTCGGGCAACGGGAGCTCCTCGGGAGCGGGGTGGGCCCGGCCACCGCAGACCACGAGGTGGGCGACGTCGCGACCCCGGCGGCGCAGTTCGCGCGCGGTCGCGTAGGCCACGGTGGCGCCCAGGCTGTGGCCGAACAGGGTCAGCGGCCCCTCCAGGTGCGCCAAGTGGTCGGCGAAGCCGGTTAGCAGGCGCGGCCACGCCTGCGGGTCGGCGGGGTCGATGGCGGCGTCGCGCAGCGTGGCTTCCCACAGTTGGACGTCGCCGTCGACGAGGCCGGCCCAGGGGCGGTAAGTGTTGCGCAGTGCTCCGGCGTGCGGGAACAGCGCGACGTGGCGCGCCGGCTGGGACGGTTTGTTGAGGCGCAGCAGCGTGACCGGAGCCGGCTGCGGGCCGGAGTCTTGCTGCTCTGCCTCGCTGGCCGTGCCGTCGCCGGCGACGGCACGGCCAGCGAGGGTGGCGAGACTGTCGGTGGAGAACAGGTGTTGCAGCGTGAGGGAGATGGCGAAGCCGAAGGTGCGCTGCACCTGGTTGTAGAGTTCGACGACGGCCAGTGATTCGAGGGCGACCTGGTCGACGGGCAGGTCGGGGTCGATCTGCGTGGGGTCGACGCCGCCGGCGCGGGCCAAGCGCCGGCGCAAGACCTCGAGGACCTCGCCGGCCGTGGCGGGCCGCCGGGCCGGCGACGGGTGGGAGCCGTGGGACGGGGCCGTCTCGTGGTCGGTGAACCAGTGGCGGCGGTGCTGCCACGGATAGTGTTCCAGCTCGACGTGGTGACTGGGCGGCGGCTGGACGGCGGTGAAGTCCACGTCCACCCCGGCTTCGTAGAGTCCGGCCAGGGTGGTGGCGAGGTGGTGGCGCGCGGACTCGCCGCGGCGCATCGTGGCCAGCGGGGGGTGGCGGAACGGGGGGTCGGCGACTTCGGCGAGGCGTTGCAGGTCACCGGCGAGGATGGCGTGTGGGGAGCATTCGACCAGCACGAGATTGCCGCGGTCGGGAAGGGCGGTGATCGCCTGGGCGAAGGAGACGGGCTCGCGCATGTTGCGGCCCCAGTAGTAGGCGTCCAGCGGCTCAGTGTAGCGCCGGCCGGTGACGGTGGAGTGGAACGGCACCGTGGCGGGGCGCCCCTGGATGCCGGCGAGGGCGTCGACGAGTTCACGTTCGACACTGTCGGTGATGAGGCGACAGTGCGAGGCGTGCTCGACGCCGATGCGCTTACAGCGCACGCCGCGCCGCTCCAGGTCGGCGAGGAGCTCGGTGACGGCGGCGGCGGGTCCGGCCACCACTAGGGAGGTGGGGGCGTTGACGGTGGCGATGTCGACGCGGGGGTGCTCGCGCAGGATCTCGCGCATGCGGTCCTGGTCGAGGGTGACGCTGGCCATACCTGCGCCGTGAGTGTTGGCGTGGATGATGCGTCCGCGGTGGGCGAGGATCTCGAACATCTCGGCGCGGTCGAGAGCGCCGGCAAAGGTGGCGGCGGTGACCTCGCCCATACTGTGGCCGACGACCGCTGCGGGGCGAGCGCCCCAGTCGGTGAGCTGGCGCGCCAACGCCAACTGCACGGTGGCCAGGCAGAACTGGGCGCGTTGCAGGTCGGCCAGTGGCTCGGCGCCGGTGGTGCGGCGCAGCTCCTCGCGCAGGGACCAACCGTAGCGCTCGGCGACGATGCTCTCGCAGGCGGCGATCTCGGCGGCACAACCGGGCAGATCTTCCAGGTCGGCTCCCATACCGGCCCATTGGGAGCCCTGGCCGCTGAACACGAGTACGGCGCCGACCGGGTCGGGCGAGGGGTGGGGTGCCGGCGTCCAGGGTTCGGTCAGGGCGGCGCGCAGCTCGTCGGCGGTGTCGCCGGTGACCATGCGGCGCAGCGGGTGGTGGTCGCGATGGTGCATCAGGGCGGCGGCGAGGTGGGCGGCGCCGGTGTCGTCGAGCTCGGCGAGGCGTTTGGCGTAGGCGTCGCTGAGGTCGGCCAGCGCTTGGGGGGAGCGCGCCGACAGCGGCAGCACCATGGGGAGAACGGGGGGCGGGGCGGGGGCAGGCGGCTCGGCTGGGGCGGGGGCGGCTTCGAGCACGACGTGGGCGTTGGCGCCGCCGAACCCGAACGAGCTCACCGCGGCCAGGTCGCCGGCGAGGTCGTTGAGCTGGTCGGGGATGTAGAAGCGGGTGCCGTCGATGTCGATCTCGGGGTTGAGCCGCTGGAAGTGGGCTTGGGCGGGGATGCGGCGGTGTTTGAGGACGAGCACGCTCTTGAGCAGCCCGGCGATGCCGGCCGCGGCTTCGAGATGGCCCACGCGCGCTTTGAGGGAGCCGATGGCGCACGGCAGGCCGTCGGTGCCGTAGGCGTCGGTGATGCCGGTGACCTCGATGGGGTCGCCCACGGTGGTGCCGGTGCCGTGGCCCTCGATGTAGCCGATGTCGGCGGCGGCGACATCGGCGTTGGCCAGGGCGGCGCGCATCACCGCGGTGTGGGCGGCGGGGTTGGGGGCGGTCAGTGCGCTGGCTCTGCCGCCGTGGTTGGTGGCGCTGCCGCGGATGAGGGCGTGGACGCGCCGCCCCTGCTCGCGGGCGCTGCTGTGGCGCTGGAGCACCATGACCGCGGCGCCCTCGCCGCGGGCGTAGCCGTCGGCGTCGGCGTCGTAGCTGCGGCACCGGCCGTCGGAGGCCAGCGGCAGACACTGCTCGCAAATTTCGCTGGAGTGGGGGGTGAGGATAGTGTTGACACCGCCCACCAGCGCGATGTCGCAGGTGCGGGCGCGCAGCGCCTGCACGGCGAGGTCGACGGCGAACAGCGACGCCGAGCAGCCGGTGTCGACGGCGAGGCTGGGGCCGGTGAGGTCGAGGAGGTAGGAGAGCCGGTTGGCGATCATGCAGTGGGCAACCCCGCTGGCGGAGTAGGCGGAGAAGCCGTCGGGGTGCTGGCTTTGCAGCAGGTAGTAGTCACTGCCGTAGACGCCCATGTAGACGCCGCAGGGGCTGCCGCGGAGCTGGCCGGCGGGGATGTTGGCGTCCTCCAGCGCTTCCCATGCGGTCTCCAGCACGAGTCGCTGCTGCGGGTCGATCCAGTCGGCTTCAAAGGGCGAGATGCCGAAAAACTCCGGGTCGAAGCCGTCGACCTCGTCGAGGACCCCGGCCGGGCGCCACTGCTCACGCTGGGGGACGCGGCGGCCGTCGGCGGCGCGGTCGAGCCATCCCATCGGGTCGACGTGGTGGTTGAGGAGGAGGTCCCAGTAGGAGTCGAGGTCGGTGACCCCGCCGGGCAGGCGCAGGCCGACGCCGGTGACCGCGATCGGCTCGCGGGCGGCGCCCTCCAGTTCGCGGATTCGTTCTTGCAGGGCGCGTTGCCGGCTCACCGCACTCTCCAGGGCGCGGCGGGCCTCGGGCGGTAGGTCGGTACTCATCGCGGTCTCCTCACTCAGGGCCGGCCAGCTCGGCAATCAGGTCCTCGGTGGTCATCGCCTCTGGGGCGGTACGCGACGGTGTCGAGGCGCGGTCGGTGGCGGGGGTGGGCTCGACGGTGACCGTTGCGGGCACGGTGGTGGCGTCGGAGTTCATGCGGCTCAACAGGTGGGCGCTGAGCTCCTCGACGGTGGGGTGGGACCAGATGGCGGTGGCGGGGATGCGTTGCCGGCAGGCGGCTTGCAGGGCGTCGCGGGCGCGGATGGCCATGAGGGAGTCCATCCCCAACTCCATGAACGGTCGCCGCAGCGGGACCTGATCGGTCTCGCAGCCCAGTACGTCGGCGACGGTCGCGCGCACGGTCGTGCGCATCAGTTCGGTGCGCGTCGCCGGGGAATCGGCGGCGGCCAGTCGGGTGACCAGGCCGGCCGCCTGCTCCTGGCGGGGCGCCACGGTGGTGGTGTCGGTGGCGGCTGAGACCAGGCGGACCCGTACCCCCTCCAAAACGGCGGCGGGCTGGTCGGTGTCGTCGGCCAGGGTGACGGTGGCGACGAGTTCCTCGGGGTCGGCGCGGGTAAGGCGGGCGTGGCAGGTGAGGCGATCGGGGGCGGCGCCGCTGAACCACACCGCGCTGACACCCACCGGAACGGCCAACTGCACCGGGCCGGGCAGGGCGCGGGTCAGCACCGAGACCAGTTGCAGGCCCGCGTCGAACAGGAGGGGGTGAGGTGCCCCGGGGGCGGGCCGCGTCGCGTCGGTGATCTCGACCGTGGCCACAGCCTCGCCGTCACCGGATGCGACCGCCCGCAGGGGGCGGGCTGTGGGGCCGCACGCCACGCCCAGATCGGCGAGAGCCGCATAGACCTCGTCGACGGTCACGGGGGTGGTACAGCGCGTGTGGGCGGCGGCCACACTCGGTACCGCCCCGACGTCGGCGACGTCGCGGGCGCGGCCTTGCAGGTGCTCGCGTGTGATGCCGTCGGTTGCGCGGGAGGTGACGGTGACGGCGGAGGCTCCGGCGTCGCCGGTCACGGCGAGCTGCACCTGGGGCTGCTGGGCGGTGGTGGCCAGCTCCAGCGGGTCGGTGAGGAGGATGTCGCTCACGCGCCGCCACCGCCCCGGCGCAGGCGGCAGCGCGCGGGCCAGCACCGCCAACAACACTCCCACGGTGGCGGCCCGGTGGCCGTTGACGGTGTAGTCGTCGAGGTAGGGCACGGTCGGTGGGGCGGGGCGCACCGGGAACACGGTGGTGTCGGGCTGGTGCAGGACTTCGACCGGCTCGCCTACGAGGGGGTGGTGCCCCGGCGCGGCGGCGGAGGTGTCCCGGTAGTCGACGCGGTCGATGTGGCGGTGGTGCCAGGGGGCGGGGGGCAGCACCAGCGCCGGTAGGTCCTCGGGCGTGGGCCATGCCACGTCGACGCCGAGGGTGTGCAGGTGGGCGAGCGAGGTCAGCATCGTGTCGCGCTCGTCGCACTCGTGGTGGCCCGAGGCCAGCACCACGCTGCCGTCCTCCTCTGCGGCGGGTTCGCCGGGCTGGGCGGTGATGGTCTCCTCGACGGCGCGGGCGAGCACCGGCCGGGGGGCGAGTTCGACGAAGGCGGTGGGGGTGGTGGCCAGGTCGGCGATGGCCTCGGCGAAGCGCACCGGTTGGCGTAGGTTGTGCGCCCAGTACTCGGTGCCCAGTTCCGGGCCGTCAACGGCGGCTCCGGTCACGGTCGAGCGCATCGGCAGTCGGGCGGGCTGGGCGGTGACCTCCCCGACCATGGTGCGCAGGCGGGGCAGCAGCTCATCGATATAGGGGCTGTGGGCTGGGAAGTCCTCGCCCACACGGGAGGCGTAGGCGCCCATGGCGGCCAGTTCGCGTTGGAGGTCGGTGAGCGCGCTCACCTCGCCGGAGACGACCGTGGTGTGGGCGGAGTTGAGCGCTGCTACGCCGAGCCGGTCGGCGCGTGTGGCGATGTGGTGTTCCACGGTGGCCGGGTCGAGGTCGGTGACGACCATCCCGCCCTGGTCGGCGACCTCGGCCAGGAGTTGACTGCGAGCGTGGACGATCCGGCAGGCGTCAGCCAAGTCCAGCGCGCCGGCGACGTGGGCCGCGGCGACTTCGCCGAGGCTGTGGCCCACGACCACGTCGGGGGTGACGCCCCAGCGGCGCCAGGTGCGGGCCAGGGCCACCTGAACGGCGAAGACGGCGGGCTGGATGAGGTCGACTCCGGCCAGTTCACGCTCGTCGCCGGGGCGCCACAGTTCGTGGCCGAGCGCGGCGAAGCCGGCGCGACACTCGTCGAGAGCCTGGCTGAAGTCGGGGGTGGTGGCGCTGAGCGTCTCGCCCATGCGTATCCAGTGGGAGCCGTGTCCGGAGAAGACGAAGGCCACGCGCGGGCGCTGGGCGGGTACGGGGCGCGGTCCGATCAGGTCGGGGTGGCGTCGTCCGGCGCTGAGCTGCTCCAGGACCGTGGCCGCCTCCTCGGCGGAGCCGGCCAGCAGCGCCGCGCGGTGACTGCGCGGCGTGTGGCGGTGGGCGGCGCTGCCGGCGACCCGGTCGATCTCGCCGGCGGCCACCTGTGGTGCCCATGCGGCGGCCAGGTCGCGTACCTCGTCGGTGGAGCGCGCCGAGATCGGTATGACCACACGCTGGGGCTGCCTGCGCTGCGGTGGCACGGGCGCCGCGGGTGGGGACTCCAAGACGACGTGGGCGTTGGTGCCGCCGAAGCCGAACGAGCTGACGCCGGCCAGCCGGGAGGTATCGCGGTGGGGCCAGGGCTCGGTGGTGTGCTGCACGGCGATGGGCCGCTGGTCGAGGCGCAGGTGCGGGTTGGGATGCTCGTAGTGGATCGTGGCGGGCAGCACCCCGTGGTGCAGCGCCAGCATGGTCTTGATGACGCCGGCGATACCGGCGGCGGCCTCCAGGTGGCCGAGATTGGACTTGACCGAGCCGACCCGAAGCGGGTGGGCGGCGTCGCGGCCCTTGCCCAGGGTGGCGGCCAGCGCTGCCACCTCCATGGCGTCGCCCAGGGTCGTGCCGGTGCCGTGGGCTTCGACATAGTCGACCTGGTGAGGGGCGATGTCGGCGCGGCTGTAGACGTCGCTGAGCAGGTGCTCCTGGCTGAGTCGGTTGGGCGCGAACAGCCCGTTGGACAGCCCGTCGGAGTTGACGCCGCTCTCGCGCAGCAGCGCATAGACCCGGTCGCCTTCGACGTGGGCGTCGTCGAGGCGCTTGAGGATGACTACTCCGGCGCCCTCGCTGCGGACGTAGCCGTTGGCGCGGTGGTCAAAGGGGGTGCAGCGCCCGTCGGGGGCCATGAAGCCGCCCTTGCTGAAGCTGACGGTGAGCATGGGGTTGAGCAGCACGTTGACACCGCCGACGATGGCCACGTCGATCTCGCCGCGTCGCAGCGCGTTGGCGGCCAGGTCGAGGGCCACCAGCGACGAGGAGCAGGCAGTGTCGACGGTGAGACTGGGGCCGCGCAGGTCGTAGCAGTAGGAGATGCGGTTGGCCAGCACGCTGGCCACCGAGCCGCTGAGCGCGTAGGGAGTGGCTTCCTGGCCGGCGGCCAGGCGCAAAACGGCGAAGTCGGGGGCGGCGCTGCCGATGTAGACGCCGGTCCTGCTGGCGCGCAGTCTCGCCTCGGGCAGGGCGGCGTCGTGGAGGGCTTCGGCGACCACCTCCAGCGTGAGGCGCTGCTGGGGGTCCATGTCGCGGGCCTCGCGCGCCGAGATCCGGAAGAAGTCGGCGTCGAAGCCGTCGATGTCGTCGAGAAGACCTGCCCATCGGGTGCTCATGGTGCCCGGATGGTCGGGGTCGGGGTGGTACAGCCGCCCCATCTCCCAGCGTTCGTCGGGGATCTCGCGCACCGCGTCGGTCCCGGTGGTGAGCAACTGCCAAAACTCGTCGAGCCCGCTGGCCTGGGGGAAGCGACACCCCATGCCGATAGCCCCAACTGCCACCATGTACTTGCCCCTATCTCACTAGCCTCCACTGGCACGAGTTTCTTCAGCCTCGTGCGGCGGCACCGGCAGCTCTGCTGAACCCAGGCGCCGATATTGGGGGCGTGGAGGTTCCGGAAACGGATGACCAACTCAGGTGCCGGCGCGGCCGATGTGGCCTGCCGGCGACTGTGGTCGTACCGGTAAGGCAGAGCGCGACGAGACGTCGCGGGAGTGGCGCGCCGCCCTGGGCGAACGTCGACGCTGTGGCCGCACGGCGCGAGCTCCCATGGGGAGAAGTCGCATGCCCTGGGCTGAATGGCGGCGCAAGCGGCTCCGCGGCGGGTGGGTCGAGCGTGGTGAGGAACGCAGTGGGGTGGGGTGGTCGCGGGTGGGACGCGCCGGCGCGGATGGGGCGGCTAGGAGCAGGAACGCTGTGGTGCTGGAGGACGTTTCGCCGGCCCCATAGGGGATATGACCAAGATCGCTGTCCTGAAATGCGGTTTTCCCTAGTTTCGGACAGGAGCACATAACTTTTCGGCGCTCACGACGGATGTGGTGACCATCGATCCCCGGCATCGCCGACGGAGAGCCGCCGACGCTTGAGGAAGAGGGACAATCCTCCCCAGCGCGCGGGCTCCTCCGGTCTCGCATACAGCGCCCTACTCACCGCGGATTGTGTTTCGGACCATAGCAATTCACTATAAAAACACGACAGATCAGCTATAGAGGTGACTATAGACGCATAATTAAGAAAGAGCAATGATCTACCATATTTTGGACGAAATACGGACGATTATAGTTCGGTACCTATGATCTTGCGCACACACGACAACGGCCCCACAACACCGCTCGTCGAAGGCGTTGTGGGGCCTACCGCAGCCGCAGCGACCAGCGCGGCTCCTATCCGTTATTGCTATTACGTGCTTGCACCTCGGCCAGGTAGGCGCGGGTGAGATCCGGCGCGAACAGCCAGTTCTGGTAGTCGGTGGGGTCGTTCCACCCCTGCACCCACCGGTCGGCGACCTCGGGGTAGGTCATGGCCGCGCCGATGAACTCGGCGAAATGCTCAGGCGGCGTGGCGCTTTCCCCCATGGTGGCGATGCTTTGCACGAACTGCTCAGCGTGCTGGCCATACTCCCAGAACCGCTCGAACATGCCCGCGAGGGTGTCGCGGTCAAAGGGCCGATCGCCGTGCTCCAGGATGCTGCTGAGGTAACTTTCCGCACATCGGGTGGAATTGTTCCACCCCTGCCCCCCAGCAGGGTCGGAGGTGATGACCACGTCGGCGATGCCGAGGACGGAGCCGCCCGAGGGCAGGGTTCCCACCGGCTTACGCACCTGCGGGCGCAGCGTTTGCAGCAGCACGCTATTGCCGTCGACCAACGAGGCGTCCTTACACCGCTCGTAGTACTCCGGCGCGCAGCGTTTGAGGACGCCCTTCATCTGGTTCAACACCTCGTCGGGGTCGGGGTGACGGTCGGGCTTGGACAGATCCATGAGGTTGCCCGGCTTGTCGACCACGAACAGCGAGTGGCAGGGACCCTGCGAGGTGAGCACCGGCACGAGGAAGATGTGCCCACCGTTGGAGGTAGAGGCCACCCATCCGGCGTCGCCGTCGCCGTAGCTGTCGGAGGTGACGTCGTAGAGGTAGGCCTGGGTGAGGACGCGGGGACGGGCGCCACTGAACCGATTCGGGTCGTGGTCGAAGAGGTCGCCTAGCTCACCGGCGCCGACGGCGATGACGACGAGATCGAACATTCGGGAGAAGTAGTCGAGGTCGGAGAGCGTCACCCCGTGGATGACGACCTTGCCGCCGCGGTCCTCGAAGTACTCCAGCCAGTCGGCCATTTTGACGCGGCGATCGACCGAGATCGCGTACTGGCCATCACCGAAGTTGCCCCGCAGCGAGACCCCAGGACCACCGCCCGAGTACAGCGACACGTTGAACTCCTCCATCCGAGGAGCCACGCCGGCCCAGAAGTCGAGGTGGTGGGCTTGCTCATACTTGAGGACGGTGGGCAGCGTGAACTGCGTAACCGCCGGACGTCCCGTGCGGATTTCAGTAGAGGTCTTGGCTGTGATCAACGTAACGTCATAGTCGTGGCTCAGCAGTCCGTGGGCCAGATGAAGACCTGACTGCCCCGCCCCAACGACGAGGACCTTGCGCATGTGTGTACACCTTCTCGCAGAGATGGCAAAAGGGGGGAGAAGAGAGGCGTGCCCACCACAGCATGTAAGCGCCGACCTGCCTAAGAGCACCAGTAGCGCACGCCAGCGATAGCGTAACGGCGCCCACCCAACCTGAAACGCCGCCAGATTAGCGCAGAAACCCTATTGGAGCCGACAAATCGCCTTCGAGGGTTGGGACATATAAACCTGCTGAGTAGCAGCCCCAACACGCCGCGGAGTCGCACCCCTGCCCCGGGAGCACTCACTGTTCATCACACTGCGGGTTATGAGAGAGGTCAGTACCCACCGTGGTCTCCCCCACCCCTAATACCGACAGCCCCGAACGCCGGTACTGTCAGGTACCGCTGTGCCTGCATACGCGGGTTGTCACCACTCCAGAAGTGGTGCGACTCGCCAAGATCTTGCTTCCTCCCTCTGCGTATGCGCTCTACGAGCACATCGCCTGCTCACCCACCGGCTTGGCCATCGCCGAACTCGCCCACCGCAGCGAGACACCGGTTGGGGCGACCAAGATCACAGTTCAGTCACTTCTGTCGAGCGGGTTGGCCCATACCCGCGACGAGGACCGGTCGGTGACGGTGGCCGGTGCGAACTTGAAGCGGGAGCAGACCCTCATCTCGACGGTGTGCCCCGATCCCGTCGAGATGAGGGTCCAGATGCCGTTTCGTGGCGAGCGGGCCGTCACGATCACCTCACATTTCGGGCGGGCCCGGTTGTCCAACGGCACCGCGCCGATTTCGCTGACCGGCTCCCCCCGCCACTGGCGCCATCAGGGACAGTGGGACGAGGCCACCCGGGGCACGCTGGGCATGGTGATCCTGGTCGAACCCGACGACCCGCGCGCCACGGACGCCGCGCTGGCCTACTGCCGCAAGCACCGGCTCCCTTATGTCCTGGCCGTTCCCCTACAGGGAGCGATCCACCACGCGCGTCGGCGGATTCGCCGGGAGCTGGAACTCAACGAGACCCCCATCCTCGGCTGCGACCCCCACGACTCCCGCGACGTCACCGAGGTGCTGTGGACCCTGCTGCACTTAGTACGCGCTGCGGACCGGTCCTAGCCACGGGGCGGCGTGGCCGCCCCAGCGGCGCGGGGGTGACGGTTCACGGCAGCGCCATCCCCGCGCTAGGGCGGGGGTACCCGCCCGTCTTAAGCGCGGTCACCCGGCGGATTCCCCGCTGGTCTCGTAGAGGTGGCTGAGTCCGTCCAAGAAGGCGGTCAGCGCCAGTTCAAAGCTGTCGTGGTCGATCTCGGCGGCGTGCTCGGCCAGCCGGTGGGCTTGAGAGAGGTTGGGGTAGCGGTCGCGGTAGACGCGGATGTCGGCGTCGAAGCCGCGGGAGAACGAATGGAGCGCGGCCCCCACCACGAGATACTTCGTGGAGGCACCGATCATGGTGGCCAACCGCGCGGGCCACCCCGCCCCCACCAATCCGCCGTGGACGGCATCGGCCATGCGCAGGGCCGCGTCCCGGCGTCCCGGGCCGCTGGCGATGAACGGGACCATGTTCGGGTGGGCCGACAGCGCCGCAAAATAGGAGCGCGCCCACAGCCTGATCCCCTGGCGCCAATCGCCGGCCTCGAATCCGGAGACGTCGATACCGGCGGCCATCTCCTGGGCTATGTCGGTGAGTAACTCCTCTTTGGTCCGGTAGTGGCTGTACAGCGACGCGGCGCGCACGTCCAACTCTTGGGCGAGTTTGCGCATCGACAGTCCTTCGAGCCCGTCGCGATCGACCAGCGCCAACGCGGTCGAACGGATCACCTCTGGACTCAACAACGGCGTCTTGGGCCGACCCACGAAGCTACTCCCCTCCCCTGTGCGACAGCAGCGTCTCCCATCATCGCCCATCCACGACCATCGCTCTTGCCAAGTGGTCACTGCCGTCATACCCTGCAAAACCGAACACTGTTAGTTTAACGGGGTAGCGCGATCCCAACGGGCCCGTACACGCAGCCGGTCCGGCGACCCCCGAGGCGGCTTGGCAAGGAGAAGTAGATGGTCGACTTTTCACTCAGTGACGAGCAGCGCCAGATCCGTGACTGGGTGCGAACCTTTGTCGAACGAGAGATCATGCCGCTGGAACCCGAGGTGCTGCGCCGGGAGCGCCGCGGCGAGGCCCAGGGACTGACCTCCAAAGAACTGCACGACCTGCAACAGTTGGCCAAGAAGTCCGACTTCTGGGGCGTGCAGACGCCCCCCGAGTATGGCGGCATGGGCCTCGACGCCGTCACTACGGCACTCATCGAGATCGAACTGGGACGTTCCTTCGTCCCCTTCAGCTTCGGCGGCAGCGCCGACAACATCCTCTACTACGCCAACGCTGAGCAACGGGAGCGCTACCTGCTGCCCACCATCGCCGGCGAGCGCAAGTCCTGCTTCGCCATTACCGAGCCCGGCGCGGGCTCCGACGCCAAAGCCATCCGCACCCGCGCCCACAAGGAGGGCTCGGAGTGGGTCATCAACGGCGAGAAGACCTTCATTTCCCGTGGCATGGAAGCCGACTTCACCATGGTCTTCGCCGTCACCGACCCGGAGAAGGGCGCCAACGGCGGGGTCACCTGCTTCCTGGCCGACCGCGAGTCCGGCTGGCGTTCCGAGCACATCGACACCATGGGTGAGTGGGGCCCTGCCTCGCTGATCTTCGAGGACGTGCGCGTGCCCGAAGAGAACGTGCTCGGCGAGGTCGGCCAAGGCTTCGCTTTGGCCATGCAATGGATCGGCCGTGGCCGCTACCTGCTGCCGGCCCGCGCGCTGGGCGCATGCGAGCGGCTGTTGAACATGGCGATCGAGTACGCCAACACACGCGAGACCTTCGGCGCCCCCATCGGCGAACGCCAGGCCATCCAATGGATGATCGCCGACTCCCAGGTCGAGATCGAGGCCCTGCGGCTGCTGGTGCTCAACGCCGCCTGGCAGGTCGACAACGGCGCCGACTCTCGCCACGCCCAGTCCATCGCCAAGCTGTACGGCGGTGAGAAGGCCAACCAGATCGTCGACCGGGTCATGCAGATCCACGGCGGGATGGGCTACACGCGCGAGCTGCCCATCGAACGCTGGTACCGGGAGCTGCGGCTGCTGCGCATCTACGAGGGCACCGACGAGATCCAGCGACGCACGATCGCCCGTGACCTGCTCAAGGGGCGTGTGACCGTGGGACGGACGCTGGAGTAGGGAGCCGCGCTCCCCCGCGAAGGCACGGGCGCGGGGACGTTGGGGACTCGCCCCCGGGCACCGGTGGGTCGCGGTGGGGTCACCAGTGCGGGTGCCCCTGGCCGTCTAGACGGCCAGGGGCACCCGCATGCGTCTTGACGGGACCTCGTCGCCCTGAAAACCTGCACCCGAAACGACGATTTTACGGAGCGTGCGGTGCACGACGACCGCCTACTGGTGGAACAGCGCCTCGATCGGGTCCTGGGACAGCGGATCTGGACCGCGATTTATCCGACCTCGATCCCCCTCACCATCGAACGGTGGGACGTCGCGGGCGAACCGGTGCCGGTCGAGACAGCCCTGGCCGCCCCCTACCGCCCGGCCCGCGTGGGCGAGCCGTGGGGACCGCCCTGGGCGACGACGTGGCTGCGCCTATCGGGCACCGTGCCCCCGCAGTGGGCAGGGTGCACCGTAGAAGCCGTCATCGATCTCGGCTTCGCCCCGGAACGGCCGGGATTTTGCGCCGAAGGGCTCGCCCACCGCCCCGACGGCACCGTCATCAAAGGGCTCAACCCGCGCAACCAGTGGCTACCGGTCGCCGACACCGCACGCGGCGGCGAGGAATTCCAGTGCTACATCGAAGCCGCCGCCAACCCCCTCATCCTGGGCCCCGACGGCTTCACCCCCACCGCGTTGGGCGACGACCGCACCGCCGGCGAACACCCCCTCTACACGCTGCGCCGCCTCGACCTGGCGATCTTCGACCGCACCGTGTGGCATCTGGCCATGGACCTGGAGGTGCTAGGCGGCGTCATGGCCGAGCTGGCGCCCGACACCCCGCGCCGCTGGGAGATCCTGCGGGCCGTCGAACGCTGCCTGGACCGGCTCGACCTGGCCGACGTGGCCGGCAGCGCCGAGGCCGCCCGCGGCGAACTGGCCGAGGTGCTGGCCGCACCCGCTCACGCCAGCGCGCACCGCGTCTCGGCCGTGGGCCACGCCCATATCGACTCGGCGTGGCTGTGGCCGCTGCGCGAGACGGTGCGCAAGGTAGCGCGCACGACCGCTAACGTTACCTCCCTCATGGACGACGACCCCACCCTCGTGTTCGCGATGTCGCAAGCCCAGCAACTGGCGTGGCTGCGCGATCATCGGCCCGACGTCTACGCACGGGTGCGCGAGCGCGCCGCCGAGGGCCGGTTCGTTCCGGTGGGGGGCATGTGGGTGGAAGCCGACACCAACATGCCCGGCGGTGAGGCGATGGCGCGCCAGTTCAGCCATGGCAGGCGCTTCTTTCGCGACGAGTTCGGCGTGGACACCCCTGAGGTGTGGCTGCCCGACTCCTTTGGCTACTCCGCTGCCCTGCCGCAACTCATCCGGCTTTCGGGCGCCTCGTGGTTTTTGACGCAAAAAATCTCGTGGAACCAGCACAACCCCTTCCCACACCACACGTTCTGGTGGGAGGGCATCGACGGCAGCCGCGTCTTCACCCACTTCCCCCCGGTCGACACCTACAACTGTGAACTGAGCCCTGGCGAGCTGGGCCACGCCCAGCGCAACTTCCGCGAGAAGGGGCGCGCTCGCTGGTCGCTGGTGCCCTTCGGCCACGGCGACGGTGGCGGCGGCCCCACCCGGGAAATGCTGGCCCGCGCCGAACGCATGGCCGACCTGGAGGGAGCGCCGCGCGTGCGCCTGGAACGGCCGGCGGAGTTCTTCGCCCGGGCAGCCGCGGAATACCCAGACGCTCCCGTCTGGGAGGGCGAGCTGTACCTCGAACTGCACCGCGGCACCTACACCAGCCAAGCCGCCACCAAGCGGGGCAATCGGCGCAGCGAACACCTGCTGCGCGAGGCGGAACTGTGGGCGGCCACGGCCACCGTGCGTATCGGCGCGCCCTACCCCTACGAGCAGCTTGACCGCCTGTGGAAACGGGTCCTACTCCACCAGTTCCACGACATCCTGCCCGGCACCTCGATCGCCTGGGTCCACCGGCAGGCCGCCCAAACCTACGCCGAGATCGGTGCCGAACTCACCGAGATCATCGACACCGCCCAGCAGGCGCTGGCCGGCGACGCCACCACCGGCCAGCACATCGAGTTCAACGCCGCCCCCCACGCCCGTGACGGTGTCCCCGCGCTGGGCGCCGCCCCCGCCTTCCCTACCGAGGAGGGCGAAGTGACGGTGAGCACCACCTCCGGCGGCCACGTGCTGGACAACGGCCTGCTACGCGTCAGTGTGGACCCGCGCGGCCTCGTAACCTCGGTGCTGGACCTGGCCAGCGGGCGTGAGGCGATCGCGCCGGGAGCCGCCGCCAACCTGCTGCAACTCCACCCCGACTTGCCCAACGCCTGGGACGCCTGGGACGTCGACTCCTTCTACCGCAACCGGGTCAGCGACCTGGTCGAAACCGAGGAGCCGGTCACAGTGCTCCCGGAGGGGCGGGCGGCAGCGGTGACCGTGCGGCGCCGTTTTGGCGACTCGACCGTGCGGCAGACGGTGACGCTGCGCCCGGGCGCGCACCGGCTGGATATGACGGCCGACGTCGACTGGCGCGAGCGCGAAAGCTTCCTCAAGGCGGCCTTCCCGCTGGACGTGCGCGCCGGCACCGCCGCTTCGGAAACGCAGTTCGGACACGTGCACCGGCCCACCCACACCAACACCTCCTGGGACGCGGCGAAGTTCGAGACGTGCGCCCACCGCTGGGTCCGGGTGAGCGAACCCCACTACGGCCACGCCCTGGTCAACGCCGAGACCTACGGCCACGACGTGACCCGTGACGTGCGCGACGACGGCGGCACCACCACGACGGTGCGGCTGTCGCTGCTGCGGGCGCCGCGCTTCCCCGACCCTGAGACCGACCAGGGTCGACACGCCTTCAGCTACAGCCTCGTGCCCGGCGCCGGCATCGCCGACGCCATCCGCGAGGGCTACCGGATCAACTTGCCCGCGCGCCGCGTGGCGGGCGACACGCCGGTGCCGCCACTGGTGACGGTGGACGCGCCGGGCGTGGTGGTGGAGTCGGTCAAGCTCGCCGACGACCGCTCGGGCGACGTCGTGGTGCGCCTCTACGAGGCCCACGGCGACCGCGCCAGCACCGAGGTACGGGCCGGTTTCGACGTCAGCGACGTGTGGACGGTGGATTTGCTGGAGGACTCCCTCGCTGCGGCTGCCCACCTCCGGCGCGACGGCGCGGCGCTCCACTGCGACCTGCGCCCCTTCCAGATCCTGACCCTGCGCTTTGCCCGACAACGGAGCTAGGTTCTGGTTTTCAAACGGCTGGGGTGGGGCCGTGGGCGGTGTTCTCCGTTCGCTCCTGCCTCGAGCGCTGCGCGATCTCAGCAGCCTGGGGCGGACTGTGGCTGAGGTGGGGCGAGTACCACGACAGATGGGCTACGGCTGAAATGAAGCAACTACCACGGCGGGGGAGCTGTGGCTGGGTGGGTGCTACGGATCAACACCTTCTGGGGGCATCTGCCACGGGCGACCACGCCGGGAGAGGCGCACCCACCTGCCTCCCCTAGCCCGAAAGCCCGCCACCCGCCGGTCAGCAGAGCCCTCCCCGAAGCAGGAGCCGCCCCCACCCCGCAGAAATCGCTCTGCCGTAGCCCACCCTCGCGCGTCCGCTGGCTGCCGCTACGGCCGTGTCGGTCCCGTACCCCCCGCTACAGCACCACCATCCCGAGTTAGGGCGAGATCCCACGCTGGAGCGACGTTCTTTCGCCCCGTGGCCACCCGCGTCGTTTCCTGTCGCCTCAGCCACCGCGTCCCCTTGAGGCTGGCGAGATCGCGCAGCGATCGAGGCACGAGCGAACAGCACCCCTTCCAGGTGTGGCCCATCCGCCGGAGGCTACCGAGCTCGCGCAGCGCCTCAGGCGGCACCCCTCAGACTGGCGAGATCGCGCAGCGATCACGGCACGAGCGGACACCACCTCCGCCCCTTTGACACCCCCACAAAAGCCCCCGAGCGGCCGACCTCACGCTTGACCTCGCCTGGCGTGACCGGCGCGGGCGGCTGCGGGGGACATCTGTAACACTGGTAGCACTGTTGGGCGAGAGCGTCGCGGTCGCCGCCGGGCGGCGCGGCCGTCTCGGGAAGGATCGCAGCGTGCATTTCGTGTTCATGGGGGTCTCCGGCAGTGGCAAGACCACAGTGGCCGAGGTGGTGGCCGAGCGGCTGAACCTGCCGTTCGCCGAAGCCGACCACTTCCACCCCCAAGCCAATATCGCGAAGATGTCGAGCGGGGTGGCGCTGACCGACGACGACCGGCGGCCGTGGCTGGAATCGCTCGCCGCGTGGATCGGCGAGCACGAGGCCAGGGGGCAGGCCACCATCATGGCCTGTTCGGCGCTCAAGCGCGCCTACCGGGACATCCTGCGCCAAGGCGCGCCCGATGTGCGCTTCGTCCACCTGGCCGGATCGGTGGAGCTGATCGCGCAGCGGTTGCGCTCGCGCACCGACCACTTCATGCCCGGAGGGTTGCTGGAGTCCCAGGCGGCGACCCTGGAGCCGCTGGCCCCCGACGAGGACGGGGTGACGCTCGACCTGGCCGCACCGATCGAGACGAGCGTCGCCGAAGGGGTGCGGGTGGTGAGCCAGGCGCTGGACCTGCGTGATCCCGCGGGAAGCTGACACGACGGGCCCGTGCCGCGCTCCCTTCCCCACCACGCTTGCACGGAAAGCGGTGCGGCCGAACGTGGCGGACGGGGCTGCGCGTAGGTACCCGCGGTTCCCGCTTCGGGGCGCTCAGCCCTGGCGGGGCTCTTCTGCCGGTACAGCCTCGCGGGAGGAGGCAGGGACGGCGGCCTGCTCAGTGAGGCGGTCGGTGAGCGCGCGCAGCACGGCCGGATCGGGTTGGGGCAGGTCGGCGAGTGCGCTGAGGTAGAGACCGTCACCGACCAGGCGCACGGTCTCGGCCAGCACCGGGTCCCCGATCTCTTCGTGGAGCAGGTGGGACCACCGGGCGAAGATGCCGTGAACAATCTCGCGGGCCTCAGCCGAAATGTCCTCGTTGCCGCGCAGAGCAGCGATGATCGACCAGTACAGCGCCGCCTCCTGTGAGGTCTGGGGCAGCGATACCCGCAAAAACACCCGCGTGACTCCCTCGTCCCCTTCCAGCGCCTGGCGGAACTCCGCCTCGGCGCGTTCGGCCAGACGCCGGATCAGGGCCGTCATCATCTCGGCTTTGGACGGAAAGTGGTAAAGCAGCCCACCTTTGGATACGGCGGCAGCAGTGGCTACGGCTTCCAGCGTCGCCGCCGAGGGGCCGCGCTCGATGAGGATCTGCTGGAGGGCGTCAAGGATACGGTCGCGCGTTGTCGAACTCACGATTGCTACTGTACCGTCCAGACGGTCCAGTACCGTCTGGACGGTACAGAATTTTTGTAAGGTACCCCGCCCCGGGGCTCGTGCGGCCGATCGGGAAAGGGTCAGGGCAAAGCACAAGGAACGGGGGATGTATGAGTACCGCCGCCAGCGCGACCGCGGGCTCGGGGCGCGGCTCTCCGGCCACCGCCGGAGCGCGCGAATGGGCGGCCCTGGCCGTGCTGACGCTGCCGGTGCTGCTGATCACGATCGACATGACCGTCCTGGGCTTCGCCGTGCCCTTCCTCAGCGAGGATCTGGCTCCCAGCGGTGCGCAACTGCTATGGATCGTCGACGTCTACTCGTTCGTCCTGGCAGGGCTGCTGATCACCATGGGCACGCTGGGGGACCGGATCGGCCGTCGCCGGCTTTTGCTCATCGGATGCGCGGGGTTTGGCGCCGCCTCGCTGGTGGCCGCCTACGCCCCCACCGCCGGCGTGCTCATCGCGGCGCGGGCGCTGCTGGGCGTGGCCGGTGCCACGTTGATGCCCTCCACCCTGTCCCTCATCCGCAACACCTTCCACGATCCGCGCCAGCGGCTCATGGCGATCGCGACGTGGGCTTCGATGTTCTCCGCCGGTTCGGCGCTAGGGCCCATTGTGGGCGGCTGGCTGCTGGAGCGGTTCCACTGGGGCTCGGTCTTTTTGATCAACGTGCCAGTGGTAGCGGTGGCGCTGCTCGTGACGCCGCTGCTGGTGCGCGAGTCGCGCAACCCCTCCCCCGGGCGCTACGACCTGGCCAGCGCGGCGCTGTCGCTGCTGGCGGTGCTCGCGGTGGTCTACGGGGTCAAGACCATGGCCGACGAGGGCCCCTCAGTGACAGGTGGCCTGGCCGTGGCACTTGGGCTGGGGGTGGGCTACGCCTTCGTACGGCGCCAACTGCGATTGACCACCCCGCTGATCGACCTGAAGCTGTTCGCGATCCGCGAGTTCGCCGTGGGGGTGGCCACCAACTTCACGGTGGTGTTCACCCTCATCTCCTCTCTGTTCTTCCTCACCCAATATCTGCAACTGGTCCAGGGCATCAGCCCGATGCGGGCCGGTCTGCTGCTGGTGCCGGGCCTGAGTATGGCGGTGGTGATGCACTTCGTCGCGGTCGCCCTGGCGCGGCGGCTGCGCATGGGCACGGTCATCGTCATCGGGCTGGCGCTGGCCGCCACCGGCTACGCGATGCTGACGACGCTGCCTATGACGGATGGCGCCGTGTTCGTGGGCGTGGGGTTCGGGCTGATCGGCATGGGAGCCGGCGTCACCGACACGTTGACCAACGACGCCATCATGAGTGCCGCGCCGCCCTCGCGGGCGGGAGCGGCCTCGGCGGTTTCGGAGACCGCCTACGAGCTGGGGGCGGCTCTGGGAGTGGCGCTGTTGGGCAGTGTGGTCACCGCGATGTATCGCACCGGTCTGGAAAGTGTGCCCGGCGTCGCGGCCTCAACCATGGCCGAGGCCCGTGAAACGCTGGGTGGGGCTGTCAGCGCCGCCCAGGAGGCTCCGCAAGGAGCAGCGGCACTGCTGAACGCCGCACGCGCCGCGTTCACCGATGGTGTTCAGATGGCGAGCCTGATCGCGACGGTCCTGATCGTGGCCATCGCCGTCCACGCCGGTATCATGCTGCGCCGCAGGGGCCAGGAGGAGACGTGACAGCCCTCCATCGGGCGTGCACGGCTAGGGCCGGTGTTATGGATCGGCTGCCCTACGGAGAGGGCCGCTGCCCGGGTGGCCACAGTGCCGGGCGAGGGACGGTTCCCCCGCCCTAGCGTATGCCGCTCGCGACGGACGGGCCCACAACACAGGCCCTAGTGGGGCAGGCGCAGCAGCTCGACCTCGCCTTCCGACCAGCCCGGCGGCACCACGGCCAGGGCGTCGGCCATGGCAGCGCCGCGCAGCGTGGCGGGACGGTCATGGCCCACGGGGTAGGCGCACTCGCCGGCGAGAGCCACCGCCACCAGGCGGGTATCGCGCGGATGCGCGGCGACCTCACCGCGCAACGGCAACCGGGACGGCGTGGCGCGCGTAGGGTCATCACGCCCGGACAGCCCGGCCAGCACGGGAACCAGCAGAGTGAGGGCCGCGGCCAGGGCCGCGTTGGGGTTGCCCGGCAGGCCGACGACGATGGGTCCGGCAGCCTCACCGGCCCCCAGGTGGGCTAACAACTGCGGGTGGCCGGGACGGCAGGCCACCCCTTCGACCAGCACGGTGGCCCCGAGCTCGGTGAGGGCGGCCCGCACGTGGTCGGCGCGCCCCACCGAGGAAGCGCCGCAGGCGACGATGACCGAGGCGCTGTGCTGCTCGGCCGCCGCCCGAAACGCCGCCACCGTGGCCGCCCGGTCGTCGGCGACATGGTGAGTGTGGCTGAGCTCGGCGCCGGCCCAGCCGGCGAGCCCCGGCAGCACGGGGCCGATCGCGTCGCGCACCGCGCCGGCGGCGGGGGCGCCGGAGTGGATCAGCTCGTCCCCGGTCACCAGGGCGGTGACCCGCGGACGCAGCACTGGCAGGGTGTCGTGGGCGAGGCTGGCCGCAAGGCCAAGGACAGCGGGCGTGACGGGGGAGCCCGCCGGCAGCACCGTCTCCCCCGTGGCCGTGTCCTCCCCGGTGCGTCTGATGTGGCGCCCGGCCCGCACCGTGCCGCCGAGATGGGCACCGTCCCGGTCGGCTTCCTCGTAGGGCAGCACCGCTTCGGTGCCCTCGGGAACCGGCGCTCCCGTGGCGATCTCCATCGCCTGGCCGCTCTGGAGCGCGCTTACAGCCGTTGGCGCGGCTCCGGCCGGCACTTCCCCGACAACCGTCCAGGGCGCTGGACCGGCCACGGCGTAGCCGTCCATGGCGGCAGTGTCGTAGAAGGGGATCGCTACGCCCGCCACCAGGTCCTCGGCGAGGGTGGCGCCGAGTGCATCCTGTAACGGTTCGTGGCGACACGGCGGAAAGCCGACGCTGCGCGCGAGGTCGCGTGCGGCCCCACGCGCCCGCTCCCACGCTACGGGGGGCTGGGGCCGCTCGGTAGCCGCACGCTCTGGCCTGGGGGTGTCCCGATGAACTCGCACGTGTTCTGTTCTACCGTCCGCAGCCGGCAACCGGTGGCCGAATCGCTCTCACAACCGTCCAACGGGGCGAGAGAGGGCACGGCTGCGCTGACCCCCCGGCCGTGTCGACAGCGTCATCGCTGCACAACGGGCTGTTGGCGGGAGAGCGCGCAGCGAGCGGGAAGCGGGCATACCGCGGATGAGAGGAAGCGCACCTACGTCACAAGCCCGGCTTCGGTTTGCTGTGTGCGCGGATTCCGCTAGAGTTTTACCCATCGTACAGCGCGGGCTCACAAGGCGCTGGGCTGGACGATACGCGGACGTGGCTCAGTGGTAGAGCATCACCTTGCCAAGGTGAGGGTCGCGGGTTCGAATCCCGTCGTCCGCTCGGAGTTCGGGAAGACACTGTCTCTTCCGCGTGAATCCGGTGGAGTGGCCGAGAGGCGAGGCAGCGGCCTGCAAAGCCGCCAACACGGGTTCAAATCCCGTCTCCACCTCACCGGCGAGGATCTGTAAACGATCAACGCGGGGCGATTAGCTCAGTGGGAGAGCGCTACCTTGACACGGTAGAGGTCGCTGGTTCAATCCCAGCATCGCCCACCATCAGCAGTACAGTTCAGGATTGTTGGTCTCTCATTATTTCTCTCTGGCCTAGTTCAGCCCGCCGTGGGAAATATCTGGGGGACCTTCTTTCGTGTGAGGGCTGTTCGCCCTGTGGGGCAGCCCCATCGCGGTAGTGCTCATCAGCGGGCTCCGAGAGGGACAGCACCGACTTCTGGTGGGGTGAACTCCCCCAAGAAGGACGATAAGCAGCTCAGCCGCGCATTCTTCCTCACCGCCACTGGCTGTTCCAGCCCTCCTCGCGGGCCTACTTCGCCCGCAGGATCATCCCGGGCCCCAACCAAACCCTGCTCCGCCTGGCACGCCGGGGTACGAGATGCTGTTCGCGATGCTCCGGGACGCAGCGTTTTACCAACCAACCGCCCCGCACGCGACCCGATGCCCCTAGCAGCATGTCCTCGCTGTCATCGCTGGAGGTGCAGGGCCACGGCGAGTCCCCCGGACAGCGACCGCGCCCTCCCCCTCCGATAGCCCCGAGGACACGGCTACGGCAACGCTGACGGCCAGAGGACCCCCAACCACAGGGCGAAAGGGCCCTCCCCAGCCACCCCGCCCCCGCACCACCCTGGAACCATGACCGTCTCCGAGACAGCCGGCAGCACCCTCATCCACTCCCGCGCCCACGCCCTGCCAGCGACCGAAGTGGCCCACCAGCTCACCACCGACACCGAACGGGGCCTAACTTCCGAGGAGGCCCTGCACCGCCTCGCCACCCACGGCAGCAACGCACTCCCCCGCGACAACGGCTCCGGTCAGTTCATGCGCCTGCTTCGGCAGTTCCACAGCCCGCTGGTCTACGTGCTGCTGGTCGCCGCAGCGGTGACCCTGGTCATGGGCCACCTCGTGGACTCTGGTGTTATCACCGGGGTCGTGCTCCTCAACGCGACCATCGGCTACATCCAGGAGTCGCGGGCGCGGCGCGCGCTCGACGCGCTTGCGCACATGGTCCGCGTGGAGGCCATAGCCGTGCGCGAGGGTGTGGCGCGGCGGGTCCCGGCCGAGGACCTGGTACCCGGCGACCTCGTGGTGGTGCAGGCCGGCCACAAGGTGCCCGCCGACCTGCGGCTGACCTCCACCAGCGCTTTGGAGGTCGACGAGTCGGCGCTGACCGGCGAAGCGGTCCCGGTCGCCAAAACCTGTGCCCCCGTCGCTCCCGAAGCTGTCCTCGCCGATCGCGCTAGCATGGCCTACTCCGGTACAGTCGCCACTCGCGGCTCGGCATTCGGCATTGTAGTGGCCACTGGCGGCGACACCCAGGTCGGCGCGATCAACCGGCTCATCGGCTCCGCCGAGCGCAACCCGACCCCACTCACCCGTCAACTCGGCGTTTTCAGCCGCCGCCTGACCATCGCCATCGTCGCGCTGGCGGTGCTCGCCTTCGTGCTCGGCACCCTCCACGGCGAGGCGCCGGCCCAGATGTTCACCGCCGCGGTCGCCCTGGCGGTCGGCGCAATCCCCGAGGGTCTTCCGGCCGCAGTGACCATCGTCCTGGCGATCGGTGCGGTCCGGATGGCCCGACGCAACGCCATCGTCCGTAGCCTGACCGCGGCCGAGACCCTCGGCGGAACAACCGTCGTGTGCACCGACAAGACCGGCACGCTCACCGCCAACGAGATGACCGTGAGCCGGGTGCTGGCCGGTGGCGCCGAACGCGAGCCCGGCATTCGCCGTCTGTCCGAGGGGGCCAGGCACGGCGGTGGACACGCGGTACACGAGTGCCTGCTGGCCGGGGTACTGTGCAACGACGCGGAACTCGCCACTCCGGGCGAGCAGCGGCGGGCGGTCGGCGACCCCACCGAGACCGCGCTACTCACCGCCGCGCAGGCCGAGGGTCTGGACCTGGCTGCGGAAGCGGCGCGCGCACCCCGCGTGGGCGCACTCCCCTTCACCTCCGAACGCAAACTGATGGCCACCACACACCGCCGCCCCGATGGCCGGCTGATCGGTTACGTAAAAGGAGCGCCCGAGCGGGTGCTGCCGCTGTGCGCGAACCGGCTTGGCCCCGACGGGCGCGAGCACCGGCTGAGCGCCGAAGACGAGCGGAGCACGGCCGAAAAGTGGGCCCAGCAGGGGTTGCGTGTCCTAGCGTTCGCCCGCTTCACCCCCGCCCACGAAGGCCCCGTCCGCGACGAGGATCTCCCCGGCCGCCTCACCCTGCTCGGCTTGCAGGTGCTGCACGACCCGCCGCGTCCCGAGGCCGTCGAAGCGGTGGCCGCCTGCCGCGCTGCCGGCATCAGCGTGCGGATGCTCACCGGCGACCACAGCGCCACCGCACGTGCCGTCGCCGACCGGTTCGGCATCGAGGGTCCCATGCTCACCGGAGCTGAGATCGACGCCGCCGACGAGGACACCCTCGCCGGGACGAGTGTCTTCGCCCGCGTCTCCCCGGAGCAAAAGCTGCGCCTAGTGCGGCTGTTGCAACGCCGCAGCGAGGTCGTGGCGATGACGGGCGACGGCGTCAACGACGCGCCCGCCCTGCGCCAAGCCGACATCGGCGTGGCCATGGGGCGCGTCGGCACCGACGCCGCCAAGGAGGCCGCCGACATGGTGCTCGCCGACGACGACTTCGCCACCATCGAAGCCGCCGTTGAGGAAGGCCGCGGCGTGTTCGACAACCTGCGCCGCTTCCTCGCCTGGACACTGCCTACCAACCTCGGCGAGGGCCTGGTTGTGCTGGCCGCCGTCGCGCTGGGTGCGGCTCTGCCGATCCTTCCGGTGCAGATCCTATGGATTAATATGACCACCGCGGGCTTCCTCGGCCTCACGCTGGCGTTCGAGCCCAAGGCTTCCGGGATCATGCGGCGCCCGCCCCGACCGCCCCGCGCGCCGATCCTCACCCGCGACCTGGTGCGCCGGCTCGTGCTCGTCTCGCTCATCCTAGTGATAGGAGCCTTCGGAGTCTTCCACTACGCTCTTGGGGCAGGCGCTTCCCTCGAGGAGGCGCGTACCGCCGCGGTCAACGTCTTCGTCGCCGTCGAGGCCGCCTACCTACTCAACTGCCGGTCCCTGGAGCGGCTGCGCGCCCCCGGCCGCAACCTGTGGGTCTACGCCGGAATCGCCGCGATGGCCCTGCTGCAAGGGCTGCTGACCTACACACCGGTGATGAACACCCTCTTCCACACCGCTCCCGTGGGGCTAACCACCTGGGCACTGATCTTCGCCGTAGGCGCCGCCGCCTATAGCGCCGTGGAGATCGACAAGGCGCTCTGGCGCCGCTCCGACGCCCGACGCATGGGGGCACAGCGCCGAGCGGACACGGCCGGCGAAGCTCCAGGCGCGCGAGAACCGCGCATGTCGACCCGCCCTTGACGCTTCGGCTCCCGACTCGACCCGTTCGAGGGCCAGGGTTTGCAAACCACTGCGAGCACAGCACTCATCGTCATCCGTGCATTGATCAGCCGACTCCGAGGCGGTGACGTGTCCGTCTTCTCCGGGGCCTGAAATTGCTCACCGGCAGCGATCGCCGTGGGGAGGTCCCAAGCGTTGCTACGGAAGAACCCATGGCCAGTCACCGCCCGTCCGGCTCGAAGGACGTGGACAAGATGAAGGCGTGTACCAGAGGCTGGCTCTTTCTCGGATACAAGGTGTCCACAGCGAAACCCCTGGTCAATCCAGGGGTTTCGCTGTGGACACAGCATGATCTTGGTAAGGGTTTGCAGGTCGCGGGAAGGGGGTCGGCTCCCCCGCGGACACTCCCGATAGCTCCAGATCGCAGGTTAGAGCTGTCGTTCGGGGAGCCGACCGGCTCGGTATGGGCCCAGCGGACTTTTATACGCCCGACGCTCGCAGGCTGCGGAGGTGGGGGTCCCAGCGGGGCTCGGGGTGGAGACGGACGCGGGCGTCGACGGCGACGACGCCGTCCGCGCGAGCGATGACGGGGTTGAGGTCGAGCTCGACCACGTCAGGATGGTCCTCGGCTAGGCGAGACAGGCGCAGCAGGACGTCGGTCAGCGCGTCGACGTCGACCGGAGGCGGGCCCTCGTGGTCGGGCGTGCCGACCAGCAGGGGCGCGGTGCGCACCGCGCGGATCAGCTCGGCGGCGTCGACATCGGTGAGCGGGCTCAGCCTGGCCGCGCGGTCGTCAAGGGCGTCGGTGGCTGTGCCTCCGGCGCCGAAGACGACCAGCGGGCCGAACACGGGCTCCTGCACCACGCCACACAGCACCTCCACACCCGACTCCGCCATCGGCTGGACGAGGGCACCGCGCATGCGCGCCCCGAAGCGCCCCGCCAGCCGAGCGTAGGCTTCGGCGGCCTGGGAGGCGGGCACGTCTAGCTCCAGCGCGCCCGACGCCGCCTTGTGCACGACACCGGCGACGTCGGCCTTGAGCACGACGGGTCCGCCCAGCTCGGCGGCTACGGCGGCTGCCTGGACCCCCGACTCTGCGAAGCGCCAGGCGGCCATCGGAACGCCGTAAGCGGCGAGCAGCTCCATCGTCGCCGCCGGAGGCAGCCACCCTCCGTCCGGGGTTTCGGTGAGGAAGCCGCGGATGATCGTGGCCGTGTGGTCGGCGTCGACGCCCGCTAGGTCGGGCACCCGCCCTTGGGGCCGGTCGAGCCAGTGCCGGTAGTGCCAGGCGTGCGCCAGGGCCCGCACCGCGTCCTCGGGGTAGGCGAAGGCGGGAACTGCCTGTCCACCCCTGCCGCGACGTACGGCGATCGTCTCGGACTGGTCGAGCAGGACGGCCGCCAGCGGCTTACCGTGCGCGGCGATGCCGTCGGCCCAATCGACGGCAGTGGGCAGCTCCCCGGCGGCGGTGGGCACCGCGACGGCGAGGACGGAGTCAACGCCGGGGTCGGCGGCCACGGCGGAAACGGCGCGTTCGAACACGCGGGGCGCCACGGCGGCGGTGGTGTCGACCGGGTTGGTGGCGGTCGCCCCCACGGGCAACAGGCTCGCCAGCGTCTCGCGGGTATCCGCACTCAGCTCGGGAACGGTCAGCCCGGCATCGGCACAGGCGTCGGCGGCGAGCACCCCGGCCCCGCCGGCGTTGGAGACGACTGCGACGTTCGGACCGTCTGGGATGAGCCGGTAAGCCAGCAGTGTGGCCACGCTGAGCAGTTCGCCAAGGTTGTGCGTGGCGACGACGCCCGCCTGGCGGAACAGCGCCTCCTGGGTGGCCGCCGGGGTCGCTGCTGCCGCGGTGTGGGAGGCCGCGGCGCGCCGTCCCGCGGCCGAGCGGCCCGCCATCACAGTCAGCAGCGGGGTAGTACGGGCGACACGGCGGGCGGTGCGGGAGAACTTGCGGGGGTTACCGAAGGACTCCAAGTAGACGATGCCCAATTGGGTGCGGGGGTCGGCCTCCCACCACAGGGCCATGTCGTTGCCGCTGACGTCGTACTTGTCGCCCACTGAGGCGAAGGTGGAGATGCCCACGCCCAGCCGGGAGAGGTGGTCGACCAGGGCGATACCGACACCGCCGGACTGCACGACGACCCCTGCCATGCCAGGCAGGGGATGGTGGGCGGCGAATGTGGCATCCAGGGCGACGCTGGATTCGGTGTTGGCGATGCCCAGGCAGTTGGGGCCGGCCAGTCGCATGCCGTAACGGTGGCAGGCAGACGTCAGCGCGCGGCTCGTATCGGCATCGAGTCCGGAGGTGACAACTACCAGCGCCTTGGCGCCGCGGCGCCCACACTCGACGGCCGCCGCGGCCACGGCGGGGGCGGGGAGGGCGATGACCGCGAGGTCGGGCGGTTCGGGGAGCTGGGCGACCGAGCCAACCGCCGGTACCTCGGCGACAGTGCCGCGGGCGTGCGGGTTTACCGCGTAGAGCCGGCCGGTGTAGCCAGCGGAGACGATGTTGCGCAGGATCGCGTTACCGACGGAGCCGCGCTTGCGGCCGGCGCCGACCACCGCTACCGAGGCGGGGCGCAGTAGGCCGGTCAGGCTCGCCACGTTGGCGGTGCGCTCGCGCTCGGCCACCGCGTCGAGGTAGCGGTCGTCGGCGTCGAGCGGGATGGTCAGCTCCGTCACTGTCCCGGTCGTTTGGCGCTGCACCTTTAGTCCGGCATCGGCGAAAACCTCCAGCATCGCGGTGTTGTGCACCAGGACGTCGGCCCGGAACGCGCGTACGCCGCGGTCGCGCGCGGCCGAGGCCAAGTGCTCCAGCAGCAGGGTGCCCACCCCCCGGTTGTGCATGTGATCGGCCACGGCCACCGAGACCTCACACGCCCCTGCCTCCTGCGCGGGCTCTAGGCCGGCGACGCCGACGAGGTCGCCGGCAAGCCACGCACCCAGAGCGGTATGGTCGGGGCCGGGGCCGCGGCAGAGTTCGGCGGCGATCCGCTCGGCGATGTCGTGGTTGAAGCCGAAGAAGCGAAAATAGAGGTTCTCGGGGGACATCCGCTCGTGCATACGCTGGACCGCGTCGGTGTCCTCAGCGCGCAGGGGACGGATCGTGATCTGGGTGCCGTCGGCGAGCAATGCGTGGGCCGGGGGCGGTGCGAGCAGTTCGGTCATGGCTGTGGCCTTTCCTGGGTGGGGCGTGCGCCGGTATCAGCGGACCGGTGCCTTGGTTTCGAGGTCGATCCGGACCTCAGGAGGCTGTCGCAAGGATGTGTGCACGGTGCAGTGGTCCACAACGGCGAGCAGGGCCCTGTGCTGGGACGCCGTCAGCTCCCCAGGAACTTCGACGCGCAGGCGGACGTGCTCGACGCGGGCGGGCGGCCGGGGGCTCATGCCGTAGTCGGCCTCGACAGTGAGCCCGTTGCGGTCCAGGTGGTGGCGGGCGAGGTAGCGGTGGGCATAGTGGGCGACGCAGCCGGCGAGGGCGGCAACGAAGACCTCGACGGGGGTGGGTCCGGTGTCCTCTCCACCTTCTGCGAGCGGCTGGTCGAGCCTGATGTGGTGCCCACGGACGGCGGCGGTGAACGCGTCTCCGCCGCAGTGCGTCACGGCGATTGTGGTCATGGTGGTCTCCTCGTCTCCCCCGCCCTCCAGAGGGCGGGAATCGGCTGACGTGTCGGCCCGGCGGAGGCGGCACGGGCTGCCGCCGTGCGGTCCTGAGCAGCGCCGTCGGCGGGGCCACCTCACCTTCCACAGTGGCGTGTACAGAGCTCCGGTGACGGCGCGCTTGGTCCTCGACAGCCAGGACTAAGGCCACGTTCGGAGCGGCCGGTTCGGCCGCGGCCCGAAGGCCCGCAGGCAGTGGCCCGGGGGACAGCGAAGAGAACCCGCTGGTGGTGTCGGTGCGCCGCCGCGGAGCGCGGAGGTCTCGTCCTGGCGACGGTGGGTCGTGCGGCTGGCGGGCACAGGTTCCGTCCGGCCGCGGCCTGGCAGCGGCGGGTGCCTAATCACGAACGTCGTCGCGGCGCGGTCGTCCCGTCAGGGCGCTTTCTCCCAGTTGGGCAGAGTCTTCACCAAAGGACAGGAGTCGGGCGGCGACGTATGGGAGAGCGCGCGGCCGGCGCCGGGCGAAGCTCTGGCCTATGACCGGACGGGCGGACGCCGAATGTCAGTGTGCTCGAGATCTCCGACTCTGTTTTCCCGCGTTCTGCGTCTCCCCGCTGTGACGATCACGGAATCCGCCCTGGTCGGAGCCACTTTCGGAGGCTTCTGCGGTCGAGGTGCCGGCACCCCTCGGAGCGGGTAAAAACAATCGGAAAATGCCACACTTGTGCCGTCACCGGCGCGGCAAATCCTGGGTTGCGCGGTGGCCTGGCGACGGTAACGCCGCAGCGGAGTGAGGTGACCTGCTATGGCCAATAACGACGACTCTATCCGGGTGTTCCTCGTCGACGACCATGACGTGGTGCGTCGCGGTGTCGGCGCACTGCTCAACGACGAATCCGACATCGAGGTGGTGGGCGAGGCCGCTGGTGCGGGCGAGGCCATCGCGCGCATCCCCGCGGTCAGACCCCAGGTGGCGTTACTCGACGTCCGGCTGCCCGACGGCAGCGGCGTTGAGGTCTGCCGCGAGGTCCGCTCACGCCTGCCCGATCTGGCCTGCCTCATGCTGACCTCCTACGCCGACGACGACGCGCTCTACGACTCGGTGATGGCCGGCGCCTCGGGCTACGTGCTCAAGCAGATCCACGGCTCGGACCTGGTGAGTGCCATCCGTACGGTCGCCTCCGGCGAGTCGCTGCTGGACCCGCGCAGCACGGCGCGGATGATGCGCCGCATGCGCGAGGAGGCTGAGCGCACGGACCCGCTGGCCGCGCTATCGGACCAGGAGCGGCGCATCTTCGAGCTGATCGGCGAGGGGCTGACCAACCGTCAGATCGGCGAGCGCATCTTCCTGGCCGAGAAGACCGTGAAGAACTACGTCTCCAGCGTGCTGTCGAAGCTGGACATGCAGCGCCGCACCCAGGCAGCCGCTTACGCCGCCCAGATGAAGTCACAGGCGTCCCGCCGCAGCTCCGACTGAGGCCCCGGGCGCCCACCGCGCCGAAAGTCCCCCTCCCCTAGGATCGCAAGCCCCGGCCGCGTCCCTTTAGTCCTTACCCGGCCATGCACGGGCTATCTAGCGGCGGCTCCAACAACTCCAGGTGTCGGTTGGAGGCCGCAATGAGCGAAAGGGCAGGCGCGCCGGTACTGGCTGCGGTAAACGGAAACAGCGGAGAGTCTGCGCGCCCTCGACCGGGCCGCCGAGGAGACAGTGCTGCGCGGCCAGCGCCGACTCAGCGCGGTGCTGTTGGACTCGACCGGGATGGAGCTAGCCGTCACGGACCGCTGCCCAGTGGTCGTTGTGCCCGACCGCGCCCCAAACCGCCGGCGGGGCGGATCGTCGTCGGGGCTCGACGGATCGGCCTCGGCGCGGTTAGCGGCGGCGTGGGCCTTCGCCGCCGCTGCTGAACGCGGTACCGAGGTGCGCGCCGCTACCGCACACGGTCACTTCTCCCAGAGGCGTTCCAGGGGCGTTTGAGTTCGGCTGGAGGTCTCGACGCACTACGACTCCGAATCCATCAAGGAGGCACTCGCCAAGGAGGAGGCTCGCCGCTTGCAGTCGGAGTCCTTGGTCGGCTACCGGGAGCGCTACCCGCAGGTCGCGGTGGAGGAGGTCTTGACCGCTGGACATCCGGCTTGGGTGCTGGTCGACGCAACCGAGGACGCCGACGGTGCCGGTGGTCGGCGGCGCCGCCCACCTTTCCCGTCGGGGAGCCGCCCCGGAGCAGCGCCACACAGCGGCGAACATCGCCCGCACGATTCCCCGCCTTGCCGGGCCTCCGGCGTCCCGCTGAGATGGCGGCTACGCCTTCGAGTAGGGATTCACGCCGCGGAGTGTACGGACGAGGTGTCTGGGGCTGGATGGCTGGTTCGGGACCGGCCGCGTCGCGTAGGGCGATATCCTTTGGCTCGTTGTCGGCGTCGCGGACCCCGCGTGCCGGCGGCACCGGACCAGCACCTCGAAACCGCTGCCGCCGGAAGGGTTAGCCGCCGTTTTGGGAAAGCGGGTTCCCTTTAGAATCGCGCTAAAGGCGCTGCTAGAGTGCCGTCCCGCATCCCGCCACCAGTGTGGCTCGGAGGTAGAGCATGTCCGGCGAGAATTCTGAGACCGAGCACACGCGGATGCTTATCCCACAGATGCAGCTCGACCAACTTCTCGCGGAACTGCAAAGTCGCCTCAGCGCCGTCATGCTCGCCCGCGACCGTGTGCACTCCCTGCTTAACGCGGTCGTGATGATCGGCACTGGCCTAGAACTAGAGACCCTGCTGCGCCGCATCGTCGAGGCTGCGATGGACCTGGTCGACGCACGCTACGGCGCGTTGGGCGTCGTCAGCGACGATGGCGAGCTGGAGCGGTTCATCCCCGTGGGGCTGGACGAGGAACAGATCGCCGCTATCGAGCACTGGCCCGAAGGCCACGGCCTCCTCGGCCTCCTCATCAAGGACCCCCGGCCGCTGCGGCTGCGGGACCTGGCCGGCCATCCCGAGTCCCACGGCTTCCCCGCCGGCCATCCGCCCATGCACGGTTTCCTCGGCGTTCCGATCCGGGTGCGCGACGAGGTCTTCGGCAACCTCTACCTCACCGAGAAGGCCGGAAGGGCCGACTTCGACGAGGACGACGAGGCCATCGTGATCGCGTTGGCCACAGCGGCGGGTGTGGCCATCGAGAACGCCCGCCTGTACGAGGAGACCCGGCGTCGCGAGACCTGGCTGGCGGCCTCCGACGAGATCACCGCCCGATTGCTGACCGGGGCCGCCCTCGACGAGGTGCTGCACCTGGTCGCGCAGCGGGCCCGCAGCATGTCCGATGCCGACTTGGTGGCCATCGCCGCATCCGACCAGACCGGCGAGCATCTGACCGTTCGAGTCGCCGACGGCCCAACCGCTTCCCCCCTCCACGGACGCGTCGCAGACATCGAGGGGACCCTCACGGGACGGGCCTTCCGCAGCGATGCGCCGATCAGCATCGACCTCAGCCGAGCCAAGGACGATCCCGCGCCGCTGCTGGAAGGGCTGGGCCTGGGGCCGACGCTGCTGGTACCGCTGGGATCGGGGGAGAACGCCCGGGGCGTGCTGATGCTGGGGCGCAACGAGGGTGCAGCGATGTTCCTCCCGAGTACCGTGCGCATGCTGCACACCTTCGTCGGCCACGCGGCGGTGGCCCTGGAGTTGGCCGAGGCGCGCAGCGACGCCGAGCGGCTGAGCATCCTGGAGGACCGCGACCGCATCGCCAGGGACCTGCACGATGTGATCATCCAGCGGATGTTCGCCATCGCGATGTCGCTAATGGGCTGTATCCGCCGTATCGACAACCCCGAGCCGGCCCAACGGGTGCAGCAGGCCGTGGACGACCTGGATGACACGATCCGCCAAACCCGCTCGACCATCTTCGCGCTGCAACATGTGGGCGAGGAGCGGCGCTGGCTGCGTAACCAGATCCTGGACGTGGTCAACGCCGCAAGCGAGCCGCTGGGGTTCTCGGCCAATCTGCGGCTGGAGGGCCCCATCGACAGCCGGGTGCCCGACGACGTGGGCGAGCACGTGCTCGCGGTGCTGGGCGAGGCGCTGTCCAACATCGCCCGCCACGCCGGCGCTTCGCGTGTGGAGATCCGGGTCCTCGTCGACGACGGCATCAGCGTGGAGGTCGAGGACAATGGGGTCGGCCTGCCCGAGGATGGCCGCCGCAGCGGGCTGGCCAACCTCGCCGAACGCGCCGAGCAGTGCGGCGGCGCGTTCGAGGCGAGTCGGCGTCCCGGCGGCGGCACCCGGCTGCGCTGGCACGCCCCCATCGAGGAGGAGGCTCTCGGCTGAGGGCTCACCGCGCCGCCTGGTGAGGAGCGCCGGTCAGCGGGCGCTGTGGAAACGGTCCCGGACCACGACGACCGGCACTGGGGCGTGGTGCAGCACTGTCTGACTCACCGACCCCAGCAGCAGCCCGGTGAAGCCGCCGCGCCCTCGCGACCCCACCACAACGAGGTCAGCGCCTGCGGCCTCGGCCAGCAGTGCATGGGCAGGCTGGTCCTCGACCACCGTGATCCGCACAGAGACCTTGGCGGTGTCCTCCGAGCGCACCTCCTCCACCAGTTCGCGGACGTACTTGTCGGCACGCATGACGAGGTACTCGTGGTCGACGGCAGCGACATAAGCCGTGAACGCCGTGGTATCGAGCGGCGCGGGGACCCTCCAGGCGTGCACCGCCACGAGTTCGGCGCCCGTCCGGGCGGCCTCCTCGAAGGCATAGCGCAGCGCCTCTTCAGAGCCGTAGGAACCGTCCAAGCCCACTACAACACATCCGCGGCGCACGGGGGTTCGATCCCCGCTGTCCGCCTCTGGCGCGGGCTCGGGGACCACGGCCACAGGACAGGCGGCGTGGGCGCTGAGGCGGATGCTCACCGACCCCAGCAGCGCCGAGGTGAAGCCGCCCATGCCGCGCGCACCCACGACCACTATCGATGCGGTACGCGCCGCCGCGAGCAGCGCCGGTTCCGGCCCCAGGGAGGAGACGCTGGTCTGCACGCTCAGGTCGGTGTGCGTTCGGGCAACGTGGTCGACGGCCTGCCGCAGCAGGCGCTCGGCCCGATCGACGACATCGGGCGACGGCGTGGCTGGCACCGGGTGGCCGAATGGGGCGGCGAAGACGGGCATGCTTGGGGCGTGCAGGAGCAGCAGTCCCAGGCCGCGGCCCGCGGCCTGGCGGGCCGCGCAATCCAGCGCAGCGCGGCTGGAGGGCGAGCCGTCGATGCCGACGACGATCTGGTTCGTGTGGTCGCGTTCCTCGGCCGGCCCGCCGCCGCGGACGCTGTCAGTGCCGTTCATGGAGTCGTCCTCTCCTCCGAAACGGTTCGGTCTCGCTCGGAGCGGCGAGCCCCCGGTCGCGACGGGAAAGCAACCAGCGCCACCATCGCCGGCGCTTGTGCTCCTGCCGGCCGCTGAGTGCTCGGCCAAGCGCAGGCACAATCGCTCGCGGACCCTTGTCCGTAGCCGCGAAGACGCTGTCGGCCTCGGCACGGACCTGCACGCGGCCGGTCGGGATATCGGCGCAGACCTCACCCCAGATCAGGCCTCCGTAGTCCGGAACCGCGACGACTTGGACAACGGCGACGACGTCGTCCAAGGGCTCGGAGGTGTAATAGCGCAGGGAGGCGGGACGGTCCTGCACGTGCGCGGCGACCGCTCCGTCGGCTCCGTTCAGATGGCAGACCGCTATACGCGCAACAGTGTCGGGGGACCCATGTACGCCTCCTCCGGATGCACTGGTCTGTTCGTTCCCGTGCTGACGGCATCAGTCTCGACACTGCGCTCACCCTGCGTTAGCGCCGTCGTTCCCGCGGTCGCGTGTCCTACGTCCCGACCGCCTGCGCGTGACGGGGGACCTCCGGCCCGGCCACCGGCCCCGAACGCCCCTGGCCTCACATGTGCCCCACTCGTGACGATGCGCCGGAAAGAGCAGTATGACCAGCACGGACATGTCGCGGAGATTAACCCAGTGACGCAAGCGCACTACACACGGCGACAAACGACATCGGGTGCCGTGTCAGGCAATGCCGCCGCGAACTTGGGCTGAGCCGCGCCAAGGTGGTCGAACGCAGGGGGATGGGCGCCGACTGCGTGGCGTATCTGGAGGAGCCCCCGGCCCGCTTCAGCCGGGACTCGCTCTACCGCCTGGCACAGGCGCTGGAGACCTCCTCGGACAGCCTGCTGGGGCTCGACAGCGACACGCCGCCCGGCAAGCTCGGTCACCGCGATGCCGGTACCGGAGATCCAGGGGCTCTCCGCCAAAGAGCGCCGGAGCCTGATCTCCCGAGGTGGGGTGGGACGCGCCGCCTTCGTCGGCTCCGACGGCGCCGCCCCGCTGGTACTCCCGGTCAACTTCGCCCGCAACGATGGCGCCGTGATCTTGCGCACCGCAGCAGCCGGGATCGCCGTCCAACACCTCCCCGGGCCGATGAGCGTCGAGGTCGACCGGATCGATAGCGCCATGAGCGCGGGGGAGCGTGCTCGTGAGCGGGCGAGGCCGTGTGGTCAACGGGGTCGCCGAGATGACGGCCCTGCGCCAGCGCTATCCGTCGCGCCCATGGGCAGGCGGGAAGCGCGATGCGTGGGTCTGCCTCGAACCGAGCGAATCACAGGACGGCCGGGAGTCCAGCGCTGCGCCGTCGCGGCCCCGCGACGCGGACGACGGTCCGATGGCCCGCCGGTAGGGGGACCTCGGTCCCGCCGCGGCGGTGCGGCTGCCCCTGCCACGCAAGGGGGGCTAGGGCGTTTTCTGGAATCGCCACCGCACCCCCCTGAAAGGACACGGACATGGCGACGCAGAACATCGACCGGGCCCCTGCCACAGCCGGCACGGAGCGCGACATCCTCGCCTCTCCCACCGCCCGCGGGGTCTTCGCCGCAGCCCGGCTGGCGATCGGCTGGATCTTCCTCTGGGCTTTCCTGGACAAGGCATTCGGCCTGGGCTTCGCCCCCCCCGCCGAAGGGGCCTGGATCAATGGGGGCAGCCCGACCCAGGGCTTCCTGGCCGGGGCGGCCCAAGGTCCCCTGGCCGGCTTCTACGGCTCCTTCGCCGGCGCCGTGTGGGCCGACTGGCTGTTCATGCTCGGCCTGCTCGGTATCGGGCTGGCGTTCCTGTTGGGCATCGGTATGCGCATCGGCGCGGCTTCCGGGGCGCTGCTGCTGGTACTGATGTGGAGCGCGGTTTTGCCGCCGCAGAACAACCCGTTCATGGACGACCACCTCGTCATGGCGTTGACGATGGTCGGGCTCGCCCTCATCCACTCGGGCGACACCGCTGGCTTGGGCCGCTGGTGGGCCGAGTTGCCCATCGTGCGGCGCTACCCGGCTCTGCGCTGATGCCGAAGCAGTCGGGCGGAGGCGAACGGCGCCTCCGCCCGGCGCGCACGTGACGGCCTCGTGGGCGAGTGCTCCCATGAGGTCGTCACGTGCGCGCTGATGTGGCGGGCGCCGATGGTAGACCGGGCGCCCCACGCCGGCGCTGCGGTCTCGGCCCGCCAGGGGTGTGTGGGCGCGACGAGTCCGACGGTCGCCGGCCCCTGGCCAAGGCCAGGACAGCACGGTCAGCGCGCCAACACCCCGAGGACGCTCAGGGACGCCGAGACGGGCAGACCGACGCCGAAGACCAGCAGCGGGGGACAGCCAGGACGCACCCGTCCCCCAGCACAGCCCTAACAACAGGCGATTACCAGCCCGAACGCGCGCAGCGACTATCGGCGGCACCTCTCTTCCCGCCCTGGTGGCGGCGCGCGCTTCAGCCCCTCGGCCGCAGGCGCGGCTCGGCAGCGAGGGTGTCCTGGACGCTTGCACTGAAGAGAAGGCCGCGGGCAGCACTCCCGGCAAGCTGATGACCCGGCCCGCGCGGACGATCGCGCCGACGGCCTCGGCGGTCGAGGCGGCGCGCGTCACGGACACCACCGGGCGACTCGTGGGGATCGTCACCCGCGGGGATCTGCTGTGGATGTTCCCACACACGGACGGCGACATCACCAAAGCGTGGCTGAGCACACGAGCGGCGTGGTGACGAGCGTGGTTAACGCAACCGCGACAGCCGTATCAGTCGATGGCGACATAGTGCCCCTGATGAGGTCAGTCCCGCGCTGGAGCACCGCTGAAATGCCTGCTTCCGTGTGGTCGTCGGCGTGGAATGGCGTGGTGTCGGTCGACAACCGGACCACCGGCCGGGTCGACGGCGCACTGCCGCCCTAGAGCGTTAGCGCGCTCGCTGGTGGGCCTGCCCCGGCGGCCTGCCAAGAGGACGCGGTTCAGCGGGGCGGCGGTAGTGCCCATGGTCCCCTTCCGAAGGACCGTAGCTCCCTCTGCGACTCGCCTTCGGTCGCTCTGCGGCCGACCGACGTACCTGGCCCGGAGACCGGGGGCCGGATGGAATGGGACAAGGAAACGCCGCCGTGAAGCGGTCGCCGGCGAAGCGCGGGACAGCCGGCGACGGCCAGTTGGAAGAAGGTGACGAGTGGATCAGACGAGCGAGACGGTCATCTCACTGAAGGAGATTTCCGCGGCGGCCTTCGACATGGACGGGGTCGTCACCGACACCGCCTCCGTCCATGCTGCCGCCTGGAAGCGCACCTTCGACGACTTCCTGCTGTCGCACACCCGGGCCACAGGCGAACCGTTCGTCCCCTTCGACCTGCGCGACGACTACCTGGCCTTCGTCGACGGCCGCTCGCGGCTCGATGGGGTCCGCACCTTCCTCAGCTCGCGCGGCATCGTGCTGCCCGAGGAGGAGCACCCAAGCGCTGATCCGGCGGCGCTGACCGTGGCGGCACTGGGCGACCGCAAGGAGCGCTATTTCCTCGACTACCTGCGCACCTACGGCGCCACCGCCTACCCCTCGACGCTCGTGCTGCTTCGGACGCTGCGCAAAGAGGGGATACACACGGCGATCGTCTCGGCTAGCCGCAACTGCGCGGCCGTTGTTAAAGCGGCCGGCGCCGCCGAGTTGTTCGACGTGCGGGTGGATGGCCGCGACGCCGCGCGGCTGCGCCTGCCCGGAAAGCCCCACCCCGCCCTGTTCGCCGAGGCAACCCGCCGGATGGGTGCGACCCCCGCACGCACGGCCGTGTTCGAGGACTCCCTGGCCGGGGTGGAGTCGGGCGCGCGCGGCGGCTTCGGCCTGGTGGTCGGAGTGGACCGGTCCGGCCAGAGGACCGAATTGTTCGCGCACGGCGCCGGGTTGGTGGTCTCCGACCTGGCGGAGTTGACAGTGGCAAGGAGACACGGTTGAACACATGGGCACTGGCCTACGAGGGCTTCGCCCCAGAACACGAAGGTCTGCGCGAGGCGCTATGCACCCTCGGCAACGGCTACTTCGCTACACGCGGCGCGGCTCCGGAGTCCCGCGCGGACGGCGTGCACTACCCGGGCACCTACATTGCCGGATGCTACAACCGCACCGTATCCCGGGTGGCGGGCCAGGAGGTGGAGAACGAGGACATGGTCAACGCGCCCAACTGGCTGCCATTGACCATCCGTACCGGTGACGGCCGGTGGCTGGGCGGGGATGACACCGAACTGTCCGACCAGCACCTCGCACTCGATCTGCGCCGCGGCGTACTCACGCGCACCTTCCGCTACCGCGACGGCGACGGCCGCACCACCCGGGTGCGTCAGCGCCGCCTGGTCTCCATGGACGACCCGCACCTGGCCGCACTGGAGACCGAGGTCACCCCCGAGGACTGGAGCGGAACCCTCACGGTGCGCTCCGCTCTGGACGGAACCGTCACCAACGCCGGCGTGGCCCGCTACCGGGACCTGTGCGGACGCCATCTGCAGGTGGGGAGCACAGGCGGCGACGTCCCCGAGGAGACGTGGCTGTACGCCGAAACCAGCACCTCGGGTATTGGGATCGCGCTCGCCGCGCGCACGCGGGTCACCGCTGGGCCCGAGCCGGACGCGACCTCGGTGGCGTCCCGACCCGACTGGATCGGCTGCGACCTGGAGATTCCCGTGCTCCCCGGCCGGACGGTGACCGTGGAAAAGACCGTCGCACTGCACACCTCGCGCGACAAAGCCATCAGCGACCCCCGCACCGCGGCACGCGCCGCGCTGGCCCGGGCGGACGGATTCGCCGAGCTGCTGCGGCACCACACGGCGGCCTGGCGTCGGTTGTGGCAGGAGTGCGCGATCGACATCGGCGGCGAGGAGCAGCGCGTGCTGCGCCTGCACCTGTTCCACCTGTTGCAGACGCTCTCACCGCATACCGCCGACCTGGATGTCGGGGTACCGGCGCGCGGCCTGCACGGCGAGGCGTACCGGGGGCACGTCTTCTGGGACGAGCTGTTCGTCTTCCCCCTGCTAAATCTGCACCTGCCCGAGACCGCGCGGGCACTGTTGCGCTATCGGTGGCGCCGCCTCCCCCAGGCACGCGCCGCAGCGTCTGCCTATGGACTGCGCGGCGCCCTGTTCCCCTGGCAAAGCGGCAGCGACGGGCGCGAGGAGACTCAGCGCCTGCACCTCAACCCGCGCTCGGGACGATGGTTGGACGACCACTCGCACCTACAGCGCCACGTGGATATAGCGATCGCCTACAACGTCTGGCAGCACTACCGCACTACCGGCGACCTGGGGTTCCTGGCGGAGTTCGGCGCGGAGCTGCTGCTGGAGATCGCCCGTGCGCTCTCCGACCTGACGGCTTACGACTCGCACCTGGGCCGCTATGTCATCCGCAGCGTTATGGGGCCTGACGAGTACCACGACGGATACCCGGATCGCGAGGCGCCGGGGCTGGACGACAACGCCTACACCAACGTCATGACAGTATGGGTGCTCCAGCGGGCCCTGGAGGTCCTGGAGGAGCTGCCCGAGGCGGGCCGGCGGCAACTGAGTGAGCGGATCGGACTGACCCGCGCCGAGACCGCACGCTTCGCCTGCATCGCCGCGCGGATGCGGGTGCCCTTCCACGACGGCGTCATCAGCCAGTTCGCCGGCTACGAGGACCTGGTCGAGCTGGATTGGACGGCCTACCGCGACCGCTACGGCGATATCCGCCGCCTCGACCGCATCCTGGAAGCCGAGGGCGACACCTGCAACCGCTACCGCGCCTCTAAGCAGGCCGACGTGCTGATGCTGTTCTTCCTCCTCTCAAAGGAGGAACTGACCGCGATCCTGCGAGGCCTGGGTTACGACCACCACGCCGACGACCCAGACCTCATCCCGCGCACCGTCGTCTACTACCTGACCCGCACCTCCCACGGCTCCACGCTCAGCGCCGTCGTACATGCGTGGGTGCTCTCCCGCACCGACCGGACCTCCTCTTGGCGCTTCCTCTGCGAAGCGCTGCGCTCCGATATCGACGACACCCAGGGCGGCACCACCGCCGAAGGTATCCACCTTGGCGCCATGGCCGGCACTGTTGACGTCCTCATCCGCTGCTACACCGGCCTGGCAGCACAAGACGGGGCCCTGCGGCTAAAGCCCTCCCTGCCCGACGAGCTGGCCCACCTGTCGTTTCGCCTGCGCTATCGCGGCCATCGGGGCATCCAGTTAGACATCGACGCCGCCCAGGTGCGGGTAGCGGTGCCCCCGTCCTCGCTGTCGCCGCTGGAGGTGCAGTGCCGCGGCGAGTCCACCCACATCCCCCCGGGCAGCGACCGCACCCTCCCCCTCCGATACCCACCAAGAACGCGGCCACGGCAACGCTGACGGCCAGACGCCCTCGCGCTTACCGCCTCGGGTATCGCTGAGGAGCGAACAGAGGCGGCCACGATTATGCCGTCACTGACAGCGAGAACAGATCGCACGCCAGGCGGGCTCGCCGTGGCGCAGCGCCGACTCGAACATATGGCCAGCGGGCACAGGCATTAACCGACCGTGGAGCCGGCCGTCTCCACGCCGCCGGCGAGAGACGAACTGGAGACAGGAAGATGACGCCACAGCATCGAACGGCTCCCAATGAGGGATCTGACCCACGCCTCCAGGTTTCGGTGCAGGTCGGCCAGTGCACCGAAGCACATTGACACAGTAGAGGTCGCTGGTTCCATTTCGGCATTGCCCACCAACAAGACCGCGTTCCAGGAGGTTCTCTGGCCTGTGGTCGGATATCACACCGCTCGGATCGGACAACATCCGGGCGGTTTTTGCTGTGTGGACCTTAGAGACGGTTGGTGCGAGCTTCGCGGTACCGCTTTGCACGGAAGTGGCGCCGCGGCGGGCTGTCACCGGTGCTCCTGACACCTACGAAGCGCCGCGTTCCAGGGTATCTGCCGCTGTGTGTGCCCGATCGGGATGGCTGATCTGTGTGCGGGGGACGCGACAAGGCGGGTTGTGCCCGTCCTGTCGGCGACGACGGCGCGCCGGGGCGGTGCCCGCATCGAGCCCGGTCTCGGTCAGGCCCCGTGCTTGTGAGCCATCCCCGATACGTCGGGGATGGGGTCCGAGCTGTGGGGAGGCGACGGGCAGCATCCGCAGGTAGCCGAGCATGCCGCTCTCTCCTGCCTCCCCTCGTAGGGCCGTGGTGTCGCCAGGCGTCCCGGCGGCCTGCCCGGCGTGAGGGGCGCGGTGGCTCGGAGCGGGCTCCTCCCACACGGGTGGGGCCGGGCCGGCTCGTTGTCACCACGAGGGCGCCGGCGCAAAACGGGAGATCGCTGACAGAGCACTACTCGTGTGCGTGCTCTCGTGACGAAAGCTGGCTTCACCAGGCTCCCGCGGCTATTCGAGAGGAGCGGTCAATGACAGCCGGTGACTGTCGTCCCAGTATCGGGATTTCGATGGGAAGATTTCACCTTCGTTGGAGAAGTAAAAAATGACACGAGACCTCAATGTGACTTTTTTTGCGATAGCCGACATGCGACAGGGCGTTGCTTCGACGCGCAGATGCGGCGAATGAAATCACTGTCAGTGAATGTTGTTTGTCTGGTTTATAGTCATTGGCCAGAAATTGTACTGAAAAGTTCCCTACGCGGCTCGTCGTACTCTCGGAAAGCTCCACGCTCCGCCCTGACCTGTGTCGCCGGCGCCGCCGAGCCGGCCGACCCCTATGCCGCGCGTCAGCGGTGGCACAAGCGCGAAGCTCCCGTCAGCTCTGGGACCCGCGCGACACTAACGGGGCCATCGGCCGCCAAGGGTGGCCATACGGGAGCCCCCTCGGCCATGACGTGACGCCGGGCAAAGCGTCGATGGAGTGCCTAGCCGGCCCCGGAGCGAGGCTGGAGCTGGCCGAGGCGCTGCCGGGAAAAGGTGGGGCGCCCCTGTCCCCGCCCCGCCACCGCCTCCCCCACCGCGACTCCCGCCCGCTTCACTACTCTTCGTGATCGCCGGTGAACTACGGCGACGCGGCGGCACCCCCGCCGCTCCTCGCCTTCGGCGGGAAGAGCCGATGAGTGCACAAAAAGTGGGGTGACTAATGAGCTTCACCGGAAAGCCCTTGCCCTTTCTCCTGGAAACAAGGTCACAGCCAATCCCACCCCCAAGAAACGCAAGCCTCTCTCGTATTTGCCATGCCGCAGCCCCTCCAACAGGAGCACCTAAGACAAAGCCCTTGATCAAAAGAACCCAAACTTGAACCGAAAGTGACAATTCAGAACACCAGAGTTCACCCAAATCGACCTTGATAGTCACCCTCCGCTTAAGAGATAGTCTCTTTGCACATGAAAGACACTTCCTATTTTGTCTAGATAAAAATAGACATCGGGAGTTCTACTTGGTGGCCGTAGCGGCCTTCCCCTCGACGTCCCAGCACACAGACGAGACGCGCATTCGTTTCAGCTTCCAAGGAGAGCGGTATGAGCCCATCCCCCGCCCTTTCCGGGCCAGCCCCACCACGGCGGGCTCCCCAGCGCTGACCACCGCGATCCTGGTCACGTTGCGCGCTGACCAGACCAACGTCGACAACCTCCTCGGCCACGTCCACGACCACCACACATCCGTCGCCCTCACCGGCCACCGCCGCGCGGCCGGCACCTCGTAGTGCCCTGACGCGGTTGGTCCTGACTGATCGGCGGACGGCCGGCGGCGGCCCTCGTGCCGCCGGCCGCGCGTCCGTTCCGCCCCCCGCCGCGGGCGGCGAGGTAGGCGGCGCTGGTCCCCGCGGCGATCGCGTTCAACAGGGCGGTGCCCACCGCTTCGCCCACCTGCTGCACGGCGTTGACCATGGCTGAGGCCACCCCGGTGTCGCGGTCCTCGACGTTGCGGGTGGCCATGCTCATGGCCGGCACGAACGCGGTTCCCATTCCCAGCCCCAGCAGCACCTCGGCGGGCATGACCACGTTCAGGTAGCCGCTGTCGACCTGGAGCAAGGTCAGCAGGAACATGCCGATGGCGGCCACGAGGAAGCCCCCGCACATCAGTACTCGGGGCGAGACCAGGGTCAGCAGCCGTCCGGCGACCTGGGTGGAGCCGATCACCAGCCCCACCACCATCGGCAGGAGCACCAAGCCCGTGACCAACGGGGGAGAACCCTTTGACCGACTGCAAATAGTAAGTAAGGAACAGAAACATCCCGAACATGCTCATCACGGACAGGCCGAGAGCGAGGCACACCCCGCCTCGGTTGCGTTCGGCGACCACCCGCAGCGGCAGCAGCGGGTCGCTCATCTTGGTCTCCACCACGACGAACAGGACCAGTAGCACCACTGCGGCGCCGAGCAGGCCGATCGTCAGAGGCGCTGTCAGGCCGTGACTCTCGGCGTTGGTGAACCCGTAGACGAGGGCGACCAGGCCGCCGGTGACCAGCAGGACACCGGGGACGTCCAGGCAGGGACGCGCGCTGCTACGCTCGGGCTCTCGCACCAGTGCCGCCGCGCCGAGAAAGGCGACCACGGCGATGGGGATGGCGACGTAGAGTGACCACCGCCAGGTGGTGTACTCGGTGAGGACACCACCGAGGATGAGGCCGGTGGCGCCGCCGCTGCCGGCGATGGCGCTGTAGACGCCAAAGGCCCGCGCGCGGTCACGGCCCGCCGGAAAGGTGAGGCTGGCCAGGGCCAGCGCCGAAGGGGCGAGTAGGGCGCCGAAAGTGCCCTGTAGGGCGCGCCCGGCGATGAGCATCGGCCCGTTGAGGGCCCGTGCCGGCCACGGCCGAAGCGACGGCGAAGCCGACGAGGCCGGCCAGGAAGGTGCGTTTGCGACCGACGAGGTCGGTCACCCGTCCCCCGAAGAGCAGCAGCCCGCCGAAGGCGAGAGCGTAGGCGGTGATGATCCACTGCCGGTCGCCGTCGGACATGTTGAGTTCTTGTTGGGCGGAGGGCATGGCGATGTTCACGACAGTGGTGTCGAAGACAATCATGAGCTGAGCCACGGCGATGAAAGAGAACGCCATCCACCGTCGTGGCCGTGCAGGGGAACCCGTTGCCCTCGCCTGCGACTGCTGGCGTGGAAACGTCACTGTTCACCGGGTCTCGTGGTCGACGTCATGGTGCCTGCGAGTTGGCGTCCCCACTCCTGGGCGCGGCGCTGCTCTCCCTCGTTCAACGGGCCGCCCCTACCGGCGACGTGGAAGCTCTCCCCCCGTTCGGCGCCGCCGAAGCCGCGCTTGCGCAAGAGCTTGTACGCCGACTTGGCCGCCGAGCCGCTGAGCATCTTCTCGAAGGAGGTGTCGAAGGTGCGCACGAGCAACTCGGGGCGTGGGGGGAGATTCTCGATCCATTCGCGGACACCGACCCCGTCCCCGTGGGTACCGCCCTTCTCGACCGCCTGTCGCCGGGTCTGCTCCTTGGGCATGGCGAAGTCGTGGGTGGGGGCGCCGACCAGGAGCAGCCCGACCCCGGCGGGGATTTCGCGCGGGGCCTCGCTGGGCGAAACGGTGGTGACCGAGTCGGCCCCGAGGACTTCGCTCAGGCCCGCGGCGACGGCCTGGGCCACGGTGAGCGTGTTGCCGAAGTAGGACTCGACGACGATCAAGATGTTCACGGTCGTTCCTTTCTGTTACTGGCTGGTCGTCCTCACCTCAGGAGCGGGCGGCTCGCCAGAGCAGGACGACGGCGACGAGTCCCGCCACGCAGGGCAACAGGGTGAGACCGCTCCACAGCGCCGGCAGGACCGGTCCGCCGTACTCGCTGATCGTGAGGTTGAAAAGGCCGCCGCCGAGCCCGCAGCAGAAGACGATCGTGGCGAGGACGGCCACCCAGCTTCGGGGGGTGCGGGCGGCGGCGATCAGTAGCAGCCAGGTCACGACACCGATACCGCCGGTGACGTAGAGGTACACGTAGAGGACGGTGGGGTCGGGGACGGTGCCGTGAGGGGCGTAGTGCTCCTGGACGTGGGTGGCGATGCTGCCAACGCTCGCCTGGTCGATAGCCAGGGCCACAAGTACCGCCAGGGTGAGCAGCAGCCCCACCCCCATAGCCGCCATCGGCCCACGCTGACGCTGACTTACCGACGCCGCGTCGGACGGGTTCACCATGATCGTTCCTCCGCCCACAAAATTTGAAAGTGACTTTCTCTCTGAGAGAAACTATCTTTCAAGTGAGCCGTCCTCGTCAAGCGAGTAGGACGCACATCACCACGAACCATTGGAGGTGCACTAGCATTAGCCGCATGTCCACGGGCCTTCGGCAGCGCAATCGGCTGGCCGCCATGCGCCTGATCCAAGAAACGGCGCTTGACCTGTTCGACGAGCGCGGATTCGACTCCGTCACGATCGAAGAGGTCGCGGCTGCGGCCGAGGTGTCCCCCTCGACCGTGTACCGCTACTTCGGCACCAAGGAAGGTCTGATCGTCTCCGACGAGTTCGACTCGCTCAGCGAGGAGGCGCTCGCCGACCTCATCGACCTACGCGACATCGTGGGGACCGCGCGGCGCATCGTCGCCAGCTACGAGTCCTCTGTCGAGTCCACCTCGGCTACGCAGCGTTCCGAACACGGTCCGTGGCGGCGGGTGCGGTACTTCTTCCAGGAACCCTCTGTGCGGTCGGCCATCTACGCCTCCCTCGACCGGGCCAGCGCGCGCATCGCCGAGAACATGATGACCCAAGAGGCCCTGCCCCCCACCCAGGCCCGGGTCGCGGCCCACGCCATCGTGTTCGGTTACTTCGCCGCTTTGGAGCAGTGGCACCTAGACGGCGCCGAACGACCCATCAGCGAGTACGTGGACCAGGGTCTGTCGGTGCTGTGGGGTCCGCCGCCCCCCGCCGGGGAGTGACCGAGCCGCCGACCGGCACGGACGCCCCTTGGGCGGAAAGCGTTCGGATATCGCTTGACGTTTTCACCTTCACCTCGCCGGTGAGGGAGGTCATGGACGGCAGAACCAGATATCGCCAAAACCGCAGCCAGCGGCCGAGAACCAGGTGACTGCCTGCGCCCCGCCCGACAACCGAGTGCCGCAACACTCCCGCGCATCAGGGCGCATCGCCGCTTGCGGGGAGAATCCCCGCAAGCGGCATCGGAAAACGCGCCAGTTCGACCGGTTAGGCGGATTCGATCTCTTCGGCCGTGCGGCTCACCGACTCCGCCTCGGCCGTTTCCTCGCCGGATGCTTGGGGGTCGGTCTTGGGGAGCCACCGCAGCGCAAGCACGCCCAACCCCGCGTGGAGCAGACCGGCCACGATCACCGCCGCGTGCAGGCCGGTGACGAAGGCAGACTTGGCTTCAAGGAGCGCCTCAGACGCCAGGCCGGGCAGCTCCGCCGTCTCGTCCAGCGTGGGGGCCAAGTCCGGCCCCATGACCCGGAAGATGAGAGCGGCCAGGGAGCCCAGCAGAGCGATCCCCAGGGCGTTGCCGACCTCGTTAGAGGTCTCGGCCATCGCAGCCGCCGAGCCGGCCCGCTCGGTAGGCACTGCGGCCACGGCCACGTCGGCCACCACGGCAAAGGAGATCCCGTAGCCGAACCCGGACACGATCATGGCGGCCACGTACCAGCCCGCACCGCCCGTGACGCCGGTCATCAGAAACAGCGACAGACCGGCGGCGATCGCGAAGTGGCAGGCGATCAAGGCGGCCCGGGTCCCGATACGCCCGACGACCATCGGGACGACGATGCAGGTGACGGTGAGCACCAGGGCGCCGGGGACAGCGAGCATGGCGGCTTGGGCGACCGTCATCTCCAGCACCGTCTGTAGGTAGACGCCGGACAGGTAAGCGGTGGCCGACCAAGCCGCCAAGGGCAGCAGGCCGGTGATGATTGCGATAGTGAACACCCGGTCGCGGAAGAGCCCGAAGTCGATCAGTGGATACTCAAGATGGCGCTGACGCCGGGCGAAGGCCACCAAGACCACCAGACCGATGATGCCCGCGACGATCGCAAGGACCGACACTCCCTCGGCGGCCAGGCTCTTGACCGCGTAGATGGCCAACAGCAGGCCCACCGCGGAGAGCACGACGCTCAGCGCGTCGACGCGGCCGGGCCGGGTCACCTTTACCTCACTCAGCAGTATCGGAGCAAAGATCAAAAACAGCACGATCACGGGGATGTTGACCAGGAAGACCGAGCCCCACCAGAAGTGGCTGAGGAGCTGTCCCCCGACGATCGGGCCGATGGCGAAGCCCGCGGCGAAGGCCGAGGCGAAGATCCCGATCGCCTGGGCGCGCCGCTTCGGGTCGGTGAACAGTTCGCTGAGCACGGCCAGAGCCGACGGCAGCAGCGTGGCACCCGCCATACCCATCAGCGCCCGAAAGGCGATCAGCATCTCGGCGTTGGGGGCCATCGCCGCCCCGGCCGAAGCGAGTCCGAAGAGCGAAGTTCCGATCAGCAAGAGCTTAAGCCGACCGTAACGGTCGCCGATGTTGCCGAAGGCCACCAGAAGTGAGCCGACAGCGAAACCGTAGATGTCGAGTATCCACAGTGACTGGTCAGCAGTCGGCACCAGGGCGTCGGTGATTCTGGGCATCGCCAGGAACAGGATCGAGCCGTCCATAGCGACCAGGAGCACCGGGCCGAGAATGATGGCGAGACCGAGCCACGCCTTGATGCCTGGTGCTCGTTGCGCTTCTGGGGATGCGTGTTGCGGGTTCATGTCCACCACGGTGGTGCAGCCCCGACAGGCCAACCAGCCCACAGTGATGGGTACACCCGAGAGGGATACCCACGGTGGCCGGACCGCGGGTTAGGCTCGCGGCTATGGAGCTGGAAACACTCGGCGTGTTCCTCAAATCACGCCGGGATCGGGTCACCCCCGTCGATGTCGGACTGCGGACCTATGGAACCGCCCGCCGCGTGCCGGGACTGCGGCGCGAAGAGCTGGCCCACTTGGCCGGCGTCAGTGCGGGCTATTACACCCGCCTGGAACAGGATCAGGCCGGGACCGCCTCTCAACAGGTACTCGACGCGCTGGCCCGGGTGCTACGGCTGGACCCGGCCGAGCGGCTCCACCTGCGCAACCTCGCCGACCGGCCGACGGTGCCGGGGCTGTCCCGCCCCGAAGCCGAGCAGCCGCACCGGCGGGTGCTGGCGCTGCTGGAGTCGCTGGGCGAGTTCGCCCCGGCCGTGGTCCTAGGGCGCCGCGGTGACGTGCTCGCCTGGAACCGCAGCGGGCACGCGCTCGTGGGCGAGCACACCGACTTCGCGGCCCCCAGCTCCCCGGAGAGGCGCCCGTCCGTGCCGCGGATGTTCTTCCTGGACCCGCTCACCCGCGACCTCCACCGCAACTGGGCGGAACTGGCCCGCGTGCACGTGGGCTACCTGCGGCTGACCGCGGGCCGCTACCCCACCGACGCCCGGCTGGCCGAACTGATCGGCGAGCTGGCCATGCGCAGCGGCGACTTCGCGGCACTTTGGGCTGACGGCGACGTCGCCGACTGCACGGTGGGCCGCATGGACCTGCGCCACCCCACCGTCGGCGAGCTGAGTGTGGATTACCAGGTCTGGCTGCAACCCGACAGCCAGGACCACCGGCTGGAGGTCTACACGCCCAGCGACGAGGCGTCGGCCGACGCGCTGCGCCTCCTGACCAACCAGTTCTCCAAGGAGCGGGGCTCCGGGGCGCTGACCAGCCACCTACCGGTGGGCGTCGAGGAGGGGTGGCCGACGCCCTAAGCCCCGGCTTCCCAGCCGGCGTCCGGGGTGTTTCTCCGGGGGTGTCAAGCCGGGAGTGGGCAGATGGCGCCGTTCGCTCGTGCCTCGATCGCTACGTGATCTCAGCAGCCCGGGGCGGGCTGTGCCTGAGGTGACACGGGTGTCACGACGGGGCTGGGGCCCACGTGGAGCCAACACCACAACAAGGCAAACAGGAACGGGGCCACCACCGCGACCGGACAGACGGGAACGGGGCGAGCACCATGACGGAGCGGACGGGGGTGGGGCGGCTCGGCGGCTTCCGGCACGCCCTCAGCCACCGTCCCACCGAGACACCACCCCACCGGCATGTCCCCCACACCAGCGGCACCCGGCACAACAGCGATGCGTCAAAGACACAGCGCCCCCCGTCAAGGCTGCCGAGATCGCAAAGCGATCGAGGCACGAGCGGACGACGAACACTCCCACCCCAGACACACACCAGGCCCCCCACACCACCCACGCCCCACCCCAACGTGACAACCCCACAGAAACACCCCCCCATTACCTTTTAGGGAGTTCCGCAAGGGAACTCCCGGCCTCTGGTCCCGGCAGGACTGGTCCCCCCTGTCATCGATGATCCGGGGGGTGGTGTCACCGGGCACCAGAGGCACCGCCAGACCGCTGATAGAAGCACGATCCGCCCTGGGCAGGATCTTCGTAATGTGGATGCCGCCAGACGGTGCCCGCTGCGGCCGGGACGACGCACAAGCAGCCAGGAGTACACGTGGCCGACACCCCCGACGAGATCGGCGTCTACCTCGGCCTGGACGTCGGCAAAGGCCAGCACCACGCCCGCGGCGTGACCCCCGCCGGCAAGACCGTGTTCGATAAGCGCCTGCCCAACAGCGAGCCCAAGCTCCGCCAGATGCTGGACAAACTCACGGCCAAGCACGGAACGG